>NZ_JACJSJ010000120.1 GCF_014698115.1 Nostoc sp. FACHB-973
ACTGGGGACTGGGGGCTGGGGACTGGGGACTGGGGACTGGGGACTGGGGACTGGGGACTGGGGACTGGGGACTGGGGACTGGGGACATAAAGAAAATAAGGGACTTCCAAATAAAAAAATATCCAATTATTTATTGGTAATCCCTAAGGGAGAGTCGGAGACGTGGCGACGCGGTGAATAATTTCTCCGTGTTTCCATGTCTTATTTCCCAATCCCCAATCCCCAATCCCCAATCCCCAATCCCCAATCCCCAATCCCCAATACCCCTATTATCTATATACTGAATTATTGAGATTAATAGTCAATTATTGAAGGTACAAATCCAGAATCATCATGAAATCTTTGCACCGTCCCGATCTTTATAGCTGGTCTAATTTCAATCCGGCAAGAAATATTGATTTCAATGGGATTGCCTGGATTCGCCCAGATGGCAACATCTTGATTGACCCAGTAGCCCTATCAAACCATGATTGGAATCATCTGAAATCCCTCGGTGGTGTAGTTTGGATTGTGCTGACGAATTCTGAGCATGTCAGGGCAAGTAAAGAAATTGCCGATCAAACCTATGCTAAGATTGCCGGCCCTGTGGCGGAAAAAGATAGTTTTCCTATATTTTGCGATCGCTGGCTGTCTGATGGTGAGGAATTCGTACCTGGACTAAAGGTAATTGAACTCCAAGGTTCTAAAACGCCCGGTGAACTGGCTTTATTACTAGAGGAAACAACGTTGATTACAGGAGATTTAGTACGGGCACGCAAGGCTGGTAGTTTGACAATATTACCAGATGACAAGCTGCTCAATCGAGAGCAGGCTGTTGCTTCGGTGCGGAGGTTAGCAGAACTCAGTCGAGTGGAAGCAGTGCTGGTGGGGGATGGTTGGCCTGTCTTTCGGGATGGACGCGATCGCTTAAAGGAACTTGTAGCAACGTTGTAAATGTTTCCGCCGGAAATGGCAAATAATCTATTCAGGGACTTCCAAAAAATAAATTATCCCAAATTATTTGTACATTTGTAGGGGCGCATAGCTATGCGCCCCTACGACGGGATCTTTTTGAAACTGGAAGTCCCTAACAGCGATCGTGTCATAATTATTTCACTGTCGCTTATACTTGCTTTTACCCCTGATTTTACTAAGTCCTTGATTATGAAGCTATCTGGTGCTGAACTCAAAAGGTTAGTTAAAGCCATTGTTAGTGCTTATCCCACTAAAAATGATTTGGCAATGATGGTTGAGTTTGAATTAGAAGAAAATCTGGATGCGATCGCAGGTGGCGAAAATGTTACAGATATTGTCTTTAAGTTATTAACTAGGTGGGCAATTCCCAGAGGGAAAACATATCGGTTAATTTTAGCTGCCTACGAAACTAATCCTGATAATCCAGACTTGAAGGAATTTTATGAATCAGTTGTTATTAATAAACGCTTTATTACTGACTCGCCAGTAATAACAACAGATTTTGGCCCCAATATTAACTGGAAAGGTGAAACTGATGAAATTCAACTGCAAAATTGGCTGAAACCTAATTTTGATTACTTGGATGTAGGATTTTTGAAACGGGCAATTGAACAATCTGCATCGGTATGTCGGATTGAAATACCATCTCGCAAGATTATGGGAACAGGAGTTTTAATTACACCTAATAAGATATTAACCAATTATCATGTTTTCCAGCCTAATGAAGAAAGTAACATAGAAAATAACGCTCGTGATGCTGTTTTGAAATTTGGCTTTTTTGCTTCAGATGATGGTGGTGAAAATTCTGGTAATTCATTTAAATTAGATAACCAAAAACCAATTTTACGTTTTAGTAAAACTGAACATCTAGATTATATTTTATTACAGGTAGAATCTAAAATTAACCAAGAAAAAGATATTAAACCTGCGCGTTGGGATGGGAAGAAGTTACCAATTGAGAAAATGGGAATTAGTGTTTTACAACATCCTGAAGGCGATTCCATGAAACTGTCCATCAGTCACGATGGCATCACAGGAGTTTATCATAATAGTGGTTTAGTTCAATATGTTAATAAAACAGCTTTAGGTTCGAGTGGTTCACCTTGTTTTGATGAAGATTGGTGTTTAGTTGCATTACATCATGCCCAGAGAGCCAAAACCTTTGGAACAATTCGGGAAGGAATTTTGTTTGCTGCTATTTATCAAGAAATCCAATCAGATTTAGCTTAAATATTAAGGAGTTAAACATGGGACGTAGAATAGTTAGTGACCAATTGGAAGCGCAATCAGATACAGGAAAAATTGATGATTATTTTTCCAAACTGCTTAAATATATTCCTACAGAAATTGTCGGCGGATGGATTGCAATTACGGGATTAATTAAAAGTGCCACTGGTGTTCCTACAAATATTATATTGTGGATTTTATTGGTTATTTTTACAGTAATTACTGCTGCTTATATTCTCCAGCAAACATCTGAACCAAAAAAGCCACCAGCAGTTAAACAAACTATTATCTCTACTATAGCATTTATTGTTTGGGTATTTGCGCTAGGAGAACCTTTTAGTTCATTAAGTTTTTATAGCCCTGTTTATGGTTCAAGTTTATTGATTATATGTAGCTTAATTATTCCTTTAATTAACCCCGTTGAAAGTAAAGCTAAAAGTTAGTCAAGACAATTATAGTTGCTATGGAATCGTGGTTAGAGAGTAAGATAAAACAGTTAATAGATGCCATTCTTCACGCTTATCCTGATAAAACTGATTTGGTAATGGTGGTTAAATTTGAATTAGAGGAAAATCTGGAGGCGATTGCAGGTAATGGAAATCTTAAACATATTGTCTTTAAATTAGTAACTGATTGGGCAATTCCTAACGGGAAGCTAGAAAAACTTTTTCAAGCCTGTTATCAAGACAGACCAGATAATCCTAAATTAAAAGAGCTTGCACAACAATATAAACATCATGAAAAGCTAGACAAACTTATTAATATCTTACAAAGATTCTTTGAAGAAGAAAAAGAAGCGATTTTCACTGCTTATGAATTATCTCTTTATAAAGTACGTAAACTTAACAAAATAAAACCTCAAAAGGTAAAAGACATAATTAATGAATTAGACATGCCGATACAAGGCAATTATAGTTGTATAGATAAATTTGTTGGCTATTTAGTTTTGAGGAACACAGAAACATATTTATCTCATGATTTAGAAACATGGGGAAAAGAAAACATTAGAGACTTTGATGAATTAATTCAAAAATTAATAAATGAGCAACAACAACGACAACAGGAACAACAGCAACGTGAACCCTGTCTCATAATAGCAATTAGTAAATTTGGGGATAATTATGTTGTTGAAGCATGGTTAATAAAAAATTTAGTTCAATATCATCGAGAACATCGCCCTGATTGTGAACAACTTCAAATTGAAAATAAATCAGTAATTACTACAGATAAAAATTTAAGCAATTTATCTAAAATTACTATAAATTTAATTCAAGAAAGTTTAATTAAAGCTAATAAATCAATAAAGCAAATTCATATTTTCTTGCCACCTGAATTAATGAATCATAATTTTGATTGTTGGAAAACTGAAGAACATGAAGAAGGTGAAGAGGATTTCGCTACAGGGATTTGTGAAGATTATGAAGTAGTAATTCGTTGTTCAGATAGATTAAGAGGTAAAAGTCCACCTATTTTTAAATGGCGTGACAAAGCAAATACATTTAAAGATCAATTAGAAGAATATGCTAATAGTGTTTTTGTTTTAGGCTCTAGTAATAATCAAAAAACTTTATTTGCTCAAGTCAAACAGGAAAACGTAATCGCCATAAAAATCACAAGTGCCTTTGAAACAAGAGAGGTATTGGGAAATATTATTTTCAAATCTGCTCTTCCTCTAGCTCTATGGACTCGTCAACAAATTCCTGATATTGAAGAAGAATTCAATAGAATTTTAAAAAATGAAGATCGTGATATCTCTTTAAAAGAATTACCGTCCCAATTTAAAAGCAAAAAAGCACAAGGCAAGAAAAATATTAACCATTTATGTTTATTGTGGGATGACCCCAATTTACTACCACCCGAACAGCTATTAACCGAAAACAAACTCTAAATTGATTAATTTTATGAATGAATGGCAAATTTTTACAGGAAATAGTGAACCTCACGATGATTGGGAATTACCCGAATCTCCCAAATGGCGACCTTTTGGTAAAGAAATTGACCCAAATAAAAGTCGCAGCCAAGTAAGAGGTGAAACTTTTCAACCTCGTGAAGAAGAAATAAAAATGGTCAATGCAGCTTTATACCTGCGACGACCTTTATTGATTACAGGTAAACCAGGAACAGGTAAATCATCTTTAGCTTATGCAGTAGCTAGAGAATTGATGTTAGGAGAGGTTTTATATTGGCCGATCACATCTCGGACTATTCTTAAAGATGGATTATATAACTATGATGCGATCGCTCGGTTACAAGAAGTTAAACAGCAGCCAAATTCCTCAACATTGTCTCCCAAAGAAGAAAAGAAACAACAAGCCAGCAGCATTGAAGACTATATCACCTTGGGACCTCTAGGGACAGCTTTACTCCCATCACCAAAACCCCGGATTCTCCTCATAGATGAAATTGATAAAAGTGATATTGATTTACCTAACGATCTTTTAAATATTTTTGAAGAAGGACGGTTTGAAATTGAGGAGTTAGTTAGACTCAAAAAAGAAATCCCCAGTGTGAATGTGCGTACTGCATACACCGCAGATATTAGTCATGAAATTATAGAAGGAAGAGTAATTTGTACTACTTTTCCCCTAGTCATCTTAACCAGTAATGGAGAGCGAGATTTCCCTCCACCATTTTTGAGACGATGTTTACGGCTAACTATGAAAGAGCCAGATAAAGAACATTTAGTGAAAATAATTGCGGCTCATTTAGGTAAAGAAATAGCAGATCCTGACAATTCCACAAAATTAACAAATGAGGCTCTTGATACATTAGTAGATAATTTTCTTAAAGAAAGAGATACAAAAACCCTAGCCAACGATCAACTTCTCAATGCTCTATTTATGGTGACAAAAGGACGCATTGAAACTAAAGATGGACTGATTAAACAACTGCTGCAAGATTTAGGTCAGGTTGAAGAAGATGAGTAAAAATTCTTCCTATGACGCAGTGAAACGTCTTGTTAATATCTTAGAACATAGTGGTTTAAGGAAAAGTTTAGAACTAAGTGATGAGGATATAGCAGATACTCTTTGGTTAGCTTTGCAAATGGGGGTAGAAAACACTCAAATCAGAGAAAAACTACCTCAACCTCCAAAAGAACCCATTACTGAAGATACAAAAATTCAGCCTGCTGAACCCGTTGAGCCGCCTATTGATATTTATACACCACCTCCAGATTCGTTGTCTAAAGAGTTTCAAAATGAAGAAAATATAGAGGGTTTACCATTTCAAGTTCCTACTGCACCTGCTTTATCAAACAAACTACAAATCAGTAGAGCTTTGCGTCCTTTGATGCGTAAAGTTCCCTCATACTCTAGAAGAATTTTGGATGTTGAAGCCACTGTTAACCATATTGTAGATGCTTTGATTGTAGAACAGGACATTTGGATGCCTATCACTAAACCTCAACCTGAACGCTGGTTAAATCTTGAGTTAGTGGTAGAAGAAAACCGTTCTTCATTTATTTGGCAAGAAACCATTAATGAATTAACCCAAATATTAGAGAATTATGGGATATTTCATACTGTCAGAACTTGGAATTTATCAAGTGATTATCAAGTAAATTTACAATTAGTCAGCAGAAAAAAAGGAAAATCAAAAAAACATTGTCAATATAATTATCGAGAGTTATATCATAGTAATGAACGAGGCTTAATTTTACTAGTCAGTGATTGTGTATCTACTATTTGGCAACAAAAAACCATCTATCAATGGTTACAAAAATGGTCAAATCAATCTCCAACTGCAATTATGCAGCTTTTCCCAGAAAGACTGTGGTTAAGTAGTGAGTTAGGTTTAGGCTATAAAGTGAAATTGAGTTCTTTTAACCCTGGTGTACCTAACTCTAAATTAATTTGCAGAGAAGATTTAGATATAGAGCAAGCCTTAAATTTACCTATTATTACCCTAGAGCCTGAATCTCTCAAAGAATGGGCTAAAGTGGTTGCAGGTCATGGTAGAATCCAAACACCAGCCATTGTTTTAGACCTCGATTTTGTTAAAGAACAAGTAAACGAAAAAGTAATATCTCAATCTTCAGAAGTATCACCTGAAGCAATAGTAGATCGTTTTTTAGCCACCGCCTCACCCACAGCACAAAGATTAGCTGGATTAATGGCAGCTGTTCCTGTTAGTTTACCTGTGGTGCATTTAATTCAAAAGACTATGCTACCTAAATCTACACCAGTAAATGTGGCAGAAGTGTTTTTAAGTGGCATGATTGAAAGAAAGAAAAATATTTCTTCTTCCGTCTCTCTGCATAAAGAAGAGGTGAAAAATAGAGAAGTTTATGAATATGATTTTGTACCAGAAGTACGAAAATTGCTCAACCAAGCAATGCGTTTAGCGGAAACCGAGAAGGTTTTAGATGTGGTATCTGAATATATCGCTGAAAAAATGGGATTATCCATTAAAAGCTTCACTGCACTGCTTTTAAATCTGCCAGATTTAAGTCAAGAAAAACAAGAAAATTTATTACCTTTTGCCCATGTTGCAGCAGAAGTTTTACGCAATCTCGGTGGGAAATATGCCGAATTTGCAGAAGAAATTGAAACAAATAAGTTGCCAAAGCTACTAGATAATAATCAACCAATTTTCCAATTATTTGCCGGCGAATACATTTGTGCAGTTAAATGGGGTGGAGAAACTGGTATTTGGCATGAAGGAACAGAACATTTAATCATTTACCCACAAGGGGAAGTGCAGTTACGTTCTCGCTTTGGTTTAGCGGTAATTCAGAATTTAACAGTACAAGACAAAATACTATCTTGGAGTTTTGATGATAATCAAACTGCTGCTAGTATCACTTTTAAAGTAAATAGTGAAAATAGTTATTTTTGGGAAGAGAATCAGACAGGCAAATTATTTGAGGGATGGTTAAACTATCCAAACGAAGGCATAATTGATTTTCGCGGTAGATTTGAAGAAACACTAAATTTTCCTCCATTCCAGGTATTTGAATTTGAAGTTGCAAACATCAATCTGCAACCTATAGATATTAGATCAAAGAGTAAATTGGCGCTGCTGATTGGTGTTAGTGAATATCAGCCAGGACTAGCACCAGAACCCAATGCTGTGAAGAATGTTGAGGCGATGCGGCGAGTTTTGGTAGACCCACTTCTGGGTGGTTTTGCTGAGGGAGATGTCACAGTGCTGAAAAATCCCCAAAGACAGGAAATAGAAGAGGCTATCTACAACCTGTTCAGCAATCGTCACAAAGATGACTTACTGCTATTTTACTTTTCTGGGCATGGAATTCAAGATGATACAGGGCAACTATACCTATCAACTCCTGCCACTAAAATACAAAACGGCAAGCTGGTAAAACCTTCAGCAGTTGCAGCTAGTTTTTTGCACGAGGTTATCAACGATAGCCGATCGCAAAGACAAGTTTTAATTCTAGACTGTTGCTTTAGTGTGGCAATTACCCAAGGTGTGACAGTCAAGACTGATGGTACTGTTGTGCAAGAGCAACTAGGTGGTAAAGGTAGGGCAATCCTCACTTCTTCCAGTTCTACCCAATATTCCTTTGAGCAAGAAGGCTCAGAACTCTCCATTTACACCCGCTATTTAGTTGAAGGTATTGAAACAGGCGCAGCCGATAAAGATAGCGATGGCTGGATTTCCATTGATGAACTGCATGAATATGCCAGTACCAAGGTGCTAGAAGCTGCGCCGGCAATGACTCCCAAATTCTACCCTGTTGAAGAAGGTCATAAGATTTTGCTGGCAAAGTCGGCTAAAGATGACCCAAAGCTGAAGTATCGCAAGGAAGTAGAAAATCGCATCTATCAGGGCGATATTTCTAGACTCGGCCGTCGTTTCCTAAATTCGCTACGTCTCCAATTAAAACTTAACCCAGAGGTTGCTGATGCGATCGAAGCCGAAGTTCAACAACCTTATCGGGTGTATCAGCGCAAATTAGAAGAATATGAACAAATGCTCTTTCAGGTAATTGCCCCTGAAGCAACACTAAGCGAAACTATACTCAATGACTTGAGAGACTTTCAGGAAGTTTTAGGGCTGAGAGATGAAGATGTAGCTTCAATAGAAGAACGAATTATTGGTCAGCAAAAACCGACTGTAGCCGTAGAACCAAAGCCTGTATCCCCAGAACAAAATCCAGCCAATCAATTTGAGTTAGTTGTAAACCGGACACAGAAGACAGCCCAATACTATGTAGAAGACTTGGGCAATGGAATTACTTTAGAGATGGTGCTGATTCCTGAGGGTAGTTTTGTGATGGGTTCACCAGAGGATGAACTAGAGCGCGTGGAATCAGAAAGTCCTCAGCATTTAGTAAACATTAAACAATTTTGCATAGGTAAGTATCCAGTCACTCAAGCACAGTGGAAAGCCGTAGTAGCATTACCACAGGTGAACAAAAAGCTAGATGTTAACCCCTCGAAATCCAAAGAGGATCAAAGACCTGTAGAGAGCGTGTCTTGGTACGATGCGGTTGAATTTTGCTCCCGCCTTGCTCGCCATACAAAAAGACAATACCGCCTACCCAGTGAAGCAGAATGGGAATATGCCTGTAGAGCCGGAACTACTACCCCGTTTCATTTTGGTGAGACGATTACAACTGATTTCGCCAACTACAGAGGTACAGATGACAAAGAACATAAATCAGGTTCTTATGGTCGAGGTCCAAAAGGAATTTATCGAGTAGAAACAACAGAAGTAGGCGGTTTTGGACTAGCTAATGCTTTTGGGTTATACGATATGCACGGGAACATACAGGAATGGTGTCTTGATGACTGGCACCATAACTATGAAGGAGCGCCTACGGATGGCAGTGCTTGGTTTAATAATAATCTTTCTGAAAAACAAGGAGATGGCGTACTGCGGGGCGGTTCCTGGGTCAGCCGTCCTAGTCGCTGCCGTTCCGCGTATCGCCGCAACTTCGTCCGCGACATCCAGTACATCAGTAATGGTTTTCGGGTTGTCTTTACAGCCCAATAGTTTTCAATTGTACAACGTTAACAAACGATAACCAATTTTTGTCTGACTAAACTGCTACAGATTTAACGTGAATTCGACAGACCTCACCCACCCAGCCTCCCTCTCCTGCGAGGAGAGGGAGAAGCAACGAAAAATTAAGCTTTTTGCTCCCCTCTCCTATTAGGAGAGGGGCTGGGGGTGAGGTCAAAATCCTGTGCATCGAACTCACGTTAAGATTAAGAGTATGTTTGCTCTATTTATACCAATTCTGTATGAAGATGCGCCAAACTATATGAGGAACGAACCGCAAAGGGCGCATTCGCGCAGCGTCTCGTCAGAGAAGGACACAAAGAAAGAAAGAAAGAAGAAGCCAAGAAAATTTGGCGCAGCCTCACAAAGAAACGGTATTACGCCGTGCTGTAATATTAAGGTTTCTAGAGTAGAGACGCGATTCATCGTGTCTTCTCCAAGAACGTGTTGCAATTATTGTTAACTTCTCAGTTGTACGGGCATAGCTAAATAAGTCATTTTCAAGCCGCCCAGTGGCGTAAAAATCACTGGAGTTAAGCTTTGATTCAAATGCATTTGAATTTCGGAAGATGGTAACTCTTTTAAACCTTCCATCAAATATTTAATGTTAAAAGCAATATCTATATTTTCACCCGAAATTTGTGCCGGCATTGGCTCTCTACCACTACCCACATCTTGAGCTTCACAAGATAAGATAATTTCCTGGGCTTCGCTATCAATGCTGAGCTTGACAATATTATTTTTCTGATCTGCTAGCACAGCAATTCGCTCTAAAGTGCTGATGAATTGTCGCCGCTCAATTGTGACTTGTCGCTCAAATTGCCGCGGAATCAGTTGTCGATAGGCGGGATATTGCCCTTCTAATGTGCGACTAGTCAAGCGTTGATTTTGCCATGCAAACACAACTTGACCTTGATCGAAATGTAAAGCTACAGGTTCATCAGATGAGGCGCTATGAGCTAGCATTCGTTGTAGTTCGCGTAATGCTTTAGCTGGTACTGTGACTTCTACTTCACTAGTTCCGCCTAGAGGACGTTCGTTACTAGTTTCTACCACTGCTAAGCGATGTCCGTCAGTAGCTGCAAATTCTAGAGTATCTTGTTTAACTGTTAAATGTACTCCTGTGAGTACTTGTTTGGTTTCATCAGCACTGGTAGCAAACAATGAACCCCGTAATCCCTCAATTAATGCAGCGGTGGTGAGATGGATTACTTCTGTATTTTCAATTACAGGTAGTTCGGGAAATTCTTCAGGTCCCATTGCTCTTACCTGATAATATCCACTTTTGGGTGTGAGTGTAACAATTAAACCTTCGCCGCCGGATGTTGCACCTGTGAGGGCTGATTCATCATCGAGAGTGATTTCGCCCTCTGGAAGACGAGAGGTGATGTCTACAAGTAACTTAGCAGGAAGTGCGATCGCTCCTCCTTGCCAGACCTCAGCATTAAAGCTAGTGCGGATACCCAAGCTCAAATCAAAAGCTGTTAAGCTTACCTGGTTAGTTTCAGCATCCGCTTGGAGCAACACATTGGCAAGTACCGGATGAGTCGGTCGTGAAGGTACAGCACGACTGACGAGTGAGAGGTTTGTACTGAGGTCGCTTTGGGCGCAAACTAATTTCATAAGTCAGATTCAGCTGGTGAAAGATATCGTAACACCCTTATTGTTGATACGCGAATGGCAAGATACAGCAATTTGTAGACGATACAGTTCGCATAAGGTTTTCTGATGAAAATTCTAGATCGCAAAGACAAGGGTAAATCGCCGTTTTTACAAGAATCAGTCCTTTGTAGAGACGGCGATTTATCGCGTCTCTTGCCTTAACAGCGGATTTCCAGGAAGGTGAAGTACAGAAGCCAAGTCCCAAAGCCCAGTCAAAAGACTGTTTTCCTTCTAAATTCTGACTCCTGTTAGCGTAGCGGGGTGTAGCCCATTCTGAATTCTGAATTCTGCTGTATAAAGTGGTTGGAACCCTTTGATGGATCGTCAGATAAAGGTTAGGATAATCCATCAATTAGAGGAATATCTTGAAGCAAAACGCGATTAAGCGTGTTGCAACGTAAAAATTACCCAAATCCAAGTTTGGGCAGATTCTTTGGGGAGGTTGCTACTCTACGATCAATTTTTGTTTTTCTAGTCAGAGAAAATTTTCTACTCAGTAAATTAAGTTATCGAGCCTTGAATAAGCTACTCTTTACAGGTAAATCTTTTAAATTTATGGCTTTTGTCCTACCGCTAATCATGTGGTGGGGATACAAAGAAGTACAAAACCAATTTGTACAGCCGCAAGCAGTGATCGTTTTGGGTGGTTCAACGAGACGTTTAGAGCGAGAGAAGTTTACGGCAGAATTTGTCCGTAAGCATCCAGATATACCAATCTGGATTACGGGGGGTAGTCCAGCAACTTCCACAAAACGAGTGTTTACCAAAGCTGGTGTTAATCCCAAACGTTTACACTTGGACTATGAAGCAGTTGATACAGTTACCAATTTTACTACGTTGGTAGATGATTTGCAAGCTCGTGGGATCAAGAGTGTTTATTTGATTACTTCAGACTTCCATATGCGCCGGGCTTGTGTCATCGGCGAAATTATTTTGGGTAGTCGGGGTATTTATTTAAAACCAGTGCCAGTTCCCTCAGAAAATCCCCCTGAATCTCTTGAAAAATCTATTCGAGATGGAGCTAGAGCCATACTTTGGTTAGCAACTGGTTACACTGGTGTCGATGCCGCTAAAACTAAACCCTGAATCAAAGTAACTTTGTTTGGATTTTGGATTTTGGATTTTGGAATTAAGAGAATTAATGCTAATAATCCGGTCATTAGTCATTAGTCATTAGTCACCTATATGATTTAGGAAAAAAAACGCCCCAATTTCTCTCACAATTTGATACCCTAGCTTAAACAGAATTGAGAAAAGTTAAAGCGTGGAAATTCAACTTGGGCGGGGAAAAACAGCTCGCAGAGCTTACGGAATAGATGAAATTGCTCTAGTCCCCGGTAACAGAACACTAGACCCCAGTTTGGCAGATACTAAGTGGCGCATTGGCAATATTGAGCGAGAAATCCCGATAATTGCTAGTGCAATGGATGGCGTAGTAGATGTTCGCATGGCTGTACGTTTGTCACAGTTAGGAGCATTAGGTGTCCTCAATTTAGAGGGGATTCAAACTCGCTATGCTGACCCAGAGCCAATATTAGATCGGATTGCCTCTGTGGGAAAAGATGAATTTGTTGCCCTAATGCAAGAACTCTATGCCGAACCAATAAAACCGGAATTAATTGAAAAACGTATTCAGGAAATTAAACAACAAGGTGGCATCGCGGCCGTGAGTGCAACTCCAGCAGGAGCAAGCAAATACGGTGAGGCGGTGGCAAAAGCTGGGGCAGATTTATTTTTTGTGCAGGCTACGGTGGTTTCGACTGCACATTTGTCACCAGAGTCTTTAGTACCACTTGATTTAGCAGAATTTTGTCGTTCAATGCCTATTCCCGTGGTGTTGGGGAATTGTGTAACTTACGAAGTCACTTTGAATTTGTTAAAAGCTGGGGCGGCTGGGGTACTGGTGGGAATTGGCCCTGGTGCTGCTTGTACATCTCGGGGAGTGTTGGGTGTGGGTGTGCCCCAAGCAACTGCGATCGCCGATTGTGCTGCGGCACGAGATGATTACTACAAGGAAACTGGTAATTATATCCCCATCATTGCTGATGGTGGTTTAATCACTGGTGGCGACATTTGCAAATGCATCGCCTGTGGTGCCGATGGTGTAATGATTGGTTCTCCCTTTGCCAGAGCCGCCGAAGCCCCAGGACGGGGTTATCATTGGGGAATGGCGACTCCCAGCCCAGTCTTACCTCGTGGCACTCGCATTCGCGTTGCCACCACTGGTAGCCTAGAGCAAATACTCATTGGCCCAGCAGGACTAGATGATGGCACTCACAATCTTTTAGGAGCCTTAAAGACCAGCATGGGCACCTTGGGAGCCAAAAATATTAAAGAAATGCAACAGGTGGAAGTTGTGATTGCTCCTTCCCTATTAACTGAGGGCAAAGTTTACCAAAAAGCTCAGCAATTAGGAATGGGGAAATAAAGGGAATGGGGAGTAGGGAGTGGGGAGTGGGGAGATGGGGGAGTGTGGGGAGATGGGGGAGATGAGGGAGATGAGGGAGATTATAAAAAAGCTTCCCACACCTCCCACACTCCCCACTCCCCAATCCCCAATCCCCACTCCCCAATTCTTAAATAAATTTTTTCAGGCCCCTAAACAATTCCTGGAAAAATCCCATATGTCGCCTACAATAGAGATAGCGGAGACGAATGTTTCCGTTCACTCCTCACACCACACTCCGCCCGGACTATTGTTCGGGCGGTTCCTTATGTTTGTGAATAAATTCTAGAGCTTCTTTGCAAATGTACATCCTCCACTCTCAAGCAGATGTTTTTGCTATGGTAGAATTTTCACGAAGCTCAGATATATTTGGCGAAGGTTTTAGGCATGTCAGCAGCCGCACAAGTTACGGATTCTACTTTTAAGCAAGAAGTACTCGACAGCGAAGTACCCGTTTTAGTTGACTTTTGGGCACCCTGGTGCGGACCATGCCGTATGGTAGCTCCTGTTGTCGATGAAATCTCCGAACAGTACAAAGGTCAAATCAAGGTTGTCAAAGTCAATACGGATGAAAATCCTAATGTTGCCAGTCAGTATGGCATCCGCAGCATACCCACATTAATGATTTTTAAGGGTGGACAAAAGGTAGATATGGTTGTCGGCGCTGTGCCTAAAACTACATTAGCTACCACTCTGGAAAAGTATCTCTGAAACTCAATTGGTAACAAAATCCTCTTGAGTTATATATTCTTTTGTAACTTTAAGTTAATTTTTGCAAACAAGTTTGAAAGGCTTGAATTTCAAGTATTTCAAACTTGTTTACATTTGTATACAATTTGAGGAGTCAGAATTCAGAATTCAGAAGTCAGAATTCAGAAGTCAGAAGTCAGAATAAAAATTAGTTGCTCTGTGTTTAAATTAGGAATTATTCACTTAGCGATCGCCACTAGAATCGCTTTATCTGCCAGTTTGTTTGTTTCTTCTGGTATGATGCCCTGAATAATAACTAAAACAAACGCTATATTGCCCACAGCATCTACTCAAAGGATGTCTGAACCAGAACAGAGATATTCATACCAGGCAGTTTTTATAGCAGTTTGCAATTGTGTGGAGTGCAGACAATTCGTAGGGGCGCACAGCTGTGCGCCCCTACGCAGCAAGTCATGCATTTCTAATTAAGTTCCACAAATGTTGAAGTAGCGATATATTTTGATAATCTATTTCCGATAAATCAACTATTCGTTGTTGAATCTATGAAGTCTTATTTAGCCGCCGCTATTCAATTAACCAGTGTGCCCGATCTCCAAAAAAATCTGGCACAGGCAGAAGAATTAATAGATCTTGCCGTGCGTCGAGGTGCTGAGTTGGTGGGTTTGCCAGAAAATTTTTCGTTTATGGGAGAAGAAAAAGACAGACTCGCCCAAGGGGATGCCATCGCCATTGAAAGTGAAAAATTCTTGAAAAAAATGGCTCAGCGCTTCCAAATTACCATCTTGGGCGGCAGCTTTCCACTTCCGGTAGATAATACAGGCAAAGTTTATAACACCACTCTACTCATTGACCCAAGCGGTCAAGAACTTGCCCGCTACTACAAAGTACACTTATTTGATGTTGATGTTCCCGACGGCAATACCTATCGAGAATCCAACACTGTTGTGGCAGGTACACAACTACCCCCCGTCTATTTTTCAGAAAAACTCGGTAATTTAGGACTTTCTATTTGTTATGATGTCCGCTTCCCAGAACTGTACCGTCATTTGGCAGACAAGGGAGCCGATGTGTTATTTGTTCCTGCCGCTTTTACTGCTTTTACAGGGAAAGACCACTGGCAAGTATTATTACAAGCAAGAGCCATCGAAAATACCGCTTACGTCATTGCTCCCGCCCAAACAGGCAACAACTATGGTCGCCGTCTAACCCACGGACACGCTGTGATTATTGACCCTTGGGGTGTAATTTTAGCCGATGCTGGGGAAAAACCGGGAATTGCGATCGCTGAAATTAAACCCACCAGGCTTGAACAAGTACGCCGTCAAATGCCCTCTTTACAGCATCGGGTGTTTTAGGGAATGGGGAGTAGGGAGTGGGGAATAGGGAGATGGGGAGGCAGGGGGAGAATAACTCTTAACTCCTAACTCCTATAAATAAAACAAAAAACAGGGTGACTTCAACGCCACCCTGTTTACTTATCTCAAAATATAGGAGTGCTTTCGCTCCTATTTGTAAATTAAAGAAATTGGGAATTAGAAAAATTCTAGTAACTGGCTATCTTACTCAGTCCCTAGCCCCCAATCCCCAGTCCCTTTTATTGATTAAACTTTGGCAGCTGCTTTGGTAACAACATTGAGTTCACCCTTAGCATACTTAGCAGCAAAATCTTCCAAAGAAATTTGCTTAATCTTGCTTGCGTTGCCAGCGGTGCCAAATTGCTGATAGCGTTCAGCACAAACCTTCTGCATGTATGTAATAGAAGGCTTGAGGAAGTGACGGGGGTCAAACTCCTCTGGTTTTTTAGCCAAAGCTTCACGTACAGCAGCAGTAATAGCCAAACGGTTGTCGGTGTCGATATTTACCTTACGTACACCGCTCTTGATGCCTTTTTGAATTTCTTCTACAGGTACACCGTAGGTTTCAGGAATTGCACCACCATACTGGTTAATCAGCGCTAGTAAATCTTCTGGTACAGAAGAAGAACCGTGCATCACCAAGTGGGTGTTAGGCAGACGGCGGTGAATTTCTTCAATGCGGCTGATGGCCAAAATTTCGCCAGTCGGCTTGCGGGTAAACTTGTAAGCACCGTGGCTTGTGCCAATGGCAACAGCCAAAGCATCTACTTGGGTTGCTTCTACGAATTCAACAGCTTCATCGGGGTCGGTTAGCAGTTGGGAATGGTCGAGTGTACCCTCAAAACCGTGACCATCTTCTGCTTCACCAGCACCAGTTTCTAGAGAACCCAAACAACCGAGTTCACCTTCGACGCTGACGCCCAAAGCATGAGCTACATTTACGACTTCGCGGGTAACATTGACGTTGTACTCGAAGCTAGCGGGAGTCTTAGCATCAGCTTCCAAAGAACCATCCATCATCACGCTGGTGAAGTTGTTCTTAATTGCTGAGTAGCAGGTGGCAGGCGCATTACCATGATCTTGGTGCATGACAATGGGAATGTGAGGATAGGTTTCTACCGCTGCCAAAATCAGGTGGCGCAGAAAGTTTTCTCCAGCATAAGCACGAGCGCCACGAGAAGCTTGTAAAATTACGGGGCTATCTGTCTCTACAGCAGCCTTCAGGATCGCCTGAATCTGCTCCAAATTGTTAACGTTGAAAGCTGGGATGCCGTAACCGTTTTCAGCCGCGTGATCCAACAGCAGCCGCAGTGGTACAAGCGCCATAGATAGTCCTCCTAATGTGGTTGTCAGCTAGTCGGTGTGAGAGAAGCGTAATAATCACGCTAAATCTTAAGAGTTTTTTCAACTTATAGGAAATTATAACTAGTGTTGTGTGCTTATGTTGAAAAAGTTTAAGCTAAAGTTACTTTAAATATGACCTATAGTACTGTACACTCAGCTACCCGAAGGTTAAACGCTTTGGTAGCCTTGTATGCCAAATCATTCATTAAAGGCGATCGCCTCAGCCTAAATCTGCTAATTTTTGGACAAATGCTGTGTGTTCAGGAGATTGCAAACCTGCTTGTAAAAAATTTAACACTGACCGCATATTCCCTGTTAATAATTCTGCAACCGCTAACCACAACCCTGGAAAAACTCGACTTCGCAGAATTCCACCCCTATCAGTAGCTAACTCTAGATACTCGCCCTGTTCCAAATAGAACCAACTCAATTTCTGATCGAGTACTTGCCAAACAATATATTCTTTGACTCCATTGCGGCGATAGGCTTGTTTTTTGGCATGGAGGTCGATGGCGACACTACTAGCGGCAATTTCGACAATTAACTCTGGTGCGCCTTCAATATAATCATCTTCACTCAGCCTTGCTTGACCGCCTGCTTCTGGGTTGATGAGGAGAACGGCATCTGGTTGAGGTTCATTATCTAAGTCTAGGCGCACAGTGGGTTCAACTCCCAAAGCTACACCTGGTCTAGCCGCTTCATAAGTACCTAGCCAACCAACAATCCAAGCGTGTGGTTGACCGTGACTTCTAAAACGCAAAGCAGCAGGCATAATATAGACAATTCCCTCAATCAATTCGGCTTTTTTCAAGTTAGGCATGGCGTTGTAACGCCGCTCAAATTCATAGCGGGTGAGTTTGTCACCATTTTCTAACAAGGGAATTGTCCGATGCTGTGGAGGTGTTTTGACCATGACGATGGTATTTGGGATTAGCCTATGCCTATCCTACCGAATTGCGGAAATTTATTATGTGTGTTGTGCGATCGCTGGCAATACTTGTGAACTACCCCGCCGTAAGACAGACGGGGCTTCCCAATTCATCGGGAATAGCCTCAAAAACTTTGTAGTTTTTTTGGTCTTACATTCCCTCCAAGGGCAGGAGTCCTGGTTCCCAAGACCCAAATCTTTCTCTTGCAACATATACCTGAAAGCTAATGGTTTTCGCTTATGGCATTGATGGTCAAGACAATTTTTAGTTTACCAGAAAATTTTGGGGATTCGTCATACATGATGTATGACGAATCCCCCGCTCCCTATCCCCACCTTATGAGTACATTGAAGGTGGGGACTTTCGCAATACTTTTAAATTTATACTTAAGTCCATAGCGATCGCTACCCAACCTACTATAAAATTCCTATAAAAAACAATGCTCTGTCTCAGCTATTAATGGAGGGAGAGATGAGCGATCGTAAGTTCGGATCTAAGAAAACAGCCGCATCAACTTTTTCTAATTCATCGCTTGTTTCACCCACAACACCGACGTTGGCGAATCCAGTGCAGAGCTTTGGTTTACCAACAAATAATCTAGCAGCAACTGAGGTATCAACCGATCTGCAAGAGGCACAATCTGCTGATGAGCAACTATTAGAACAACAAGCCATCCCAGAAAAGCCCGTTACTCACGACATTAGTCGCATATCCTTGCGTCGTCCCCAGGCGAAGTTGACGGTGGGAGAACCAGGGGATAGGTATGAGCAGGAAGCTGACATGATAGCCAATACAGTCATGTCAATGCCAGCACTAACTGTGCAACGGGAAGAGATTTTAGAAGAAGAAGATCCAGCTAAACTTCTGAATACATCCATCCAAAGAGAGATATCACCAGAGGAAGAAGAATTACAAACCAAGTCTACATTACAAATGGCTAGCGATCGCAGTTTGGAAGGTGGGGATGGTCTTGAGAATCAGCTAAATGGTAGTAAAGGTGGGGGAAGTCCATTAGCAGATGATGTGCGAAGTTTCATGGAACCCAGATTTGGCGCTGACTTCAGTCAGGTACGGGTGCATACCAATAGCCAAGCAGTGCAGATGAACCAAGAGTTAGGCGCACAGGCTTTTACTCATGGAAGTGATGTTTATTATGGGCAAGGAAAAGCACCGGGGAATAATGAGTTGACAGCCCATGAGTTAACCCATGTGGTGCAGCAGACAGGCTCAGTACAGTCTCGAATTAACCGTTATTTGGCAACACCGAATTTTACCTTAAATACATCGGAAATTCCCCAAATCCAGCGTGACGGGGAAGGTAACAATCTGGAACGCCTGAACGAAATGCTGGATAAGTTTAACGTACCAGAAGAGGATGTCATTAAGTTGTGCGGGCAATTGACCGCTCCAGAAAAAGCCACCGTCCTCGCTGGAGGGTATCGCAGTCGGATGATTGCTGCTCTGAATGTCAGTGAGATGGTGCAAGCCCTGAATAACTTGAATCCGCCTTTAAGTACCAAACTTGAATGGTTGGAAGCCACAACGACCTTCGGTAGTCGCCAACTGGATTATTCAACGATTCAACCCTGGATTACAGCAGCTCCCCAAGCTGAAAAGGATGCCCTAAAAATCGATTATTGGAAGAATTTCTTTGTCAATGTCTGTACTAATCAAACAATGGTCACAGCCCTGAACGATTTGGGCTTTGACTTGCAAACCAAATTGACCTGGCTGCAAGCCGAAATAACCGTCACCAGTTTAGAACTAGATTATGCCACCATTAAACCCTGGATTACCGCAGCACCCCAGGGTGAAAAGGATGCTCTGAAAACCGACACTTGGAAGAATTTCTTTGTCAAGGTTTGTACCAATGAAACGATGGTCACAGCCTTGAATGATTTGGGCTTTGACTTGCAAACCAAATTGAACTGGCTGGATGCCGAAATGACCATTACCAGTTGGGAATTGAGCTACACAACCATTCAACCCTGGATTACCGCAGCGCCCCAGGGTGAAAGGGATGCCTTGAAAACCGACGCCTGGAAGAATTTCTTTGTCAAGGTTTGTACTAATCAAACGATGATTACAGCCGTGAATGATTTGGGCTTTGACTTAATTACCAAATTGACCTGGCTGGATGCCGAAATGACCATCACGAGTTTAGAACTAGATTATGCCACCATTAAACCCTGGATTACCGCAGCACCCCAGGGTGAAAAGGATGCGCTAAAAACTGACACTTGGAAGAATTTCTTTGTTAAAGTCTGTAATGACAAAACGATGGTCGATGCATTGATCGATCTGAATTTTGACCTAGCCACAAAGCTTGCATGGTTGTTGGCAGAAGGAGTTGGAGATGCTGCACTCGCAAATCTTATCGGCTCTGGAGATATTTTCACAGCCTTAGGTGGTCTGGATGAGGCTCAAATCACACAGCTGCGACGCAACAGTGATTTAATAGATGTCCTGCAAAAGCTTATGACCAACGCTGAATTTGCACAATTGGCTGCTAATTTAGTGTTAATTACACCCTCGACAGTTGTAGATCGAGTTAACGCCCGTAATGAAGCGCTGCGAATTCTGACCGTCCAGTTGAATAATAAAGAGATTGCCAGAAGTACCATTAATGGCAATATGCAAGTAGTGATTATCCCCAGAAATAAGTTATTGACCGATGTCGCGCAATTTGCCGATTTGGCTGGAACAAGCACGTTTGATGGCAGACGGTGGGAAACGGTTCGAGGCGTCGGCCATGGCAATTATGTGGCCGTAACGGAAGAAAATCTGCTCGGTGGAAATTGTACAGCCACCTTTGGAGGTAATCCTGTTTCTGGAACTTATGCCACAGGCTATTCTACGACTAGCCATGAATTTGCTCACGGTCTGCATGATAACTCTTTGACAGATGCCGATCGCCAAATCATTACCAATGCTTACAATGCCCGAAAAGCCCTGGCCACAGCAAGTCCCACCGATCCAAATCAATGGGTTGATGGTCGAGAAGGGTGCTATGCCTCCCAAACTGACCATGAATTCTTTGCACAACTGAGTAACGCATACTTAGGAACCAATACTGGAAACGATCCAAACACCGGAGATCCACGCCACAATGGAAAAGCTTGGGTACAAACCCATGAACCAACTATTTTCGCTCTTTTAGACAGAATGTACGCAGGAGGCAGTATACCCAATGCTAATCCATAGCATTTGCCTCAGAAAAAGCCAAGTCATCCTGATGGCACTTTTGACAGTATTCTCCATCTTTTTCTGGGAATACAATAAACATCCACAAGGCGATCGATATAGTTATTTCAGTCAGACGAAAGGCAGCACCATGATGAATATCCAATCTGAAGCCGGAAGCATTCCCCAGCGAGAAATCCGTCACTTTGCTGTATACAAACAAACTCGATTAGCACTGTTAGTTGAAGATAAACCCGGAGTATTAATTTCCAGTGCTAGTCCGGCTCCAGGCGGGCCACTCAAACATCCTTTCGTTAATGCCCAAGCAATGGACTCCCGGTATGAAAATGAAATGGGGAGTTTACTCAAGCAATCTAACAGCTTTGATGAGTTTATTGGTTTGCTGATTAAACATGAATATGATATTCGCTCGTTTGATTATCTGGATTTGCCGAAGACGTTAACCGCAGGATATCGAATTTTTGCCAAAGAAAAATTGTTAGCAGTTATCTGGAAACACCGAGGACAATTTTCAACCCTGACTCAACAACCCGAAAAAGATGATCTGATTTTTGACCCTGCTACTTTAACTGTTTATGATGCAGCCTACACTAACTTTTTTTTAAAATATCTGGAAACAAGCTCTGATTTTGAGGAAATTTTACAGAAAATGAAATCCGATCGCTTGTCTATTTTTGAAATTGCCGCTCATCTGCAAACAAATTGACTGATGAGACTTCATTAAACCATTGTTTGGTATTTGACTCTAGTTTATCCAAGAGCGATCGCTCTCTTTTATCCTAGATGCTTCAAGCACGAAAACCGTTTCGCAGCATCCCTTGTAACGATTTCAGAGTCTCCTTCACTTCGCCATGAGCGGGGTAAAGCAACTGCTGACTCAGGGCATTTTGATAAGCCTCTATCGCCCCCAACTCATCCCCCAATTGCTCTAAGGCCCTCCCTTGCCAGTAATAAGCAGTAGCCGGGTCAAATTCCATCAATTTTTCAGCTTGCAGACAAACTTCTTGCCAATACCGCCGACTAACCGCATTATTTCCTAGCACTCGATAACTCTCCCCCAGCCAAACTAACCCAGGTACAGATTGCAGATAACCCCCTTTTTCTGGAAAGAACTGCCATCCTTGCACTAATGCCTCTACCGCTTCTCGGTGTTTTCCCGCCAATGCCAACACCCGTCCATGACAAAACCAAGCATCAGGTAACTGGGGTTGAAGTTGCGTCCCTCGAACAGAAAGACTACACCCGCGTTTGATATCTTTAAAGCTTTCTACCAGCACTCGCCCCGCCGTCACCCAAATACTCCAGCGTTCGGGAAAACGCTCAAGCATCTCCTCTATCAAGGGATGCAGTTCATCTAATCTCCCCGCAGCAGGCAAAATCTCACACAAGGCTAGATAGATTTCACAATTATGGGGATACAGATGATAAGCTTTCAAAATCGCCTCAGCTGCCCTTTGGTTTTCGCCTGTGTCAGACAAGCACCGCCCATAGTAATACCAACCATTAGGATTATTGGGGTGTTTTTCAGTAAATTGTGCTAGCACTGCTACTCCTTGCGCCCAATCTCCTCGGAAAATGTGATAGTATGCCAGGGATTTGTGGAACTGGGCCGCATTTGGAGCCTGTTGTAGAGCAGAGCCGATCATCTTTTTAGTCTGCTTCCCTTGTTCACCTGATACCAATCTCATCCGGCAACGCTCATCTAACTGTCGTTGGAGTATCTGGAAATCATCGGGTGCTAACTGTATAACTCTGCTCAATCTTTGCCCAGCTGCCTGAAAGTTCCCCATAGCCATCAGTCCGTCATAGCTGAGAATCAAGGCAACAAGATCATCTGGATTGAGTGACAAGACTGCATCAAAGGCTTGCAAAGCTGCAACAGTATTCTCTATTCCCATATGCACCTGTCCCAAAGCCAGCCAGTGAACTACTTTGTCAGGTTCTAAGAAAGCAGCAGACTCAAGAGCTTTAATTGCCTGTTGACTGTCACCTTTACAAGCTTTAATCAATCCACGTATATGCTGCCGAGTTGCTTCATTATGCGACAAAGGCAAGGCATTCTCATAAACCTCTATTGCCTTGGTTTCTTGTCCCATCAGGTGCAAGATTTTCCCCAGTTGCAACCGCGCGTCAAGGAATTGGGGTTGCCGCTCAATGACTTGGCGATACTCCTCAATAGCCTGCTCCCATCGCCCCATCCCATAAAACAATTCAGCTAATTCCAGACGTTTTTTCCATCCTTGGGGATACTGCTGCATGTACTTACTTAATATTTCGAGTTTTTGGTCTTGTGTAGTTGGTTTTTCATCTGAGAGTAAGTAAGCATTCATCTCCACCGCAGAGGGTTGGGAGAACTGTACCAAGAATGTGGCAAGGTTTTTAGGCATAATAATGGTTACTTTAAAATTAATTTGCTCAGCAATTTTTGGGTTGCGATCGCCGCTTTTCACTTTCAATTTAGTTGTTTGTTTCCGAAAATAAAACCTATAAATCTCATATAGATTTCATATACTTTTGCTTAACCTTTGAAGAAACACTCTTAGTGGGGAGTGGGGAGTGGGGAGTAGGGAGTGGGAAACAAGGTATTTGTTTGATTCATAGCGGGTGGTGCGCCGCTAGTGCATCTGCTATGATGAAACACTCTTGGTGGAGAGTGGGGAAAGAAGGTGTTTGATTCGTGGGGGTTTGTGCGCCGACGATGGAGCCTTTACATGCAATATTGGGTTGCCTCCTGCCAATCGCCAAAATCATCTGCTCTTATTTATTCTTTGATGGACGTATAATTTTGAGCGATCGCTTTTCGTCAGCTGCTTCTAAAAATAACAAAATCGTTTCTTTAATCCCTGATGACCGTCAACACCTAGCGGTCTATCCTCATATCAGTCAGAATGTCCGAGGGTCAGCCATAATTATAAGTCTTCAATCGAACCTGATACTACACATCCGCTCTGAAGATTTCTATTCTCTAAATAAATAAAAATGCCCTAGAATGTTGAAAGCTTGCATATTTCAACATTTTTAATTTTTGTTAAGAACAAAGTTTATTATCCCAGAATGATTCAAAGCTTTGTTAATCAGGACTTAGATATTTTTTTGCTTTTAAATAAAGTTATCAAATCAGTCTATATTTAGATTAAAATATGTTAACTTAAAGTATATGAAACATAATAAGTGATAAAAAAAGGTATCATTTTAAAAATAAATAATATTCTGCAAATTTGGAGAATCTCAGCTTGGTAAAAATATCTGGGAAAAATTCAAAAGTCAACAACTTCAATTTTTAAAATTCTCTCTACCAACAAAAGTAATATAGACACTAAAATTTCTATTTTTGAATTACTACTTTTCCTGATTTTCAGATAAGCTTTTGAGTTTTTAATACTCAGAATTACTACAAAAATAAGTATGATTAACCTTTTGTTGGGCGTCTCATTTGAGAGAATCGATTTTCCCAATTCTGCTTTTCTAGAAAGAAAGTAATGTTTGAATTTTTATGGCAATAGATTTTATCCTTGATATTCTTAATCGCAAGCTAGTGGAAATCAAAGAAGACCCTCTACATTCCACAGAAATTCTAGTTTTGCAGGGTATATGTGAGAACAAGACCTATGAAGCAATAGCTCAAGAAGAAAGATATAGCTGCGGTTATATTACCAATGTTGTTGCTCCACGATTGTACCAAAAACTTTCTTTGCTTTTTGGCAGGCGTGTTAACAAAAAAAATTGTCGGGTGGTGCTGGAATCTTACATAGCAGAACAAGCTACACCCCCAGCAAAGTCAATTAAACTAAATTCTCCAGAGTTTGATCTTGGTATACAGCAAGATGCACTTCCTTGTTATCCCAGTGGTTCAGTTCCTCTTAACTCTCCCTTTTACATTGAACATCCTAATATTCAGAAATCGGTTTATGCAGAGATTACAAAACTAGGAGCATTAGTACGGATTAAAGCTCCAAGGGAAATGGGCAAAACTTCATTAATGCTGAGGATTTTAGATTACGCAGAACGTATGGGATATAGGACAGTTAGGTTGAACCTTGAGCAAGTCGATCAGACAATTCTTAGTGATGCCAATCTATTTTTGCGGTGGCTATGTGCCAATATTACTCAACAGCTTCAGATGGAGCAAAAACTAGATGACTATTGGAATAAAGATTTTGGTAGTAAACTGAGTTGTACTTTTTATTTGCGAAACTATGTACTAAATCAAATTGATACTTCCTTGGTTTTAGCACTAGATGAAGTCAATTATATTTTTGAGCATCCAGGAGTAGCCAAAGATTTTTTTCCCCTGTTGCGTTCGTGGTTTGAAGAAGCCAAAAGATGCAAAATTTGGCAAAAGCTACGCTTGATTGTGGTGCATTCAACGGAAATTTATGTTCCTTTACAACTTCAGCAATCTCCTTTCAACATTGGGTTACCAATTCAGTTACCGGATTTTAATTTAGATCAAGTGCAGGAATTAGCTCAACGTTATGATTTGAAGTGGTCTGATGGTGAAGAAGCAAAGCAATTAATGACAATAATTGGGGGACATCCAGCGCTAATACATATTGCACTTTATTACCTCAGTTCTCAGAAAATAACTCTAGCACAACTCCTAAAAACTGCTCCTACATCCAGTGGAATTTATGCTCATCACTTGCAGCGACATTTGACAATCTTGCAAGAAGAGCCGGAATTAGCGATCGCTCTTTATAATGCGATTAATGCTAGTGAACCTGTACCATTAGAACCGATTATTGCTTACAAGTTAAACAGTATGGGACTGATTAAGTTAGATAACAATAAAGCAATACCTAGCTCTCAACTATATCGGCAATACTTTCAATCGCTTTCTTCTGATGAAAAAAAACAGATAGTATTTACCAATTAGTATAAAAGTCCTAAATTAGTTGTCAGAAAATTCACCCTTCAACTAATACCATTTCACAAAAATCTTGATAGATATAGATTTAACGTAGGGTAGCACATCTGTGCTACCCTACCGAGGTATGTGTATCAGCAGGGGAAACGCACCTTATTTCCTAACAAAAACTATAAGGATTTAAAAATCATTTATATAAGTGCAAAACTTGACAAAACAGATAAACAGAATAAATCGATTCTTTTGCTAACACGTAAATTAGCTTATCTCTAATCAAAGAACTCTTGTCTAAGGAT
>NZ_JACJSJ010000121.1 GCF_014698115.1 Nostoc sp. FACHB-973
AATCTTAAAAGGGCGGCTCATGCTTATTTTTATTTATCCAGTTTATTCACTCTATTATATGCAGCTTCATATAAAATTGGTATAACGTATCTCTAATTTTTTCTAATGGATTTTATTTTTGACTAAGAAATAGCAACATTAGAATTTTAGGAAGGTGTGATTAGCAACTCATTAATGGGTATAGTGCCGACTTGTTTGAGCTAGTAACTGGGTATATAAATTCTGGCGGCTATAGGTGAGTTTAATCTAACTTTCCATTGGTGCTACAGCCAGAAGTTGAGTTGAGATTTAGTGGTTTCCTGATGCAGTTTTATGAGTTATTAATTAATAACTATATTCAGATCAACACTCATAGGTTTTTAGAGAACGCTCGGCACAAAGTTTGATTGTCATTTCCTGCCACAAAAAATCCTATTGATGGAAAAATGATACACGAATCGTCGAAAAAAATTCTTGTAATTGAAGATGATGCTGTCACCCGCAATGTCTTCTTAGAGGTTCTTGAGGCTCAAGGTTTTGATACTATAGGTGCTGAAAATGGCCTAACTGGTATCCAGCAAGCACAAGAGCATTTACCTGACTTGGTGATTTGCGATATTCAAATGCCAGATATGGATGGTTACAGTGTTTTGACTACACTCCGTCAAGATCCTGACACAGGAATTATTCCTTTCATTTTTTTGACTGGTAGTAATACTCAAGCAGATCTTCGCAAAGGTATGGAGTTGGGAGCAGATGATTATCTTACTAAGCCTTCTACTATTGAGGATTTGCTCAGAGCGATCGCTGTCCGATTTGAAAAACAAGCTTTATTGAGGCGGTGGTATGCAACTAACTCTCATCAACTGAGCCGAACGTTAGCTTCATCGATTAACTCTGAGTCCATTTTTCCATCTGTTCCTCAATTACAATCAGTTTTCGACTTCATTGAAGATAATTATCGGGAAGGAATTACTTTATCTGATGTAGCTGTTGCAGTTGGTTATTCGCCTGCTTACTTAACCAATCGAGTGGCAAAACAAACAGGAGATACTGTAAATGCTTGGATTGTCAAGCGCCGTATGGCAGCAGCACGTCCATTACTCAAAAATACTAATCAGACAATTGAGCAGATTGCTATTGCGCTAGGCTATCAAAATACGTGTCATTTTTCTCGTCAGTTTCGTCAACACCACGGCATTTCTCCAAAAACTTGGAGACAACAGCAACAACTTCTTGAGTCTTCTAAAAGTGTGAAGCTACAATTAATCAAAAATCGTGGTTCGTCGGAAAAATTTGTCTCTTTAGGTTGTTAATTGAAAGCAGATTATCAGTTTTCGCTGCTTTTTGGTTTGGTAAACTGCTGCACTAATAATTGCAGTGTCAAAGCTAATAAACCAATTGCTACTATACCAAATATACCGCTTCCTAAGGCAACTACACCAACAACCAAGGTACGAACAGCGGAGGTAATTCTTATTACCAATGGATTAATTGAATGGAGAGGTTTGCTAGCAAAATTTGTGGCGATGGAAATCATCAGCGAATACATTGCAAATGCCATTCCTCCGGAAATTACAGCCCCAGTAATAGAGCGTAAGGGAGTCGCTGTAACCTGTACTTGAGTATCTGTTTTTGGGGTTAGATTTTGGTCACTCATACAATTTTGGATTTTGGATTTTGGATTTTGGATTGGTTATGGGGCATTGGTAAAGACGCGATGAATCGCGTCTCTACAAAATGCCCGATTTTTTTAAATTGAAGATGCTACCTGAATACCATGTGTGATTGTCCGAGTCACAAACAATTCTAAGTCTTCATCAGAAATTGCTTCCCTTACATGCAGCTTAACTTGTTCTGCCTGCTGTTCAGATTCAAAAAGAGCAAATACTGTCGGCCCAGAACCAGACATCATTGTTCCTAAAACGCCTTCTTGATTTGCAAAGATTTCTCTCAGTTGCAATACTTGAGGATAGGCTGGTAATACTACGCGCTCTAAATCATTGTGCAGTTTTTGGGCAATTTTTCGTGCGTCTGCAAGGGCGATCGCTTTTACTATTTCTCCTGAGTGGACTGCACTAGCACGGGCTGCTAAATCGTTGGTATCTCTGATATAAGAATTACCAAATTGCTGCCGATAGGTTTTGTATGCCCAAGCGGTGGAAACTTCTAGACTGCGGTATTTTGCCAATACTATATATATGTTATCCAAACTTGGTAACGGAGAAAGTTGTTCACCTCTACCTGTGGCGATCGCGGTTCCACCCGATACACAAAATGGCACATCTGAACCGAGTGTAGCTCCCAATTCCTCTAATTCTGACTGAGTTAGTCCCAATTTCCAGAGTAAATCTATTCCCACCAACACGGCTGCGGCATTTGTCGAACCCCCAGCTAATCCAGCAGCTACGGGAATTTGCTTGTTGATGCTAATCTCTACACCGCCATATTTAGCAAAGGCTTCAGGAAATTGCCTCGTCATCAGTTCTGCGGCTTTGTATGCCAGATTACTGTTATCTGTCGGTACTTGCGGGTGGTTGGAGTGAACCCGAATGGTGTCATTGCTGATGGAGTGTACATCAATGTAGTCTGCAAGACCGATACTTTGGAGTATCATTGCTAACTCATGATAGCCATCAGGGCGATCGCCAATGATTTCCAAATACAAATTGATTTTAGCAGGGGCAATTAAGCTGTAGGAATGCATTTTCTGGGAATGGGGAGTGGGGGGTGGGGAGTGGGGAATGGGGAATGGGGTGTGGGGCAAACAGGAAGTGTGGGGAGTGTGGGGAGTGTGGGGAGTGTGGGGGGAAAAATTTCTTCCCCATCGTCCCACACCTCCCTCATCTTCCTCATCTCCCTCATCTTCCTCATCTCCCCATCTCCCTACTCCCCACTCCCCATTCCCAACTCGTTTGCCAGAGTTACCCATTGCTGAACGCTGAGGTCTTCGGCTCTGGCTTGGGGATTTATTTTTAATTGTTCCAGTAATTGGGTCAGGCGATCGCGTTCTACAGCTGATTGCAAATTATTTCGTAACATTTTGCGCTTGGCAGCAAATCCCAACTTTACCAAATTCTCGAACCGTCTTGGGTCAAGTGCTGGGATCTCTATTTTTTTTGGGCGCAATCGCACGACTGCTGAATCGACTTTTGGCGGTGGATGGAATGCGGCGGCTGGGACTGTGCAAATTAATTCACACTCAGCTAAATATTGTACCCGCACGCTCAACGCTCCAAAGGCTTTTGACCCTGCTTGAGCGTACAATCTTTCTGCTACTTCTTTTTGTACCAGTAGCACTATCGATTCAAATGGTTGGGGGTTAGGGTTAGCGATCGTACCGAGTAGTTTCTCAATAATTGGGCCTGTAATGTTGTACGGGATGTTGGCTACTACTTTATTTTGGTTTTGAAAATTAGGAAATGCTACCAATTGGGATGGTAAATCTAAGGTGAGAAAATCTCCTTGCAGCAGTAGGAAATTTTCCCTCTTCCCTAGTTGCTTTGCCAATAGTTGGCATAAGTCGCGGTCTATTTCAACTGCAAGTAAAGATTGTACTAAAGGTAGTAAACGACGAGTGAGAATACCTGTTCCTGGACCGATTTCCAGAATGCGATCGCCTTCTGTACACTCTGCTGCTTTAATAATTGCGTCGAGTGCTTTTTCACTTTTAAGCCAATGCTGAGCAAAGACCTTGCGCGGTCGGATCATTTATATTTGTTACCTGGTATAGTTTTCAGAATTCAGGAGTCAGAATTCTGAATTCAGTATGAAGGAAGCTTGCATATAATAATTATTCACCGAATTAATCAAATTAAATCGGAATTAGCATAAATATTATCAACGAAGTTTAAGGGTTATGAAACTTATCAGAATCTGTATCTTAGCTCTTTTTGTCGTCGTCTGAAGAACAAAGAACAACTAATTACTCGATAATGCTAAACAATCGGTTTCTGCCCACCAAACATAAATTGGTGTATCGCGGTCTGGTAAACTACCAAAGGTATTAGGTTGTAATACGTTAATTCTGATGCCATTTGTTAATTCCACAATGTAATTAACGTGTGTGCCCAAATACATAACATTAACTAGCCGTCCTTCAAAACAGTTTGTTGGCAAATTAGGCGGATACAGTGAAAGCTGTATTTTTTCTGGGCGTACACTTACAACCACCGATTGTGATAATTGACTCGGTGTATCTTCAGCACGGGCGATGACAATTGAGAGTCCCGTTTTTGTCAAAATTTGCACATCAGAAGAGTTTACCGCTAGGATTTCACCACTAAATAAATTCGTATCGCCAATAAAATCAGCTACAAAAGATGTTTGGGGACGTTCGTAAATTTGGCTGGGAGTACCAGTTTGCTCTATTTTGCCTTGGTTCATGACAGCAATGCGATCGCTCAAGGAAAGTGCTTCTTCTTGGTCGTGTGTCACCATCACAAAAGTCAAACCCAAGTCTTTATGTAAATTTGATAACTCAACTTGCATTTCCTTACGCAGTTTTAAATCTAATGCTCCTAGAGGTTCATCTAGTAGGAGGACGGCGGGACGGTTGACTAAAGCCCTAGCCAAAGCAACGCGTTGCTGTTGACCACCGGAAAGTTGATTGGGGAAACGCGATCGCAAACTTTCCATTTTCACCAGTTTTAAAGCTTCTTGGACTCTAGTTTCAATTTCTGATTTACGTAATTTTTTTAACCGCAGTCCGAAAGCGATGTTATCCCACACATTCAAGTGGTTAAATAAAGCATAACTTTGAAATACAGTATTGACTGGACGGCGGTAAGGGGGCACATTAGTCATAGATTGACCCTGAATTAACACCTTGCCAGCATCAGCTATTTCAAACCCGGCAATTAAGCGCAGTGTTGTTGTTTTTCCACAACCGGATGGACCTAAAATACTAAAAAATTCCCCCTGTTTAACATCCAAATCTATGCCATGTACTGCTGGTTCTTGGTTAAAAAACTTGAACACATTACGCAATTCAACGTCAAGTTGGTGAAAAGTTGCGATCGCCCTCTGATTCTGCGTCACAGTTTGAGCCATAATCCTCAGTAGAATGCCGTGATTTTACCTGATTTGGTCAATTTATCTACTCTATTGGGCAGACTAGATTTGACACTTTGGTTTATTGTATCCGCCAAAAACAATTGTTTAGGAATATACCTGCCCAATTTTTTTTGCACGCAGTACTGGCTATCCTAATATTTACAGATAATCTTAATCAACAAAATACTCTTTGTCTTATGACCTTATTGAAACCATCTCCATTTGGTGGCAAAAAAAATACACGCACAGTCGGACGCAGTTTCCAGCCGATATTTTTAATCGTATTTACTCTGTTGATGCTGACGGGAATCAGCGCTCGTTTAGGATACTTACAAATTGTTGAAGGAGCTAATCACCGCAAACGAGCAGAAGCCAATCGAATTCGCATGATCCCCAAACAACCAGAGCGGGGCAATATTTTTGACCGCAATGGCAAACTTTTAGCCAGTACTCGCTATCCACGCTCTGTATATTTGTGGCCGATGGCACACACTAAACCCTCGTGGTCGGTTGTAGCTCCGCGTCTATCTAAAATTCTCGATGTTCCCCAAGAAGAAATGGAAAAGAAGTTAGAAGAAGCTGGTGCTAACTCTTCTTCACTAATTCGGGTTGCTCGTGACTTGAACGAAGCACAAATTACGGCATTGAAGGAGTATGAAAGCGAACTCAAAGACGTGGAAATTTCTACGGAAGCGGTTCGCTACTACCCGCACGGCAAGGAATTAGCGCATGTATTAGGTTATACAAGAGAACTCACCCCCGAACAATTAAAAGAAAGGAAGCAGGAAGGCTACAGATTAGGTGATGTCATCGGTCAAATGGGCGTTGAAAAGGCTTATGAGAAAATGCTGCGGGGTGAGTGGGGCGGTCAACAGGTAGAAGTGGATGGTGCTGGTCGGCCGCTGCGGGTTTTGGGTGAGAAACAAGCCAAAGCTGGTAATGATTTGCACTTAACCATAGATTTAGAGATGCAAAAGACAGCCGAAAAAGCTTTAGGCGATCGCAATGGGGCGATCGTGGCGCTAGATCCCAAGAATGGTGCGGTTTTAGCAATGGTATCTCACCCCACCTTTGACCCGAATATTTTCTCCAAGCAGAAACTCACCCAAAAAGATTGGGAAACTGTCCAAGGTGCAGAACATCCCTTGGTAAATCGGGCGCTGAGCGCCTTTCCACCTGCGAGTACCTTCAAAATAGTTACCGCCACTGCTGGGCTAGAATCGGGAAAATTTTCTCCCAGCACAGTCCTACAAACCTACGGTTCTTTAAATATTGGTGGTACGCGCTTTGGTGAGTGGAACCACGCAGGATTCGGACCTTTGGGTTTTGTCGGAGCATTACAGTGGAGTAGTGATACCTTCTTTTATCAAATTGGTCGGGGAGTCGGCGGCCCGACTTTGATTGAATGGACTCACAAGTATGGATTTGGTAAAAAGACAGGCTTTGAATTTGCTAACGAAGAAACAAAAGGTTTAGTGCCAGATGAAACATGGAAACAGAAAGTATGGAAGATGCCTTGGACTGTAGGTGATAGCATAAATATGTCAATTGGTCAAGGTGCTTTACAAACAACACCCTTGCAAGTCGCCATTATGTTTGCCGTACCTGCTAACGGTGGTTACCGAGTCCAGCCACATTTACTCAAAGACAATGAACAAGCAAAAAGCTGGCGAGAGTCTTTGAATATGAAGCCGACAACCATCAGTGTCCTGCGTCAGGGGTTGCGGAAAGTAGTAGCTGAAGGCACCGGGAAAGTTTTGAACAAGCCAACACTTCCTCCAGTAGCTGGTAAGAGTGGTACCGCCGAAGCATGGAAGGGTCATGTTAAACAAAATCACGCTTGGTTTGGCGCCTATGCTCCCGCAGATCAGCCAGAAATTTTGATTGTGGCATTTGCTGAACATTCCGGTGGCGGTGGTGGTAGTGTCGCTGCGCCGATGATTTTAGACATTATGCAGGAATATTTTTATCGGAAGTATCCAGGTAAATATCAGAAACCAGAGAGTGAAAACCCACCAAACAGCCATCGAAACTAAGTATGGGGCACAAGAGGCTTCAGGGACAGAAAGTTCTGGAGAAAGACTTATGCTTCGCTGTTTTCTCATCTCAATTTACTAAACAAAAATGATGTCAATGGTGATTGATGACTATATCCGAGTCACAATGACTACAAACCAAATTCCTGGACTTTCCGTTGCAGTGGTTCAGGAAGGTGAACCTGTTTTAGTTAAGGGTTATGGATTGGCGAATGTTGAAAACTTTGTTGCAGCGACTGAAGACACAGTTTATGAAATTGCTTCTGTCGGTAAGACCTTCACCGCTACAATCACAATGATGTTGGTGGAACAAGGAGTGATTTCCCTAGACGAACCTATTACAGATTATCTCGATCGCCCACCTTTAGCCTGGAAAAACGTCACAATCAAGCATATTCTCTCTCACCAGTCTGGAATTCCTAGTTATACAGATGCTCCGAACTACTGGGAACTTACCCGTCTTGATTTATCGAAATCGGAAATTTTGGCTTTAGTTACTGACTTACCCCTCAAGTTTCAACCCGGTGAGTTTAGCACCTATGACAATACAGGCTATTATTTGCTGGGTTTGATGTTAGAAAAAGTAACTAGACAATCCTATGAAGATTTATTGCACGATCGCATTTTTGCTCCTTTGGGAATGAATGCAACTGTGATGAACGATCCAAAAGAGATTGTGCCACACCGGGCTGCTGGCTATCGTTTGCTAAATAACAAACTTATTAACAAACCCTACTACAGTCCCTCAGTCACCTATTCTGCGGGAGGTCAGCTTTCAAGTGTGGCAGATATGGTGAAGTGGGAACAAGCGCTTTGCGGTGCAACTTTGCTCAAGCAATCAACCTTGGATTTAATGTGGACTCCTCATTTTCCAAATCAGGGCGATGATTGGGAAAAGTTGAGATATGTTGCAGGTTTAGGTTGGTGGGTATTGAATTATGGCGATCGCCGAGTAGTTGGTCATAATGGTTCAATTTTAGGATTCGCCAGTAATATTACTCGTTTTATTGATGACAAAATTACCGTAATTTTATTTTGCAATCTGGATCAAATTTCTCGACCAGATGCGATCGCTAAACAAATCGGGGGCTATTATTGTTCAGCCCTTAGGCAACTGATGCTTCAGCCTCCATTAGGGGAGTAGAGGGGCAAAGGGGAAAATTCCTAACTCAGCACTCTCCACTCCCAATGCCCCATGCCCAATTTTTATTGAGACACCTTAGCGGGTTTTAAATTTCGGGCTTTGTAGAATGTTTCGAGGCTATCGCGATCGCCAACGAAACGCCAGTGCCAAGGTTCATAACTCACACCTTGGACATTATCTTTGGGAAAAGACATTTCAAAGCCAAAACGCGGCGCATTTGCTTGTAGCCACTGATAAGCTTTGGTATTTTCAAAGTTAGTTTGGAGATTAGTTGCTGGGGCTGCACCGTCTCCAATATCCACAGCATAACCTGTGTGATGTTCGCTATGACCAGGAGGAGCGCTGAGAGCAGCTCGTTGTGCTGGTGTTTGATTTCGCTGGGCACCGACACCAAAAAACAATTGCTCTTGGTCTTTGACTGAGCGAAAGCCAGAAATTGGCACTAAAATTACATTTGCACTCCGTGCTGTTGCTACCATCTCCTGAAATTTTTGGGCAGCAGCTTTTCGCATTCTAATGCCCCTATTTCCGGAAATGGTTACTAGTTCTGATTCCGGGGCTTCTGAGTATGCCAGATGCCCCAACAGAGTATTGTTGGAATTATTAGATGCTGCCGGAGTTGGAGGAGCAGAACTAATTGGTGAAGGTTCCGAATTGGCAGTTTTTTTCGGTGTAGTGAGGAAAAACAAAAAACCGCCAATTAAAGTCAGCAGGAAAAAGCCCGCCACTCCCCCAATCAGCAAAATTCGGGGCTGTAACCACACCTTAGGTGCTGCAACAGGAGTATCGCGTACAGCCACTGGAATATCATCAGGATCGTGTGATGAGTTTTGCAATTTTTTAGAAAACCCAGCCTTATTCAAGGGAAAACTCCTGTTTTGTGGGATGGCCATAACAGATTTTGCACTGGACAAAAGGTATACGTAACAGGTAGCATTTTACATTTGTGATTATTAGGCGCAATTTTGACAAACCTTTTAGAACTATACGTCAAGCTGGGAGGATTAGTACTGGTAGGTTTTATTTTGGGACGCAAACTACCTGTGACAGTTCCTACCCGTTTGGGACAGTTCCTTTATTGGGTAGGAGTACCCATAAGCATAGTATCTTTTTTGCGTCAATCTACCTTGTCGGGGCAGATTTGGATTGCACCTGCGATCGCCTACCTAGCCATTCTACTCGGTGCATTTTTAGGTTGGGTAGGCATTAAAGTACAAGCTTATTTTAGAAATACCGTTCCCCAAGCACCAACTCAGGGTAGCTTCCTCCTAGCAGCAATGCTAGGGAACACAGGCTTTCTGGGCTTTCCCATCACCTTAGCAATGGTAGGTAAGGAATACTTTGCTTGGGCTTTATTTTACGATTTATTGGGTTCCTTTCCAGCAAGCTATGGCTTGGGTGTCTTACTAGCAGCGCGTTTTGGCGGTGGAGTCCAGAATCATTGGCAAAGTGTTAAGGCCATCTTAATTAATCCGGGCTTGTGGAGTTTCGGATTTGGCTTACTCTTTCGAGAAGTGGCAATTCCCACAGTCGTGGAATTCTCCCTAGATAAATTGGCTTGGAGTATCCTAGCTTTATCGTTGGTGCTAATTGGAATGCGACTAGCGCTGCTCAACTCTTGGCGCAGCTTACCACAAGCAAGCATGAGCTTGGGGATTAAAATGCTATTAGTTCCATTAATCTTGGGCAGCATCCTACCAGTGTTTGGATTAACAGGTGCCACAGCCAAGGTAATGGTGCTGCAAATGGCTATGCCTCCGGCTTTCGCCACACTGGTGATTGCTGAGACATTCGATCTCGATCGCGATTTGGCAGTCACAGCATTAGCCAGTGGGGTTATAGTATTGCTGGTTACTCTGCCGATTTGGCTGTGGCTGTTTTGATTTTGAATTTATCGACCTTGATGCGTCGGTAATAGTTCGTGGAAGGCATTCATCAAACAACCTACTTTGTGGAAGCAGATTTCAATGCTGGCAGTACCAATGCTGGCAATAGTAGGTAGTGAGGATATTCGCCCAAGTTGGCCTGTTGAGCAAGTAGCAAACCTAATGCCTTGTGCTTATTTCCAGCAAGAACAAGTAGATGTCTTCGCTGTTGACTTTGATGATTTGCAGTGTGAGTTAAACCGTGCGTAGATTATACCTGTTTTGCCGCCAGTTCGGCGATGTTCATATCTTCGTAATGTTCAAAGGGTTGGTGAATCCAGGGGTTATCGGGTAGGTAATCGACGTAGTAATCAGGTGCTATAACTGAACAGGCTTTATACCACAGTACGGCGGTGCGAATTTCTTCAATGGGGAAATCATTATTTTGTTTCAGCCAAGGAATAGTTTGCTGGAGTGTAATTCCAGAGTCTACTAAGTCATCCACTAAGAGAATGCGCGAACCTAATTTTTCATTGGTCATCGTCAAGTGGCGGGAGAAAATTAAATTACTTCTTTCTTGCTTGCCAGAGCCACTGTAAGATGAGGTTGCTAAAATTGCCAGGGGTTGATTATATATGCGGGAAAGAATATCTCCAATTCGTAGTCCTCCTCTGGCAAGACAGATAATTTGGTTAAATTGCCAACCGGATTGATAAATCTCAATGGCCAGTTGTTCAATTTTTTGATGATAATCTGACCAAGAAACATAAAGGTCTGACATAAGTCTCACTTAAGTGTTAAACAGCTACTATTGAAGGCAAACGCAAATATTTTAGTATAAAGGCAAGTTCTTATGAATGATTCTGTTGCTGATGGTGATGGCCAAAGAAATCCTTTAGATAAAAAACTGGATTTTAAAACAAAATTAGCTTACGGTGCAGGAGATTTAGGCCCGGCAATTACTGCAAATATTTCTGTCTTTTTTCTGCTAGTTTTCTTTACTAATGTTGCTGGGATACCAGCGGGTTTAGCTGGCAGTATTTTGATGATTGGCAAAATCTGGGATGGGGTAAACGATCCGGTTGTCGGTTTTCTAACTGATAAAACAAAATCTCGTCGCTGGGGTCGTCGTCTTCCTTGGATGCTTTATGGTGCAATTCCCTTTGGAATTTTCTTTTTCTTGCAGTGGATTGTACCGCAATTTAGTGCTGAGCAGAGTAATAATATTTGGCCGTTGTTTTGGTATTACGTGGCGATTGGGGTTATATCTCAGGCGTTTTACACGGTTGTGAATTTGCCTTATACGGCGATGACTCCAGAATTAACTCAAGATTATGACGAACGCACTAGCCTTAATAGCTATCGCTTTACATTTTCCATTGGTGGTAGCATTCTCTCATTGATTTTAACGCAAATTGTTTTTTCTCAAATTAGCGATCGCCAACAACAATATCTAGTTTTAGCAGCAATTTGTACGATAATTTCGATTTTGGCATTATATTGGTGCGTTTTTGGAGTCCGCGATCGCATTCTCGCTTTTGAGGCCAAACGCATCCAAATCGAGGAACCTCCATCTCTCCCCTTCTTTGAACAGTTAAAAATTGTCTTTAGCAACCGACCTTTTTTATTTGTTATTGGTATATATCTTTTTTCTTGGCTAGGCGTGCAAGTCACGGCCAGCATTATTCCCTATTTTGTAGTCGATTGTATGCGCCTCAAGGAATCAGATGTCCCCACACTAATGATTGCAGTCCAAGGAACTGCTCTAGTGATGCTATTTGTCTGGGGTGAATTAAGTAAAAAAGTCGGCAAAAAAGTTGTTTATTTTCTGGGAATGAGTTTATGGATTATAGCAGCCGCCGGATTATTTTTCTTGCAACCTGGTCAAATAGTTTTGATGTATTTTATGGCTGTGATGGCAGGTGTTGGTGTGTCCACAGCTTATCTCATTCCTTGGTCGATGATTCCAGATGTGATTGAATTAGATGAACTGCAAACTGGACAACGCAGAGAAGGTATTTTTTATGGTTTCATGGTTTTGCTACAAAAATTCGGTTTAGCTTTCGGGCTATTTTTAGTAGGAAATGCGTTGCAAGTAGCCGGCTTTAAAGAATCTATAGCAGGAAGTCCACTACCTATCCAACCTGAATCGGCACTGCTAGCTATTCGCATCGCCATTGGCCCTATACCTACAGTTTGTTTGATTTTAGGCTTAGTTTTAACGTATTTTTACCCCATTACCCGCGAAATGCACGCAGAAATTATGCTGAAACTCAAAGAACGGCAAGAAAAGAGGGGGAGTGGGGAATAGAGAATGGGGATTGCTGGTGGATAAGGGGCTTAAGCCCCTTGTTTTGTTAAAGGTAGGCAAACTTACGTTACAGACTACTGGCGATCGCGAATATCGAATGATACTTTGCAAATAAGATTAACAATACCCAACCCCCAACCTCCAATCCATTGTATTTGCGATCGCCAAGTGATTTACAGCAATTTTCAGGTCAATGGACCACACGGTAGGGACACAGCAGTGCCCCTACAGGTATACCTCGCGCTTGTGGGGAAACGCTATAAATGCATTACTGACACACTATTCTCAGCTTCATCTATTGCTATCTGCGCCAATCCAAATTGTTGAATTACCCCAGCATTCGTAGTCAAATGACTACTCACCTGGGCTACTCGGTAATGACTTTCTTGTGAGGCTAAAGCAGCGGGCAATAATAACTGGTCTGCTAAGTGTTCATCCACAGGTGCGCCTGTATGATGAAACTCAAGCAGTTGCTGACAAGCAATTTCTGCAACTGTCTCCGCTGATAACTGCAAACGCCCAAACCCACCAAAACCAGCTAAACTGTTCTGATACTCAGCAGTGAGGAAAATACCCGCCCCCGGTGCAACACCTTTTTCTCGTGATGCTTTGACAGCAACTTTTAAATGCGCTTCTCTTAACAAATTTTCGGCACGATTTGCCATACGTTGGGGAATATGGGAAGGTAATTCTGTCACCACTGCAACTCCGCGCACTTGGTGTAAATCTCCCCGTTCCCACAAATTGATTCCACCCAGTTGACAACCGCCACTGACTTGCAACTCTATTTCTCCGCCACCTTGGGGATACCAACCCCAAGCGCCTAACTTGACTTTTGCTTCTACTCCCATACGTTGCAATATCCGCAGATAAACTTGCTCAATGTATGTGACTGTGGGGCTAAAGTTTACATGAGTTCCACCTTTGAGTGTGACGCGGGAATTACCAGGTGCTAACGCCAAAGGTAAGAGAATTGTCTGGAGAATGAGAGCGATCGCACCCGCAGAACCACCAGGTTGTGCTTTACTAACATCAAAGGTATAAATTCCAGCTTGCACAGGACTACTTGGGATGAACTCCAGCAGCATTGAACCCAAAGCATCACCCCGTAATTGGGCATTACAAATTCTAGCTGCTGCACGAACGGCTGTTAAATGCTGTGGTGCTAATCCTGGCTTTTTGCGTCCGGCGCGAATACCTGCAATTCGTATGGGTTCGCCAGTGATAGCGGCTAGACTTAAGGAAGTGCGAAGAACTTGTCCGCCTCCCTCTCCGTAAGAACCATCAATTTCAATCATGGGTGATTTTGGGATGTTGTTTTGGGTTCTACCCACAGAATATTTGGAAGTCAGAATTCATATCATGTCAAGTTGAACACTTAATTAAAGCCGAAGAACCCCACCCCGCCAAAGCTATGCTTTGTCTCCCCTCCCCGCAAGCGGGGAGGGGATTAAGGGGTGGGGTGCAGTGACTGTGGGAATCATAACTAATTACCTGGACATGATATCAGAATTCAGAATACTTCAATTTTTACAGCAGATTTTCAGAAGCGTAAAGTACACAAACTAGGGCTGTTACCCAGGTATCAAACCTGTTTTAGTTCTGACTCCTGAATTCTGACTCCTGAATTCTGACTTCTTAATTGTGCTGTAATTGGAGAACTTTGCTTTTACCGGGGTTCATTAACCCATAGGGGTCTACTATTTCCTTAAATTTTAACTGCTCAGGATCAATAACTTTTCTGCCTCCCTCTTCAATAATATAGGTGTGAGGATTGGCAATACCTACGCCCTGTTCTTCGTGATAGCGAATAATTTCGTTGAGACGTTCTTCTGTGGTGTAGCGGACGAGTTGCAAACCACCAGGAAGTACGGCACCGTTGACGCGAAAAAATTCTAAATGCATCATCACTTCATCGCCAAAATGATTGTACATCTGCTCTATCAGTTGCAGACTTTTACCCGCAGGAAACATACTTTGTAAGTAGGTGATTCCAGTGTCTACAGTCCGGGCGTGTAAGGTGGTATGGTTCCAGGTAAATTCTGCTAAATGCGTGCCTTTTCCTGCTTCTTGGGCTGGTTTTTCATAAGTAATCTGGCCGCCGTATTGCTGCACTAAACCGGGTAATAATTCTAAACTAGCTTCGGCAATTATCAAAAATACCGCATGAGTACCTTGAGGAATGTACTGTTGTAAGGCGTGAAAGTATTGGGGAATTGGGGATGCAAAGACAGAAATCGATTTCTTAATCATGCCATCGGCACTGCCAAGTGCATGACCAAACTTTGTTGCCGTCATAAAGTCGTCAAAGGTGACGATGACTTCTGCCCAAGGATAAGCCGGCCCTAAGGGAATTTCCACTTCGGTGATAATGCCGTTAATACCCCAAGCATGGTTCACCTTTTGTACATCGTCTCCGCGCAACTCGATCGCACGGGGTTCATCTTCTAAAGTTACCACTCGCAGTGCCAAAATATTACCGCGATCGCGTAACGCTCCATATTGTACCGAGCCAATACCCCCACTCCCCCCAGCAATAAATCCGCCAATTGTAGCTGTGCGGTAAGTCGAAGGCGCCATGCGGATTTCCCAACCGATTTCTCGTGTTTTTTTATCTATAGCTGCCAACTTTATCCCAGCTTCTACCCGCGCCACCCCTGGTTTCACCCAAAGAATCTCTTGCATCCGTGTCATGTCTAAAATTACGCCGCCATGCAAGGGTACGCATTGCCCATAATTCCCAGTCCCAGCCCCCCGTACAGTTAAGGGTACGCGGTATTTCGCACAAGCAGCTGCAACTTTGCAAACCTCTGCTTCATTCACGGGACGCACCGCAATATCCCCCACTTTTCCCTCTAATTTCGGCACAAGTACCGGGCTAAAGGTGTGGTAATCCTGGGATAATTTTGCCACTTGGGTCGGGTCAGTGATAATTTCTATACCTTCTAGAGAATTAATCAGTGTATCTAAGTTGGTTGTCGTCATAATTTATTATTGTTCCAAAGCTTTTTGAACTGATTCATAACAAATATCTTTTGTAGACATCAGAGACCATTTATCAAGTAAATCTTACGCCCAAGTAGGGAAACTCGCTCCGACTGAATCCCCTCCAAGAATTTTATTTTTACTTTGTAAATAGCCTCTAAGTAAAACCAGATATCTTATTTATAAATTTTAAAACATTACAAGTGATTATTGGGAGACAGAAACTCTAAGTCCTGACGATATCATTAGCGATCGCATCTATAATATTTGCATAAAATAGAAGCAATCAAGTGCAATAGTCTACGACCGATATCATTTCATACTTTGACCAAAGAAAACTCAATCTTTGGTAATACATCCTAAGATTCAAGCTATAGCGGTTCTCGTTTACGTCAGATACACCCGTAGGGGCACGGCAGTGCCGTGCCCCTACACCTTAGGATATAATGTTGTACCGCATCTGAATAGGAGCCGCTATAAAAAAATCAAATACTAGTCGTAAAAATGCACGATGAGCAAATGAATATATAGCTTAATCCTACTCACCAGAAATTTGTTAGATCTAAAATTGAAAGCGGAAAATAGGCAAATGTAGACGAAGTAATTGCTGCTGCATTAACTTGCAGAAAATAGGAATTATTCAATGAGAAAATGCAAAGTTAATTCTTGTATTTCACTGCATTTTTATGCCACTTATATCATGTCCGGTTGAATACTTATCATCATGAAAACTCAACTTCTTCTAATTCGTCCAGTCAAAGAAGCAACTACAAAGATTAGCTGAACTGATTCGACGGGTTTGGCCAAATGCATTTGGAAACCTGCACTCAGAGCCTCTCTACGCTCGTCATCTCTGGCATGGGCAGTCAATGCTACAGCTGGAATTTGTCCTCCTGACTCAACACTCAGTGCCCTCACCTGGCGAATCAGTGTATAACCGTCTTCCTCTGGCATACTGATATCAGACAAAAGTAAGTCATACCCACCAGGATTTGCCATCAGCGTTGATAATGCTTCCTTTGCAGATGCAACAGCCGTGACTTCAACTCCACAGACCTCAAGCACTGTTGTAAATAACTCGCGTACAGATGGTTCGTCATCCACCAGAAGTACGCGCAGATCCTCCAGTGACGGCATGTAATCATCTGACGGTGGCAACTGCTCTCTTGAGACTACTGGCTCTGTAGCATTCGGCGCAGAACTTTCTTCGAGGTGAGTTTGCAGGGGTAATTTGACGATAAACGTTGCTCCTTGTCCTTCGCCTTGGCTGTAGGCTGCAACTGTACCGCCGTGGAGTTCTACCACATGGCGGACGATGGCAAGCCCTATTCCCAGCCCAGGATTTGTTCGGGTTCTGCTGCTATCTGCTTGGTGGAAGCGCTCGAAAACATAGGGGAGAAAGTCAGCGCTGATACCGAAACCTGTGTCAATGACTTGAATTTGAGCTTGTTCATCAAGATATTCTAGTAAAATTTCAATTCTGCCTCCGGCTGGGGTGAATTTAATGGCGTTAGAAAGTAAATTCCACATCACTTGTTGTAGGCGGGTAGAATCGCCTAAGATTTTTCTGCTGGAAGGCTCTAACCGAGATTCAATTTCAATATTTTTCGACTCTGCTGATAAACGCTGCATATTTATGGCTGCCTCAACCACAGGGGTAAGTTCAATCAGCTGGAGGTTCAGACGCAGTTTACCTGAGGTAATGCGTGAAATGTCTAAGAGATCCTCAATTAGCTGGGCTTGAGCCTGAACGCTGTGTTCGATCGCTTCCAGCCCCTGATTAATGGTAGCTTCATCGAGGTCATGTGTACGCAGCAGCTGTGCCCACCCCAGCAGGACATGAAGCGGGTTTCGCAGTTCGTGGGAAAGCACTGATAAAAAATCATCCTTAGCGCGATTGGCTGTCTCAGCAGCAGTTCGGGCTGACTGCTCTTGTGCCAAGAGATGAGCGCGTTCTGCCTCCCACTCTTTAATCTGGGTAATATCTTCAATGGCTAAGAGAATCAACTCTGTATCGTCTATTTGAGGCATTTTCCGGGCATTGAGCCGCATAATTTTGTGCCCGATTTGTTCAAAGTTATATTCAACCTCAAAATCTTGAATTTGGGTGTTGTTTGTGAGAATCTCTTCTAGGAGCGATCGCAACTGGGGAATATTCCATTGCCCATTGCCAATCTCAAAGATTAGGTGTTGTTCTGTCTCTGTGGGTAGAACTTGGAAGATTTCGTAAAAAGACAAATTGGCGGTAACCACCCGCAAGTCTATATTCAGGACTACTAAGGATTCTCGCACCGTCTGCACAATCGCTTCAGCGTAATCACGAGATGCTTGGATCTGAACTGCACTGCGTTTGAGGGTGTTAATGTCAACCAACACCAGCACAGCACCATCAATTTTGTTGTCTATGGTTCGATAAGGTCGGATTCGCAAGTCATACCAATGACCGTTCTGGTCTTGAACTTCCTGAGTTTTCAAGTTAAGGCTATTAATTACCTCTAAGATTTGTTGCTGTAAATCGGGGAGATGAAGATTATGATTAATATCACTGAATACTCGCCCTACATCCGTGGAAATCAGGTTGAAGATTGTCTGCGCTGTCGGTGTAAAGCGCCGAATCCGCAAATCACCTCCTAACATGAGGATGGGAATATTGATACTGCTGAGCAGATTTAGTAAATCATTGCTGACCTGAGTTGATTCAATATTCCGCCGTTGCAGTTCGTCGTTAATTGTGTTCAGTTCTTCATTAGTTGCCTGAATTTCTTCTTTGGCGGTTTCCAGTTCTTCATTGGTACTTTGCAACTCTTCGTTACTTGAAAGGATCTCTTCGTTGGCGGCTCTCAAGTCTTGATTAGTGGCTTGCTGTTCCTCAATAATCGATTGCAGATATTCTTTGGTGGTTGCCAACTCGTCTTTGAGTCGGGTAGTTTCTTGTTGGTCACGCCTTTGCTGCTGCCTAGAGGGGCGATCGCTAGCTGGTTGTGAGGCAATAGTTGCTGAGGAAGATATGTCTTCAAACAGCACTAAAAAGTAGCTGTCTACTACTGGGGGAGATTTGAAGGGAATGACATCAATTTTAACGTGCCTAACTTGATCGTGATCTCTGATCTCTAAGCCTTCCTTGGTAATCTGTTCTTGTCGCTTTTTTGCCTGGTGAATTGCGGTGCGTAACTCTAACCGCAAATCTGCCTTTGCCATCTTCAGCAAATTAAAACTTGGTCTTCCCGGTGCGGGTTCCAGATAGGCACTAGTCTGCCCCCGGAATTGCAGAATCTCCAAATCGTTATTGATAACCACACCGACTGGGGCGTATTGATTCAATACAATCCGGTCAGCTTCTTTTTGTATTTCCAAGTCGTTCCAGGCATCTTCGTTCACTATGGGTTGAGGGTTGACAATTTCTGTCGGATATGTGTTGGCGATCAAATCGATACCCAGTCGAGCCGGTGCTATTTTCCGGGAATAAATCTTGTACTTTCTATCTATTAAAGCAAACAAGTCCGTAAATTCACCCACTGTCTCTGAAGTACCTAACATCAAATAGCCCGTTGGCTTGAGACCATAGTGGAAGACTGGTAAGAGTTTCTTCTGGACTGAGCTTCCCAAATAAATCAATACATTTCGACAAGTAATCAAATCCAGCCGGGAAAAAGGAGGATCGCCGATCAGGTTTTGTCTGGCGAAGACACACAACTCGCGCACTGCTTTACTAATCTGGTAACCGCCTTCTACCTGGACAAAGAACCGCTGTAAACGTTCTGGAGAGACATTTGCTATTTGGCTGAGTTTGTAGATGCCGTTACGTGCTTTGTCGATCGTTACTTCATTGATATCTGTAGCAAAAATCTGAATGGGCGGATTGATTCCCTGCTTTGTTAAATACTCCACTAGGCAAATAGCAATAGAGTAAGCTTCCTCACCCGTTGAACATCCTGCTACCCAAATGCGGATAGGAGACTCTGGCGTTCGCTCTTTGATAATGCTGGGAAATACCTTAGTTTTTAAAGCCTCAAAAGCTTCGCTATCTCGGAAAAAATTGGTGACGGTGATTAGCACATCTTGATACAAGGCATTCACTTCTCCAGGATTCTGCTGAAGATAGCGGACGTAATCTTCTAGCTTTTCTAGCTTGTATAAAATCATCCGGCGGGAGATCCGCCGCTTCAAGGTGGTTTGCTTGTAGTGGGTAAAGTCAACTCCTGTGGAAGTTCGTAGCAAATTGAAGATTGTAGAGAGAGTATCCCCTTCAGGTAAAGCTTCAGTTGGCTGTGCTGGAGTTTTACTGGCGATGTAGGGATGACGACTAATTTTTGTTAGTTCTTGGGCGATTTCTTCCGGGGTTAGGATAAAGTCTACATAACCAGAAGCGATCGCGGTACTTGGCATACTACTGACTCTTGCTGTATCTTCACACTGAGCAAAGGTAATGCCGCCAGCCCCTTTAATGAATTCCAGTCCCCGTGTACCATCTGCATCGCCTCCTGATAGTACAATTGCGATCGCTTTGCTTCCGCGCTCCTCTGCCAAGGAAATAAAGAAAGCATCCACTGTCATAAAATGACTACGGGTTTTCTCACGCGGCGACAGCTTCAGCACCCCCTCAGAAATAATCATCTTGGCATTGGGCGGAATCACGTACACATGATTTGGTTCCACCACCACACCATCCTGCACCTCTTGTAGAGGCATCTGAGTTGTCTTAGAGAGAATCTCACTCAGCAAGCTTTTTTGATTGGGGCTTAAATGTTGAATTACCACAAACGCCATGCCTGTATCATTTGGCAAATGGCTCAGCAATCGTGTAAACGCCTCCAATCCACCCGCAGAAGCACCCATTGCTACAATTGGAAATAATTCTTTCTGATTTTCTTGCTGTTGTTCGTTGTTGGAAGCTTTATCTGTATTGGAATTAGATTGAGATTTTTTAGAAGACCGCCTCGATGTCATTGTTATGCACCAAATAATAGTTTGGGGTTCTTCGTCTTTGTTAATTTAAGAAGAATTACATATTTCTATTTTTACTGTTTTAACAAGACTTAAATTTTCTCGAACTAATTTTATAGCCATAGTAGGGGCGTACAGCTGTACGCCCCTACTTTTATATCTCTATCATGTATTTGCTAAAACGTTAATTTAAGACTCGATTTTCCGTGACCCTTGTTGACAAAACTACGGTGGTGTACACAAGTCTTGTGACTTGTAATGCTAATATATCGACCTGCACCTTAGTTGCATCGACCCGCACCTTAGATGCATCGACCCGCACCTTTGATGCATCGACCTGCACCTTAGATGCATCGACCCGCACCTTAGATGCATCGACCCGCACCTTAGTTGCATCGACCTGCACCTTAGATGCATCGACCCGCACCTTAGTTGCATCGACTTGCACCTTTGATGCATCGACCTGCAACTGGGAACAACGCCAAAAAGTCAGATGCTTGTGTCTTTCCAGTGCCCCTTTTGTCTTCGTTGACGGCGAAATAACTAAAAGTAAGCTAAAATTCAAGCATAGTAAGCATTTCACGCTTAGGAACACTCCATGCTTGAGACCTTGGAAACCCGACTTTACGAACTAGAACAATTTGCCAACGCCCTTGTCTCTAATCAACTGACACACATTAGCGTGTTGAGTATTGGTATTATTTTTGCCGCTGGCTTGCTCACAAGCCTTACGCCTTGTATGCTTTCTATGCTGCCAATTACCATTGGTTACATCGGCGGTTATGAAGCAAAAAGCCGCCTCCAAGCCGCTGCACAATCAACTTGGTTTGCTCTTGGATTAGCAACTACTTTGGCAGGGCTAGGGATTATAGCAGGTTTGGTGGGAAAAGTCTACGGTCAAGTGGGAATTGGTTTACCGATTGTTGTTAGTATCATCGCCATTCTCATGGGGTTGAACTTATTGGAAGCACTGCCTCTGCAATTTCCATCATTGAACGAAACCAATTGGATTTCCCAAGATTTACCCATAGGATTGCGTTCCTATTTGCTGGGGCTGACTTTCGGTTTAGTTGCATCTCCTTGTAGCACGCCTGTTTTAGCCAGCTTGCTTGGTTGGATTGCCAACACACAAGACTTAATTTTAGGCGCTGCTTTACTACTTTCCTATACAGCCGGTTATGTAGCACCATTGATTTTAGCGGGTACTTTTACTGCTTCAATTAAAAAGTTGCTAGAATTGCGTCGCTGGTCAGGTTGGATTAACCCAGTTAGCGGGGCGCTATTGGTAGGATTCGGTGTATTTTCCCTAATTTCTCGAATTCCTCTTGGTAGTTTTTAAGTCAGAATTCAGGAGTCAGAATTCAGAATTCAGGAGTCAGGAGTCAGAATTCAGAATAGTTAAATAATCAGGATAAAATTGGATGAATCAATGTACAAATCATACTAAATTGCTTCTAAAATGTGACTTCTTTCTCCTAAATTCTGAATTCTGAATTCTGAATTCTCAAGACATCAATTAACCCATGTGAGTAATGACTTTAGAAGATTCCACTTCCAAAAAAATTAGTTGGTGGGCTGTACCTGGGCAATATTTACGCCGAGAGTTTTTGCCTGTACTGACAGATTTACGATTGGCGATCGCCCTGCTATTATTGATTGCAATTTTTAGCGCCACCGGTACTGTAATTGAGCAAGGACAGTCACCCGCATTTTACCAAGCTAACTATCCAGAACATCCAGCATTGTTTGGTTTCTTAACTTGGAAAGTCATTCAAGTAGTTGGGTTAGACCATGTATATCGTACTTGGTGGTTTTTAGCATTACTCATTTTATTTGGCACCAGCTTAACAGCTTGTTCCTTTACCCGTCAGTTACCAGCCTTAAAAGCAGCCCAACGCTGGAAATATTACGAAGAACCACGGCAATTTCAAAAACTAGCTTTAAGCGCAGAAGTAGATACTGGTTCATTGAATTCTCTGAACCAAATATTACAAAAACACCGCTATAAAATTTTTGCCGATCCAGAAAAAGAAAATCTTTTATACGCCCGCAAGGGAATAGTCGGACGCATTGGGCCGATTATTGTTCATATTGGCATCGTCGGTATTCTGCTAGGGGGAATTTGGGGGGCAATGACTGGATTTATTGCCCAAGAAATGGTTGCAGGTGGCGATACATTTCAAGTTAAAAATATTATAGATGCTGGCCCTTTAGCAGCAGCCCAAGTGCCAAAAGATTGGTCTGTGCGAGTCAATCGTTTTTGGATTGATTACACTCCAACTGGGGGCATTAATCAATTTTATTCAGATTTATCTGTCTTAAATAATCAAGGCGAGGAAGTTGACCACAAAAAGATTTTTGTCAACGAACCTCTGCGCTATCATGGCGTAACTTTCTACCAAACTGATTGGGGAATCGCAGCTGTTCGCGTCCAATTTAATAACAGCCCAGTTTTTCAGCTACCAATGGTCAAGTTGAACACCAACGGCCAAGGTGCGATTTGGGGAACTTGGATTCCTACTAAACCAGATTTGAGTGAGGGTGTTTCCGTGCTAGCCAAAGACTTGCAAGGAATGGTATTAATTTATGATGTCAATGGCAAACTAATTAATACTGTACGCGCTGGCATGTCCGCCGAAGTCAATGGTGTGAAGCTGAAAATCTTAGAAGTAATTGGCAGCACCGGCTTACAAATTAAAGCCGATCCAGGTATACCAATTGTTTATTCAGGATTTGGTTTATTAATGTTGGGTGTGGTGATGAGTTACTTTTCCCACTCGCAAATTTGGGCATTACAAAAAGGCGATCGCTTGTATGTCGGTGGTAAAACTAATCGCGCTAAAGTTGCCTTTGAACAAGAAGTTTTAGAAATTTTAGATCAACTGAGTTCACAGCCAAAGAGTGAGGACAAGGAAATGGCAATTGAAGTTTAATTGTCATTGGGCATTGGGCATGGGGCATGGGGTATGGGGCATGGGGCATGGGGCATGGGGCATGGGGTATGGGGCATTGGGCATTAGTTCCGTGTCTACGATTACAGCAGATTGCGCTCTAATCGAATACACGTAGAGACGTAGCACTGCTACGTCTCTACAAGGTTTTGGGTTTTATATATGTACTTCATTTACCTGAAATCTGCTGTATCTCAAAGTCCTCCTTTTTAAGGAGGATTTAGGAGGATCTAGAACGTTTTGCTACCGAGAAGAGGACTTTTAAAGCATCCTCTTAGAACTCATCAAACCCGGAAACGATTTGAGGAGTACAACTCCTCCAACCAAAGCAAAAATCCCTCCTAAGCCAGTCAACATCAGAGGTAAAAACCACAAACTTAGCCAAGAGTTGATCATTGCAGAACCCGGCTTGTCAGGAGTGTATAAAATTTCTACGTGCTGACCTTTAGCAAATTGTGGTGGGCTGCTACCTGAATTTGATTCAAAAACCGTTGATTCACCAGAACGGGTAGTATATTGCACCACTGGATAGTAGACATAAGACCGACGACCTTTGCTATCAGGTGATGAAAGACGTTGCACCAACTCGATGACTGTCCCTTCTGCTGGAATTGCCGCAGCTACAAAAGAACGAGTATTCATACCAATAATTATTCCCGTGACAGCAATTATGCTGCCAACACCACCAAATATTGAACCAAATATCAGAAAAAATTTTGTATCTCCATTCATAGGATTTTAAAAAGTTTGATATAGCTAAAAGTAGTGTATTTTCTGTTTTAATTTCAACTTTTCGAGGTTATTTATAAAGTAAAAATATAATTCTTGTAGGGTGCGTTACGGCTAAAGCCGTAACGCACCCTACTTAAGGTTTACTTTATAAATGGTTTCCATAAGTCGATATTTTTAGAATAAATAACAATCGGGGAAAACTAGGGGAGATGATATCATGTCCGCATAATTAGTTATGATTCCCACAGTCATTGCACCCCACCCCCAGCCCCTCCCCGCTTGCGGGGAGGAGAGACAAAGCGCAGCTTTGGCGGGGTGGGGTTCTTGGGTTTTAATAAGTGATTAGGCGGACATGATATGAGTTAGGAGTTACACCAGATTGCAAAGGAGTGAGGTACAGCATCGTTGTAGGGGCACAACATGTTGTGCCCCTACTCCCCATCTCACCACACTCCTACATCAACTCCATCTCTTGCAACCCCTGGCGTAGTCTCTTGGCTTCTTGGGGATTATGTCTTTCATGAAGGGCGATCGCTTTTTTAAAAGCTGCTAAACTCTCTTGATGATTGCCGGCTTTTAGCAGCACTACACCTAAATTTTGATAAGCTTCGGCATAGTTGGGATTTAAGACGATCGCATTTTGATAACAAGCGATCGCATCTGTCAATAAACCCAAAGCTTTAAATGTCATCCCCAGATTATAATATGCAGCAATAAAACTCGGATCGATTTTCAAAGCTGCGGCATAAGCAGTTTTCGCACCGTTGAAATCTCCTGCTGCTTTGAGTAAGTTACCCAGGTTGTTGTATGCTCCTAGTTTGAGCATGGGATAAATTGGCAATTTAATCGCAGTTTGATAATGAGAAATCGCCTGTGGGAAATTCTTTAAGCGGCTGTAGGCAATGCCTAAATGATAGTGGAGTTCGTACAAAATATCGTAGTTTTCTTGCCCAGCCGCGTGACTTTCAGTCATCTGCTTTAATCCTCGTCTGAGTAACTCCATCCCTTGGGCAATTTTCCCAGTTTCCACATACAACGCCCCTAATTTACTGCAAACATAGGGGTCATCAGGATGAGTAGCGAGGAATCCTTCCATGGCCGCTGTGGCTTTGGCATATTTGTTATTTTGAGCGATCGCACTTTTTTGATATCCTGTGTGCAGAATTGCCACTCCTGGTAAATAACCTACCTGCCAATGGGGTTCTTTTGCTAAAATTGCTGACACGCTATCATCCACTAAGGCATGGTAAGGACGGTCAAAGCGAATATCTGGATGATTGCGGAATAATCTCGAAACCAGAGAATAGGGAGATTGTTCTGCACCTACTTCTTGGCGGACAAGGTTGAGTAACAGGTATTCGTCCCTGGCGATGGTGTCTCGCAATAGCGGTACAATTCCTGGTGTCAGAGTTTCATCAGCATCTAACACCAAAACCCAATCACCAGTTACATATTTTAAAGCGGCATTGCGGGCAGCACTGAAATCATCGCACCATTTAAAATGATGGACTTTTGCCCCCAACTGTTGGGCAACATAAGGAGTGCGATCGATTGAGCCTGTATCCAACACTACCATTTCATCTACCACTTTGCTCACACTGCTCAGGCATTTAGGCAATGTTGCTGCTTCGTTTTTCACAATCATGCACAGACTCAAACTCATAAGCCAATCGTCATTTAATTTAGTGTTTGAAAAATGGGGAGTGGGGAGTGGGGAGTGGGGAGTGGGGGGGGATGGGAGCAA
>NZ_JACJSJ010000122.1 GCF_014698115.1 Nostoc sp. FACHB-973
TCTGGGTCTGAGCAAGAGGAGGAAGACCCACAAGATTGAGTCCCTATATTATTCGCGATGAAACCTCGCGAATAATGTTTCTTCATTTATTTTTGCACATTTGGGATGCTCCCAGGTGCATGAGCTTTTCTTGGAAAGTGTCAAAGTTGGCGATCGCTTTCCCATCCGAATCTTGAACACCAATTACTATCGGAATATTTTTATTAGGTGTAATAATGTTTGGGACTTTGAGTTTTGCCTGGGTAAATGCTTTGTTCCCATCACCTGTGCCACTTGTTGAATGTTCTCTGTGATTAATCTCACCTATAGAATGTTCTTCATGCTGATTTGTAGCAGCAGATATTGGTTTTCCTTCGTCTCTAATTAATAAGGAGCAACTTTTAATTAGTATCAAAGTAGTAGTTATAGCAATTGTATTCAGAAATCTATTCATTGATTTTGCTCCATTTTTTAATGATTGAAGTTATTCAAAAGTCTCACTTCGTCTGGGTAGTTAATATGGCAAGCATTAGAACCACAACTTTTAGTTGCCAAGGTGCTAATATTAAACTGACAATTAGGCAAGCAACTGTAGATAAACTTGTTAATTCTGCCATGTCGTCAGTAGAATTTTTAAACAAATAACTAACTGCTAAACCAATCGTCAGTGGAATCAGAAAAAGTAAACTCATATAAGTCACATCTCTTCTAAAAGCAGAAGGACTTTTCTGAAATGAATATTTGACTATCAGCAGTTCATCCAATGCTAACTACTGATAGTAGAATAAACTCAAAAACCTAAACAGATGGATAGCCTATGGCAGCTATTACTTCTTTAATTTTAGTTTCAGGTGCTTGAGTTTCTATACTGACAATTTTTGTTTTTGGATCAGCTTGCACTGTGGCTGTAGAATCAATTGATTGAATTGCTTTGGTGATAGTATTCGCGCAAGCAGAACAAGCGAGTTTGGGAACTGTTAGTTGCAGCGTCATAGTGTTAAATTCCTTACTGAGGATAACTAATTTTCTGAAAATCGTTGAATAGATATACGCTTAATCTACTCGATTAAAATTAGTTTAATTTCTCCAGCTTACGGGAGAGTCAAGAGCTAAAATTGAAAAAATAATTAAATTATTTATATCAATATAAAATCAGCATATTAAACTTAGCTTAATGCATTAATATGCTGATAAAAAATTAAATGAACATCTTGATTGTTTAATTTCTTTCAATAATAGGACAAATTGTTTGTTCAGAATTTTCAGGTATTATTTCCCAACCAGAAACTAGTCCTGATAATTCTTGCCTCAGAATGAGTAATTGCTGAATTTGTTCATCAATAGCTGTTATCTTATCTTGCAGTTTAGCTTTTATATGTACGCAGGGTAATTCACCTCCGTCGTAAACATTTAAAAAATCTTTAATTTCTGATAAGGTCAATCCCAGACTTTGGGCACGCTTAATAAAGTGTAGTCGCTCCAAAACATCAGAGTTAAATAATCTAAATCCACCTTCCGTTCTTGCTGATGATTTGAGTAGACCAAGTTCTTCATAGTAGCGAATAGTTTTAATAGGTACACCGCTAGACTTGGCAACATTACCAATGAGTTTTGGCGCTTCTTGGACTAACATACTTAGCTGCTCTCATGCTAGATAAATTTATTTACCTTATCTTAAACTCTCCAGTCAACTGGAGAGTCAAGTAAGAACAGGATCATCTTGCTAATTATTTGCTACTGGATTATGTGGCAGGCTTTACTTCCACAACACCACGATACATTTTCATACCGCAGGTGAACTCATATTCACCAGGATACTTAGGAGTAAATTCCACTGAAGTGGTTTGGTTAGGAACAAGGTCAACGGCTAAATCAAAGTCCGGTATTAGCAATTTATCAAAGCACTTGCTCAGATTGTGACGTTGGAAGTCCAATCTTACTGGTTGTCCCACCTCTACAATTACTCGTTCTGGTTTGTAACCCTTTTCAACCGTAACAGTGGCTTCTTGAGTACCTTCTGGTGTTTTCACTGCTTGTGTTGCTGACTCTGTAGGCAAAGAAAGCTCTGGTTGGATCTGGTGAGTAGCTTGAGAATTAATTGCTGGGGTCGCTTTTGCAGTCGAGTCAGGAGATTGAACTTCTATAACTCCTCGGAACATATTCATACCGCAGTTGAAGGTATAAGTACCTGGTTTGTCGGATGTGAACTCAATGGGTGTGACTTCGTTGAGTGGTAGGTTTTTGGCGATATGGAAATCAGGTAGGCGTATTTCTTCAAGACAACTACTAGGGTCACGACGTAGGAAATTAAGGCGGACTCTTTGACCTGCATTGACTAGAATTCGACTAGGTTCGTAGCCTCCATCTACAGTAATATCAATTTCTTGAATACCATCATGGGCTTCGGCTTTTTGGGACTTTGGTTTACTGAGGAGAAACCACCAAATTTCTAATCCGATTAACCCCAACCCGGTTGTTGTAACTGCACCTTTTACCCACAGTGGTTGCTCAATGCGACGGAATTGAGTTGTTTGCGATGCCTGCGGCGGGCGTAGCCATCGCTCGGTAGCTGGCATTTCATGATTCATCTGTGCAACTGCCTTATCTGAGGCAACACTGAATACCAATCCCAAGCTTACTATGCTGCCAAGAATTACTTTACTCAACATTTGCTACCTCCTTATGCTACAGGTTTAGCTTGAAATTTACGCAGACGTAGGGCATTTGTAACTACTGAAACCGAACTAAATGCCATTGCTGCACCTGCAATAATCGGGTTAAGTAACCAACCGAAGATGGGGAACAGAATACCAGCAGCAATCGGAATGCCAGCAACGTTGTAGATGAAGGCGAAGAATAGGTTTTGTCGAATGTTACGAATTGTGGCGCGGCTGAGTTGAATGGCAGTGACAATGCTTCGCAAGTCACCGGAGATGAGTGTGATGTCACTGGCGGTGATCGCTACATCTGTCCCAGTGCCAATTGCCATTCCCACATCGGCTTGGGCTAAAGCTGGTGCATCATTGATACCATCTCCAACCATGGCCACAATTTTTCCTTCGGATTGTAGTTTCTGCACTGTAGCGGCTTTTTGGTCGGGGCGAACTTCAGCCAAAACACGCTTGATACCAACTTCACGGGCAATGGTTTCTGCGGTGCGCCGATTATCTCCTGTGAGCATCACCACCTCTAAACCCAGTTTTTGCAAAGCACGAATTGCCTGTATTGAAGTAGGTTTGATGGCATCAGAAATTCCCATTAATCCCTGAATTTGTCCGTCAACTGCAATCCAAATCGCAGTTTTGCCTAGATATTCCAAACGCTCTTTATCTTGTTGTAAGGCTTGGGTGTCAATGCCTAATTCTGACATCCAGCGTTGCGTTCCAATTTGCACAAGATGACCAGAAACTATACCTTGTACACCACTGCCTGTAATTGCTTCAAACTCTCTGACATCTGCTAACGTCACTTCTTGAGATTGAGCGTATCTCACAACCGCTTCTGCCAATGGATGTTCAGAATTGCGTTCCACAGATGCCGTAAGTTGCACCAAGCTCATTTCGTTGCCATTAGCAGTACCGTTGACGGTGACAAAATCGGTGACTGTTGGTTTACCCTGAGTGATTGTTCCAGTTTTATCTAGCACGATTGTTTGAATTTTGTGCGCCAGTTCCAAGCTTTCAGCACCTTTAATCAAAATGCCATTTTCTGCACCTTTACCCGTTCCTACCATTACAGATGTTGGTGTAGCTAAACCCAGCGCACAAGGACAGGCGATAATTAGTACCCCAACCGTGGTAATCAGCGCCAAAGTCACGTTACCTGTAAAATTAAACCAAATGATGAAAGTGAGAAGTGCGATCGCAATCACCGCAGGTACAAACCATCCAGTTACTTGGTCTGCTAATCTCTGAATTGGAGCTTTGGAACCCTGTGCCTGCTGTACTAATTGGACAATCTGCGCCAGCACTGTATCGCTTCCGACTCGTGTCGCCCGAAACTTGAAACTCCCAGTTTTGTTGATGGTAGCTCCAATCACTTCATCGCCTGGTTGCTTTTTGACAGGCACGCTTTCCCCTGTTACCATCCCTTCATCAATTGTGGATGCTCCCTCAATCACTTCCCCATCAACAGGAATTTTCTCGCCAGGACGAACCAGTATCACATCTCCAATAATTACTTCTTCAATTGGCACATCTACTTCGCGTCCATTGCGAATCAAACGCGCCGTTTTAGCTTGTAACCCAATTAGCTTACGGATAGCTTCTGAGGTTTGTCCTTTAGCACGATTTTCAAATAGTCTGCCTAGCAAAATCAGGGTAATGACGACAGCAGCAGTTTCATAATACACATCTGGTGTTAACCCTTGATTGATGAAAAAGCTGGGGAATAAGGTGGGAAATAGCGAATAAAAATACGCTGCACTTGTACCCAAAGCAATTAGAGTATCCATTGTGGCAGCATGACGTTTTAAAGCTTTCCAACCATTGATATAGAAGGAGTAACCACACCAGAACTGTACTGGAGTAGTAAGTATCAACTGTACCCAAGGATTATGCAACCATATAGGAATAAAGGGTAAGTGCAACCCTGTCATCATTGGCAGTGACCCAATGACCAATATAGTGCTAATAATGCCGCCTACCGTCACTTTTCGGATTAAATCGCGAGATTCCCTTAAACGATGTTTTTTCTCAGCATCATCTTCTCCCCTCATCAGGTTTTGTTCTTGGAGTGGGTAGGCAGAGTAACCTGCTGCATCTATCGCCTCTTGAATAGCTTCTAAATCAGTTCGTTTAGGGTCATATTTAACTGTTGCCTGTTCTGCTCCAAAATTCACAATACATTCATCGACACCGGGGACAGAATTAATCGCGTCTTCAATGCTGCTGGCACAAGAGGCACAACTCATGCCGCGCAGTTTGAGTGTGGTATTCTCCATCTGACTACTCCAATGACTAAATGGCGCTAACTCATAACCGACTAATTTCATTTTGAATTCTCCAGTTCACTGGAGAGTCAAGAGGTTAGACTGAAAAATTTTTTCTAAGCGCACATTAGATACAATGCTATGAGTTCCCAGACTTGAAAATATAATTCGTAAATATACAACTCGAATTGCTACTAAGTTTTAAATATAATTTAATAAGCGTTAACTTAATACTTTGACTTTAGCTTTAAAGATGCTGATATAAGGTTTTAGAGTTTTTTACCAACTAAGTTGTTACCAACGTTCAAAATATCTTTACTAACTTAGTTTAAATTTTATCTAAAATATTTAAATACTTGCAAAATACTAAAATTACTTTCAAAATACTTATTGATAACAATATAAAACCCATATTCTTATGGTTCCTTTTCAGGTACTCATTCTTGCTGTAATTTTCTTGGTAGCAAGTATTATTAGTGTCATTGCTGGTAGCACTTCTCTGATCACTGTGCCTGTAATGCTTGAGTTTGGGGTTGAGCCGCGTACCGCTATAGCCACCAATATGATGGCATTAACTTTAATGAGTATTGGTGGGACACTACCTTTTATTGGTAAAGGAGTGATTAATACGCTTCGTTTACCATTACTAATATTCTTAACCTTGGCAGGGTCAATTTTTGGAGCATTACTTGTTCTTGTTGTACCTTCAAGATCAATGCCGCTGATTATTTCTATCTCAATGATAGTAGTTACAGTGTTATCAGTTATTAATCGAAATGCTGGAGTAGTTCCAGCCGAAGGTATACCTCCACGAATATCAGAAATAGCAGGTTATATAGCTACATTTATACTTGGTATTTATGGCGGTTTTTTCAGTGGTGGTTACGTTACTCTACTTACAGCAGCTTATGTCATGCTATTTCGCATGACATTTGTTGAAGCAATAGCAACTACTAAACTTATTAATATTTTTTCTTCTCTCGTAGCTACTTTTGTTTTTATAAAACAAGGAATAGTAGATTACCACTTAGGAATAATTCTTGGCAATGCTATGTTTATAGGTGGAGTCATTGGAAGTCGTGTTGCTATTAAACTGAGCAATGTATGGTTACAGCGTATTTATTTGACATCAATTGGTATTTTGGCATTCATAACCTTGTATAAATCTCTGCAACCAAATCAATCAAATTAGACAAATAATTGATTAATAATTCAGTTTTAAATAAAGTGTTTTTTAATTACTATTTAGGATGTGAAATATAGGATTTTTGCTTGAGTTTTGCTAAGATATTGAGACTCTAAACTTTTTTAAGTAAGGCTCTAACTAACCTAATTCTTCAAAAATTAAATAGGAGTCCTATAGATAGGAAATAAAGTAAATATCGGAATAGGTTAAAATATATATTAACCTGTAGTTTTGAGCAAAATTTAGATTTAATACAAAATTAAGGTTATTTTAAACCTTTTAGTTTACTGGATATCCAGAAACTATATCGATGCCAACAACACCAGCAGTGTAACAAAGGTAAATACTAATGCAACCAGTTGAAAACAGTCCATCATCAGCACAACGCCGCCGGTACTTTATTCTGCTCATGGGGATAATTATCCTTGCTACTTTAGGTGGAGGCTACCTCATTGGCAAATACACTACCCAAAGTCAGACGATTGAGCAGCGCCAGTCCGAAGTCGCTGCACGTGGTGCTAAAGTCATGCCTTTCGACTTAACTCTTACGAGCCACAAGTTTACACCCACTACTGAGGGTGGTATTCAAACGGTCACCGCCAATGATTCAGGCGATACTACTCAAATCGAGTTAATCCGTGATCACTTGCAACAGGAAGCAAAGAAATTTGCTGCGGGAGATTTTTCTGATCCAGCTACCATACACGGGGATCAAATGCCGGGACTCGCAAAACTCCGAAGTGGAGCTAATCGCATCAAAATTCAGTATGAATCACTGCCAAATGGTGCTAGACTGCGTTATTTAACAACCGACTCTAGTTTAGTCGTTGCAGTTCACGAATGGTTCAAGGCACAACATTCTGATCATGGCAATCATGGAAGTATGTAACTTTAATTAATTGCCGTAGTTTACCAAACTTGTTTTCAAGACGATACCAGGAACTTATTTACTTTTGGATAAAGACATTGATAAGTCCGTTGCGAATATGTTTTGTTTCCATGCCTTGTGGTAATCTACAATTTTGTTAAGAATAATCCCCTCCAATTTTTTCTAGGAGGGGAATTTTATACAATTTCTTTACTAGCTTGGATTATTAACAACATCACTTAGTAAGTGATGAGTTTTTTAATGCTAGTTCACCACAAATTGGGCAGTCTGGTTGTCGGTTAATACGCAGACGTTGGACAACATTTGTTTCTAAATCACTATACCAAAGGATATTTTTCAAAGGATGTCCGAATCCAGTGAGGACTTTTATCGCCTCCATTGCAACCATCGAACCAACAGTAACAGCAACTGGGCCAATAACTGGGAAAACTTTGATGTTAGTCCAGTAGTCAGGCTTCTCCGGATAAATGCAGGCTAGACAAGGTGTTTCGCCAGGCATAATAGTAGTTACATAGCACTGTGTACTGTAGACTGCTCCCATTACTAAGGGCTTACCCTGTCGTACAACTTCCTGGTTCATCAAATAGCGCTCTTCAAATAGAGGTGCACCGTCCACAACTAGATCAGCTTTTGATACCAAGTCGGCTACATTATCTTCGTTAATATTTTCTGGTATTGCGATTACATCCATATCAGGATTAATAGCCTTGAGTCTTTCAACAAAAACCTCAGTACAGGGACGGTCTACATCTGAAGGTAGAACTAAGTGCCAACGATTCAAATATTCTGGAACAATACGGCCACCGTGTGCGATTACCAACCTACCAACACCAGCGCTGGCTAAATTCATGGCCACTGCGCCACCTACCCCACCTACACGCGATATCATCACTGTGGCGGCTTTTAGTCGGCATTGGGATTCTAAACCAAATCCCTCAATACGAATTTGGCGTGAATAACGTTCCAGTTCAAAGGGACTAAAATCAGGTTGAGTTATCATTTTTTTACCTTTTTAACACTAAGAAAAGATTTGGCGGAGAAGATTCTGTCTAACTATTTGACACCACTGTAATTTCTGAAGAAAAAGAATGATTGATATTTAGTTAAAAGCTCAACAATATCCAGCCAACAATGGCTCCCCCCACAATTAAAAGGCTTACATTAACCTTCCATCGAAAACCAATAATACAAACGCCCAGTGCAACCAAGCAGGTTTGCCAACTGGTAAGTGCTGATTGGGATAACTTTATAACTACAGCTGCCATGAGAGCGATCGAACTAACATTAATTGCATCTAAGAATGCAGAAGTCCACTTGAAGCGACGAAGTTGAGGAATCACAGAATGGAGTAGCGCGCCAAAGAGGAATGAAGGTAAGAAAATAGATATCGTCGCCATCACTGCGCCTGGGACTCCTAAAAGCAAATAGCCTATAAAAGTTGCAGTTGAAAGCAAAGGACCAGGCGTAATTTGTCCTATAGCAATTGCATCAAATAATTGTTGTTGAGTTAGCCAACCAAGATTATTAACCAGTTCACCTTGCAAAAAAGCTATTAATACATAACCGCCACCATATAATAAAGTGCCAACTTTGAGAAAAAATAGACTGAGTTTCCAAATAGAAATGCTTTTTGGAACACCAATATCAATTAACAAAACAACAGCTAAAGTTATTCCTAACATCACTACCGTCTGTGGAATCCAAAAGGTAGGATTTTCAGATCCACTTATCCTCTGCTCGTTACTTGGAGGTTTCAAGCGGCTATCAAAGCGCAGCCAGAACATACCAATAATGCCACCCAGGAAGACGGTTATCATCTCATTCACACCCAAAATCGATGCAATTAGCACAGATATTCCTATGACTGCCAATCGCCAGTTTTTTACTACTGTTTTGCCAAGTTTCCAGATAGCAATTAAGATGACGGCTAGAATAGCTGGTTTAATTCCCTCCCAAAAATATGCCAGTTGGGGAAGTGTTCCAAATTCCTTATAGACCGATGCAAGGCCAATTGTTATCAAAGAGGAAGGAAGAATAAAAGATATACCTGAAACAGCAAATCCTAACCAACCAGCTTGGACATAACCAATCTGAAGAGCTATTTCGACAGCATTTGGTCCAGGAACTAAGTTACTAGCACCAACAAAGTCCAAAAAAATCTCATGTGTCAGCCACTGTCGCTTACCAACAACTTCATACTCCATCATGGCAATCTGTACTGCTAGTCCACCAAAGCCAGTGCTACCAAGCTTGAAAAATAGCGTTGCCAGTTGACTTAAACGTTGCAGCTTGTCTATGCTGATCAATAAATTTCTCTCCATAAACTAAAGGGTATTGTCAGCTGCTCATCAGAATAAGCCGTAATGGATCTAAATGAACCTGCCACGGTAAAGGACGGTCTTTAAGAACGGCCCATTTCTCTTTAGAGACTTCCACTTGCAAATGGTAATCTTTGAGATTGGCAGGAGGGGAATGAAGTTTTAGATAAAGAGTCATCCGATGAGGCGTTTCGCTAGTCTGAACAAGCCAGCCAGGGAAGTTATTCTCAAGGGAGCATTCATTGTTTAAAATGAAGTGATGGGCGCGAATCCCTATATAGGCTAACGGATTTGGAATTGGTTCGATGACTTGCAATGTGCAGCCCCAGTCTACAGCTTCTACTAGATTTGGTGAAATAGTCTGGGCAAGAGATAGATTCTTGCACTCAGTTAGCTGAGCTATAGTGGATGTGGCAGGGCGCTCGAAGATATTTGCCTTAAAACTATAAGCGATCGCTTTTCCTCTAGAAAGTACTAAGAGATTCTTGCAGACTCGATAAGCCTCTTCCAGATTATGGGTGACAAACAGGGTGATGCCTTGGTAAGTAGAAAGTGTCTCAATCATCTGCCTTTCTATCTGGTTACGCAGGTAGGTATCTAGGGCTGAGAAGGGTTCATCAAGGAGGAGAGCTTCCGGTTCAATAGCTAAAGCTCTAGCTAAGGCAACTCGCTGCTGCTGACCACCAGAAAGCTGATGAGGATAGCGGTTCTCCAAACCTTGTAAGTGTACCAAGGCAATTTTTTCTGCCACCCACGGAGCTATTTCTGACCTTGTTAGGAGGGAATTAGCGTATCGCCCGTACTTTAGACCAAAAGCGATGTTTTGGGCCACCGTCATGTGGGGAAAGAGAGCGTAGTTTTGAAATAAAAAGCCGATCCGCCTCTGACAACTAGGCAGGTTGATCCCTCTTTGCGAGTCGAAAAGTACTCGCCCGTTCAATACAATCCGACCACTGGTAGGGGTTTCTAAACCCGCCAGGCAACGAAGGGTCATACTTTTACCAGAACCAGAAGCTCCTAGTAGTCCAAGGGGATTCTTGTCAGTAGTGAAGTCTACTAAGAGCTTAAAGCCAGGGGCTAGCTTCTGAATGTCTATCTCTAAAAATGCTGGTTCTTGCTTTGCTACTTTGTTTCTGATTACAGATGTCTGCAAGTTAAAAAGAGGTACTGCAAATTTAGATTGGAGATAACTCCAAAAACTAAAGTTCCATTTCCAAAATCCTTTGCCTGATGTCCATTGCTTTTCTTGATACAAATAATCTAGAGCTACGATCACGCTGAGGGAAATAGCCACAATCACTATTACCCAGAAGTGTGCTTCATGCATCTGGCCACCTTCAGCCGCAAAAAAGATAGCAACGGGAATTGTCTGCGTTTTTCCGGGAATATTTCCAGCCAACATTAAGGTGGCACCAAATTCACCTAATGCACGCGCAAAAGCAAGAATGATGCCAGCTAAGATTCCTGGCCAAGCTAGTGGTAGAGTTACCTGCCAGAAAACAGTCCATTCAGAAGCTCCTAGTGTGCGTGCAGCAGAGAGGAGATTAGGATCAATTTGTTTAAACGCTCCTAATGCCGTCTTGTACATCAAAGGAAAGGCGACCACTGTTGCTGCAATTACAGTAGCTGTCCAAGAGAAGATAAGCTCGATTCCCAGTAGCTGTAGTAGATGACCAATGATACTATGTTGCCCACACAATACTAATAAGCAAAACCCAACTACTGTCGGTGGTAAAACGAGGGGAAGAGTGAGCAGACCGTCAATCAGTCCTTTTGCTTTGCCTTGATATCCAACCATCCAACGGGCAGCTGCAATTCCTAAAAAGAAGGTGATGATTGTCGCTGTAAAAGCAGTTTTGAGGGATATCCAAAAAGGTGATATGTCAAATGCCATATCTATTACTCTGTTGAATGTTAATTACCTGTGGGGCTACTCTTAACTTTAATAAATCCATATTTTTCAAATACAGCGCCAGCTGGCTTGCTATCCAAAAATTGGACAAACTCTTTTGCTTGTGGAGTATTTTTGCTATTTTTCAGTACCGCTACTGGATATACGATTGGGGAATGCGAGTTTTCTGATGCTGTAGCGATAATTTTCACTTGTTTGGATTCTTTGGCATCTGTTTCGTAGGCGATCCCAGCATCAACAGCCCCTGTTTCTACATAAGCCCTAATTTGACGCACATCTTTAGCAAAGATAATTTTCGGTTTTACCTTGTCGAAAATACCAAAAGAAGTCAAAACCTCCTGACCGTATTTCCCAACTGGCACACTTGTCGGTTCGCCTAAAGCTAATTTCTTGACATTGACGTTGGTTAGGTCTGTGAAATCAGATATGGTAGTAGAACTTTGGGGAACTATCAGTACAACTTTGTTTTTCAGGAGGTTCTTTCGGGTATCGGCAATCAAAAGTCCTTTTTCTTGTAAGGTATCTATCTGCTTGGAGGCAGCAGAGATAAAAACATCTATCGGCGCACCCTGTTCAATTTGTTGTTGTAGGGAACCTGAAGCACCAAAGTTATAGATGATTGTAACGTTCGGCTTTTGCTGGCTATAAATTTGCTTAATGTCTCCCATTGGATCTTTGAGGCTAGTAGCAACCGATATCGTTAAGGTCGTCGGTTTTGCCTCCGTTGTTGAAACTGGGGACGATACAGTTGTTTGCCCACAACTGACCAACAATAAGCAAAGAAGGGGCAGCAATCTGACTACACTATCAATTCGTATCCTTATAGGAACCACTTTTGTAACTTCCTTGTTTTAGGTCAACCGACCAGAGCCACGCTAGTTTAAAGCTTGCTGCACACCAAACAGTCTGGTCTTTGCGAAATCCGAATCTTCCGGAAGGTCATGTCGCGCAGATCGCATGTCAGTAGATGTCCCCCCAGAGTCTCACCTAATCCACTAATCACTTTGATTGCTTCCATGGCCCCTAAGCACCCAACCATTCCGGAAACAGCTCCGAACACTGGGAATTGTCTTTTCCAGGTTGTTGGCTCTTTCGGATACAAACAAGACAAACACGGTGTCTCACCAGGAATGATAGTGGTTATTTGAGCTTCCAATTCGTACATGGCGCACTCGATGATCGGTTTTCTCTGGCGAACTGCCTCCGAATTCATCAAAAAACGTTCTTGAAAGAGTGGAGCACAATCTACCACCAAGTCAACCTGTCCCACCAAATCTTCTACATTGGTTTCTGAGATATTTTCACCAATAGTCTCAATCACTACGTTGGGATTCAACTCCTGTAACCGTCGTGCGGCTGACTCTACCCGTGGCTTTCCGAGCCAATCATAGGTCATTAAAATCTGTCGATTGAGGTCACTAGGCTTGACATTGCCACCATGAGCTAAGAATAGTCGGCCAATGCCTGCGGCAGCTAGTTCATAGGCAACAGCACTACCAACTCCTCCACAGCGGGAGATCAAGACTGATGCTGCCTTGAGCTTCTCTTGTCCTTTTTCACCGAAGTCTGGCACCCACATCTGCCATTCGTAGGTTGCTTTTTCTAAATCCGTCAGTGTTTTTTTTGTTGTAGTGATCATTTTCTAGCTCTATATTTCGTACTTAAGTACTTAAGTTGGAGTGAAATTATTCGGTTTATCCGCCAGCTAGTGGAGATAAGAAAGTAATGACATTCCCTTCCTGAAGTTGCATTGATGCCTCCCAGTGAACTTGAACCTCGTCAATGATGATCAGGATACTGTTACGTAAATCACCTGTAGTATCTAAGAGAAAGCTACGCAATGGCTCTCCGTGCTTCTCAGCAAGTTGACTTACTAGCTCCTTTATCGAGCATGGAGTGTCTAGGTGGACACTCTCTGAAGATATTCCGGCGGCTTGCTTAATCTGTGCCAAATAATTGACGGTGACTTTCATATGGTAGTTTTGCAAGAATTTATTGACAGATGTTTCAATTTTTGCGGGTTAGTTTGTTCTACAAATTGAAGTTGCAGCTTTCCGAAATTTTCTAAAAAAATAAATTATTTTCCAGTTACTTAGTGAACATACAGTATTTATATTACTAGAGCAAGGTACATGAAGGGTAATATCAGTTTAAGATAATTTTTACCAAAAAAATTAGTAAAAAGTATATTTAAGTTGGTAACTATAATTATTATTTGATAGGATTTAAATTGATAATTGTATTTTTACCAAAAAAGCTAGTAAAAGCTATATTTAAGTTGGTAACAATAATGCCTAAAATGAATAATTAAATATATACGGAAAGTCGATAAACTAATAGTAATTTATAATTATTAATATATACTAAAACTTGGTAGATTAACAGTACATTGAAGATTCTCTATCTTACAGTGTTAATAGGCATGATTGATCGCTGGTGCATAGGAAAACATCTTAGTTTGATAAATATATTTGGCAAGAAATACAAAAAGCTGTAACTTAAATTAGTAGGACGGTGTATTTCTGTAAAATAAACATGTTTACAAGGTATATACGAGTCAGATTTGAATTTTGAAAGCATACTGAGACTCAGAAGCCTATTTTAGAAGGGTTTGAGGTAAAAATCTTTTTAACCCTCTTTTCTCACTCTGAGGAAATAAAAATAACTGTAGGTTGGGTTGAACGAAGTGAAACCCAACAATAACAATGATTTCGGGTGTTGAGTTTCGTTCCTCAACCAACCTATGTCTAAATTTATAAAAGTCTTTAAAAATAAGGGGTTTCAATTTTTCTCTGACCAAAGTAACAAAAGAGGGTTAAGAATCAAATAGGATTCCTATGGTACAGTTACATGTTATTTACAGAAAATGACCGGCTAAGTTGAATCTTATAAGATTCTTAAATTATGACTAAGGGTGATACTAGAGATGGGCAATAAAACCTTTCATTTGTGGTGGGCGATCGCCCTTCAAAATAGTTGACGAATTAGCAGTGGTTTTTACCCCAGCAGGTAAGACTCTTAAATTTGTCGGCTGCATAGCATTTCGGTTAAAACTTTTCATCCAGCGCATTTACGTAAAAGTTCAATTACATAAGGAGATCAAGATGTCAAAAATTTATGTACCAATAACTTTGCGTCAGTTCACCAATAATCGGAGCATATTAGATATCACCGGTGGCACTATAGCAGAACTTTTAACAGAGATGGACAAACGGTGTCCTGGTATAAGAGGGCAACTTTACAACGAAAATGGACGGATTAACTCCCATATCGCTGTTTTTATCAACGACATCAATATTCGTGATTTGAAGCATGAAGAAACGCCAGTACAAGAACGAGACGAAGTTTATATTATTCCAGCTTTTGCAGGTGGTTGAACTTCAAGGAATTCAATTAATGTCTTTCTACAAAGCAGTCACATAGCTGACTTTTTCAGAGAACTATTCTGTTATAAGTTCTCATTCATTCCGTTTTTCTAAAATTGCCATGTTAAATCCCAACTTAGATCAAATCCAGCTAACTAAAGAAGAATACGAACGCTATTCGCGCCACCTGATACTGCCAGAAGTCGGGCTAGAAGGACAAAAGCGTTTAAAAGCTGCCACTGTAGTGTGCATCGGTACTGGCGGGCTTGGTTCGCCGCTCCTACTTTATTTAGCTGCGGCTGGAGTCGGACGAATTGGCATTGTAGATTTCGATGTTGTAGATAGCTCTAACCTTCAACGTCAAATTATTCATAGCACGTCCTGGATCGGTAAGCTTAAAATTGAGTCTGCCAAGAACCGAATTCTAGAGATCAATCCTAACTGTCAGGTAGATCTGTATGAAACTCGGCTGAGTGCTGAAAATGCTCTAGAGATTATCAAGCCCTACGATGTTGTGGTGGATGGTACTGATAACTTTCCAACACGTTATCTTGTTAACGATGCCTGTGTTCTGTTGAACAAGCCTAATGTCTACGGCTCGATCTTCAGATTTGAAGGTCAAGCTACAGTCTTTAACTACAAAGATGGTCCTAACTACCGAGACCTTTATCCAGAACCACCCCCACCCGGATTGGTTCCTTCTTGCGCTGAAGGAGGTGTACTAGGTATTTTGCCAGGAATTATTGGTGTTATTCAGGCAACGGAAACCGTAAAAATTATTTTGGATCAAGGCACAACCCTAAGTGGACGGTTACTGCTCTACAATGCTCTAGAAATGAAGTTTCGCGAACTTAAGCTGCGAGCCAATCCTGTTCGTCCTGTAATTGAGAAGTTGATTGACTATGAGGAGTTCTGCGGTATTCCGCAAGCGAAAGCAGAGGAAGCTAAACAGAAAGCAGAAATTTCAGAAATGAGTGTGCAGGAATTGAAACAACTGTTAGACAGCGATGAAGATGACTTTGTGCTGCTTGATGTTCGTAATCCCAATGAATATGAAATTGCTCGGATTCCTCAATCGATTCTGATACCATTACCGGAAATAGAAAGCGGGGAAGGAGTTGTTAAAGTCAAACAATTGCTAAACGGTCACCGATTGATTGCCCATTGTAAGATGGGTGGGCGTTCGGCTAAAGCTTTAGTACTACTTAAGAAAGCAGGAATTGAGGGAACGAATATAAAAGGTGGTATCCAAGCTTGGAGCCAAGAGATCGATCCGTCTGTTCCTACATACTAATCGAAGCGTCTCATGTTCGCTTTAAGTATATGAATGATTCTCAATGTCAGCTAGTGATTGCAAAGTAGAACCACAACAGTAAACCAGAGTTTATCCCTCTTGCGTCACTCTGGGCTGAAACCTTGATTTTTCGTTGACTGAAACGCCGAAAATTCGTTAATTTTTTCAAGACTGATGAAAGAGGGTTATTAGAGGAAATAAAGCTAGCTTTCCACTGTGCAATATTTTAAATTTGGTGGTTTTCAATTGAGAGGGGGATTCAAACCCTTCCAATTGTCATACCTCTGCCTTGTGCTTTTTTCAGTCAAACATAGCGCTCTTCCATCACTCTAGGAAAATAAAAACCGAAGGCAACATTTATACCTCAAACCATATCGTGTTTGGAGCCTTATTTTCTAACATTATGGTAATAATTACCTATTACCTCGTTCGCCTGAAAATTTTGTGTAGCAACGATTCTATTTTTTCCTCTGGAGTGATTGATGGAAGAGCAATAGGCTGTAAGCTACTGGCTCAAGAACAAAGCTCCTTATACAGGTTATGGAAAAAGAGGTTTGATAAACCAAAGATGCTAATCAAAGGAGGAAAGTAATATGAATAAGCTAATATTAGCAGTGTTAACATTTCTTTTATTTTTTGTGATTGCTTGTGGAAAAAAAGCCAGCACTGAATCATTAAATATTCGTTATTATGGGAATTTTAAAAATATAGTGCAGCAGAGAAATACAGATGGTGTTGTAGATTTAAATGCAGTTTTAACTGCACCTAATACTTATGCAGTAGGTGCTATAAAAAAAGGAGAAGGAGAGATTACTGTTCAAAACAGTGAAGTGTGGCTGAGTTATGGTAAAGATGGTCTTAACAAGACAACTCGTACCATACCAAAGAAGGAACAAGCTTTACTACTGGTTACAGCACAGGTGGAAAACTGGCAAGAAATTGTTGTTCAGAAAAGTATGTCTCAATCAGAACTGAATGAGTTCATCGTTGAGAATGCTAAAAAACATGGTATCGATACAAATTTACCTTTTCCTTTTCTAATTGAAGGTAATTTTCAAAAAATATTATGGCATATAAGTAATGGACTAAATCCGAAATTCAAGGGACATGGGCAAGGGACTTTGTTCACTCAATTAACTGAAGAAAAAAAGCAGACAGATGCAACAATCATTGGTTTTTACTCTGCTAAAATTCAGGGAGTGTTTACACATCCTGGTGATTCATGGCATTTACATGTCCTGTTTAGAAATGAAAAAAAAGCTGGTCATGTAGATGAAATAACAGTTCAAAAAGGTAATATTTTGAAATTGCCTATGTCTGTTGGTATATCTCAGTGAAAATTTAACCAATATTCCAGTTAGTTTTTTTAGAAGTTATAGTTATCACCTTAAACATAAAGCTTTTTTGGATGAAAGTTCTCACTCCAGCCGAAAAAGGGGGCGAGCTTCGCTAACCTCCTCGCCTATTCGTCTTTGCACGGTTATCATTTTTATGAAAATCTTTTTGAGTATCTTAACTTATTGACAAAAAGCGCATTGTTTTAATTCTTACGAATGCCATACTTTAGATTTCTGATTTAAAAGATGTGAAAGTGCAAAAATTTTTACTCTCTTCACTGACTACCGCATGTCCAAGCCTAGTTTATGACAATACAACCCACGGGGCAGCCAGCTTTTACAATGACTTATGCAGTTGCCATTGCCATTTGCCGACAAGAATCCGCGCAGCAACGGCACATTTGAGCGCAGGCTTTCATTTGAGCATCATCACCCATGCGATCGCACTCATCTGCACACCGTTGACACAATTCAGCACAAACGCCGCAGGTACGAGAATGTAAGTCAGAAGCTCGAAGCATGAAATTAGCACTTGTATTGCAAATTTCAGCGCAGTCTAGTAGTAGCCGAATATGAGCAGATTCGGCGTGATCACCACCCTTTTGTAGGCAGTAGGTAACGGTATTTAAACAGATACTGTGGCAGTCTAAGCAATTTTGAATACACTGTTGCATCTGTGCTCAAGAAATTATCAAAGCCCAAGATGCAGAGATTAACCAAATGAAACAGTGGCGCAAAACTTGGTATAACAAGTAGTCTCAAGTTTAAAAATTCATAATTTATGTAACAAAAGGGGATTTAAACCCCACCTGAAACAGGACTGCATATAGAGCAGGGGAATCAAACCCTTTTGAATTATGAATTAATAATTATTAATTAGGTTCAATGTTTACTTAGAAACGGGTGCAAAGTTTGCTGATACCAATTCTCAATGAAGATGCACAGAATAAAATACTTGAAACTCCATGCTTTGCAAGGGAATTATTCTATGTAGGCTCACATAGATTATGTAGGCTCACATAGATTTGGTATGACGCAATTGAGAATTCTGGATGTCAAAGTACCAAAATAAGTTTTTGAGCAATGATGGTCGCTACAGTAACACCACAGCAATGACTAAAAAACACTACACTCCTTCTAGAAAATAGCAGAGTGGTGAAAATGGTCTTGGCAAGGCAATTTTCTAGCTTTAAGAAATATGCCCCTCCCCCCCATTTCTGTTAAAATATTGATATAAAAGACTTGTGTAACTATGCCCCCCTGATAAATGAATACCTTGACATTTTTCCGCAGCTTGAGAAATCGGGTATTTGCAAGGCTGTACACTGCTCAGACCACTAGTTTATTGGGCGATGCACTTACTTGGGTGGGTTTAGCCCTTCTGGCCTTTGAGTTAGCTGGAAAAAATGCTGCGGTTGTGCTTTCAGTAGCTTTGACTCTGCGTGTCACTGCTTTTGTATTGCTGTCTCCCCTTGCAGGTGCGATCGCAGACCGCCTTGATCGTAAGAAAATCATGGTTGTTACCCATATATTCAGAATGTTAATTGTGGGTATGTTGCCTTTTGTGACGCAGATTTGGCAAGTTTACGTATTGATATTTGCGCTTAACGTCTTTAATGCTTTCTTTACCCCAACTTACCAAGCCACAATTCCATTAGTCACGGGTGAGAATGATTATGCAGGCGCGATCGCTCTTTCGGCTGCTACTTATCAATTACTTGGTGTACTTGGCCCAGGTATAGCTGGAAGTGTCGCCGCCTTCATTGGTGCAAGACAAGTTTTCTATTTGGATGCTCTCAGCTTTGCGATCGCGGCAGTCTTAATCTTCACCCTACCAGGTCAGCTCGTTGTTGCACAAAATCAACAGCCTTCCAGAACAACACGCCGAACATGGGGAGACATTAAAAACGGTACAACTCGCCTCCTTACAGATGCACCTATTCGTTACGCACTAGCGATGCAGTTAGTCGCATCGATTGCTGGAGCGCAAATATTAGTAAATACTGTTGGCTATGTCCAAAGTACACTCAAATTGGGAGAAGTGCAGTATGGCTGGGTGATGACAGCTTTTGGTATTGGTGCAACTCTGTGTGCAGTTGTGGTTGGTACGTTCAATAGAAGTTTGCCGCGTACAACGCTTGTTTTGATTGGTGCAACTTTGATCACCTTGGCTTTGTTACCTGCCAACTACGCAAATTTAACAGTATTGATGCTTTTATGGCTGGTGGCGGGTGCGGGACAAAACTTAGTAAATTTACCCACCCAGACATTGATTGCAGATCGCATCCCATCTGCTATACAAGGACGAGTTTATGGCGCACACTTCGCCTGGAGTCATCTTTGGTGGGCAATCTCATACCCTCTTGCAGGTTGGTTGGGAAGTAACTTTGCTGAACGTGAGTTCCTTTACGGTAGCTTAGTAGGCTTGATGCTGCTAGTGGTAGTGCAAATTACCCTCTCACCTCAAGTGCATGAACACGAACATCTCCACTATCCTAGTGTGCATGAACATAAACACATCCACGATGAACACCATCAGCATGACCACGATGAGGAGATAGCTATAAGCGAACCTCACAACCATCTTCACGAACACACGACGATTATCTATCACAACCATCCTCACACTAGGGACATTCACCATCGCCATAGTCACTAAATTGCTGTGGTTATGGGCTATCTACCTTCGCTAAACCCCTGTTCGCATTGGCAACTAGTCCTGCTTGGGTATTGATGGCTCGTTTTGGCGTTAGCGAAGCTCCTCCGTTAGGAGGCTCGCGTTGGCAAGGGAATTCGTGTAGCTCCCCGCGATGCAATAGTGGCAGATGTTACCGATAGCGCTAATCGTGGAGCCGCCTACGGTTTGCGCCAGTCTCTGGACACCATTGATATTTAGGTTTTGCATTTGTTGATGCTCCTTGGCAGGTGTGGGGACTGTTTGCGCTGTATGGACTGCATCAGGGGATGAGTCAAGGCATATTGTTAGCACTGGTAGCAGATAGAGTTCCGTCTGATCTCCGGGGTACTGCTTTTGGGTTAATTAATTTGGCTACTGGTGTAGCGCTTTTACCAGCTAGTTTGTTGGGAGGTATTTTGTGGCAAACAATCAGTCCCAAAGCAACTTTCATCGCTGGAAGTATTTTCGCTTTAAGTGCGATCGCATTACTGCTGGTATTTGAAGGCAGAAGACGGAAATCAGTGGGTAGAGAGTAAAAATCTTCATTGCCAGCAATATCTTTCCAAGTTCTTGACTTTTTCTCTCTATGATGAACCTGCAAGTTCAGATAAAGATGTGATGTCATCTCAACTTCTAGCGAAAAATCGAGAAGGACAAATATCATGAAGAAGATGTTAAACAGGGTTCCAGAGGTGACAATTTACTTCTGGATTATTAAGGTTCTGGCAACCACGGTAGGTGAAACCGCAGCAGATTTTCTATCAGCAACCCTGAACCTTGGTTTAGGTGTTACATCCTACATTATGAGCAGCGTATTACTGATTGTGCTGTTGAATCAGTTTAAGCTGAAACGCTATGTTCCATCAAGTTTCTGGTTTGTGGTCGTTTTGATAAGTATAGTTGGCACACTGATCACTGATAGATTGGTAGACGAGCTTGGAGTTAGTTTGGTGACAACTACTGTAATTTTTAGTGTTTCCTTGTTGGTAGTTTTTGCACTGTGGTATTCAAACGAAAAGACATTAGCCATGCACTCCATCAATACAGCGAAAAGAGAGCTTTTCTATTGGGTAGCTGTTTTGTTTACATTTGCCTTGGGAACTGCAACAGGAGACCTTTTAGCAGAGGCTTTGAAAGTGGGTTATGCACAATCAGCACTGATATTTGGCGCTGCAATTGCAATCATAGCGATCGCTTATTATTACCTTCGGATGAATGCAGTTTTGGCATTCTGGTTAGCTTACATCTTGACTCGTCCACTTGGAGCATCTATGGGTGATTTACTATCCCAATCTACTACAAATGGAGGCTTCGGTTTTGGTACGGTCGGAACCAGTATGCTTTTTCTGTCTATAATCACGAGTCTGGTTATTTACTTAAGCCTTAAGCAGAAGAAACCAGCCTTACTGCCGATTGATCGACAAGACTGATTAGCGATCGCCTTCTCGAAGAATGGCATTTTTCTGTTTGTGAAGAGGCGATTTGATTGGAAATTTGCGATTACCTAACCTATCTTTTGACTGTTCAATAGCTTTCAATGTAGTGCTTATTCCACATAGCTTAGAGCTTTTCAAGCGTGCCATTCAGATATTAGTTGTTTCTACCAGACTGCCCTAATCTGAATTATCATGACTTACTATTTTTTAGTGTGAAAAAGAAATGAACAAAGTTGCAAAAGTCACAATTTACTTCTGGATCATGAAGATTATCGCCACGACGCTTGGTGAAACGGCAGGGGACTTCATCTCAATGACTCTTGGGCTGGGGTATTACATAGCCTTTGCCGTAACGTTCGCCATTCTGGCCATTCTCCTATTTTTTCAAATTCAATCCGATAGATATCGTCCAGCCCTTTACTGGGTGGCGATCATTGCGACAACCACAGCTGGAACCGAAGTTTCCGACTTAATGGATCGATCTTTTGGGCTGGGCTACGCAGTGGGATCGCTGATTCTGGTAGCGGGTCTGTTGAGCGTTCTTGCCATCTGGTACTACCGGGATCGAGATTTGAGCGTTTATCCCATCATCAGGAAAGACGCAGAGACTACCTATTGGCTGGCTGTCGTGTTCTCCAACAGTTTGGGAACCGCTTTTGGTGACTTTCTGACAAGCAACTTGGGACTGAGCTATATTCAGGGCGCATTGGTGACAGCCAGCGTCATTGGTGTTGTCATCGCCCTTCACTACATGACAAAGTTGAGCAATATTCTCCTATTCTGGCTGGCGTTCATCTTTACACGCCCCTTTGGAGCCACCTTCGGAGATTTTTTGACTAAACCAGTTAAAGATGGCGGTCTCTCACTGCCAAGGGAATATGCTTCGGCGATCGCCTTTATCCTGCTGGCAATTGTCCTATTCTTTTCCGTGCGAAACGAGAAAAAGGTGCGTCACCAAATTGAGTGATGCGTTTAAGGAGATAACTCACCCCATAATAGGAACACCTCTCATCCTTGGAATCATAGGGTTGCTAAATTTTCCCTTTCTGATTTTTGGCATAGCATCAAAGATATGAGAATCTTAATAGTTGAAGATGACGATCGCATCGCTAAACCCTTAGCCGAAGATTTAAAACACCAGCATCATGCTGTTGATATTGCTAGCGATGGGATTGAAGGTTGGGAATATGCCCAAGCAGGTAATTATGATTTAATTTTATTAGATTTAATGTTGCCGCGCTTAGATGGAATTACTCTCTGTAAGCGGTTGCGTGCTGCTAATTGTAACGCTTTTATTTTGATGTTGACAGCACGAGATACAACACCAGATAAAATAATTGGACTTGATGCTGGTGCAGATGATTATTTAGTTAAACCATTTGAACTAGAAGAATTAGCAGCACGAATTAGAGCTTTATCTCGGAGAAGCTCAGAAACTCACCAATTAATTTTAATTCACGGCGATTTACAATTAGACCCTAATAATTGTCATGTGACCTATGCAAGCAAGCCTTTATCATTAACACATAAAGAATACATGATATTAGAATGCTTTTTGAAAAATCCTACTCAAGTTTTAACTCGCTCGGCAATTTTAGATAAATTGTGGGAGTTTGATAAATTATCCGGGGAAGAAACCGTTAAAACTCATATTACAAATTTAAGAAAGAAACTCAGAGCGGTAGGAAGTTCAGAGGATTTTATCGAAACTGTTTACGGTGTTGGTTATCGCCTGTGTCCTAAATCAGGGCAAATTTAGCTGATGTTTGAAAAAATTCGCCGTCGTTTACTGTTGTCTTATTTAATCGTATTATCATTAATCTTAGGTGGATTTGCAATTGCTGTTCGGATTGTCTTCACCCATAGCCTCTATAAACAACAAACACAAAAACTTGCTGCCTTAGCACAAGTTGCTGCTGCTAATGCCGAGTTTGATCGCGGGAAAATAAAAATTGAAAATGACTTACCTCAAGATAAATTGTTTGAAAATCATCAAGGGTTAAACTGGTTTGATACTAAAGGTAATCTCATCGAAAAACAGGGACAAAATATTTTAAGTTTACCTGCTCATGTAAAAGAAGGAGAACAAATTAGTACAGTTGGTAAAAATCGTATTCAGTCTGTCACTTTACCAATTATTAGTAGTGATGATAAACAATTCATTGGGTATGTAAGAGCCAGTCAATCTTTAGAAGAATTTGATGAAACTTTAAATAAATTAGATTTGGGATTAAGTGGTGGAATTGTTGTAGCTTTGATTATTAGTAGTGTTGGTGGGGTTTGGCTAACTCGTCAAGCGATGCAACCAATTGAAGAAAGCTTTGAACGGTTAAAACAGTTTACTGCTGACGCTTCCCATGAACTCCGCAGTCCTTTAATGGCAATTACAAGTAATGCAGGGGTAGCGCTAAAGTATCCTGATGGAATGCGAGAAACTGACGCAGAAAAATTTCAGGCTATTTCTAGTGCTACTAACCAAATGACTCGACTTACAGAGGACTTACTATTTTTAGCTCGTCATGATAATATTCCTAACCACATTAAAGAAACTGTTAATCTTAGTTCAATTTTAAATAGTTTAGTACAAATGTATCAACCGCAAGCAGTGGCTAAACAAATTCATCTGAAAAGTCAATTGAGTGAAAAGCTTTATCTGTTAGGTGATCCGAATCAGATAACACGATTATTTACTAACTTAATTCAAAATGCTATACATTACACACCGTCAAAAGGGACAGTAGATATCATCGCTAATCGTAGTGCTTCCCATGTAGTAGTTAATGTCCAAGATACGGGTGTAGGAATTGCACCAGGAGATTTAGAAAACATTTTTGAGCGTTTTTGGCGAGCAGATAAATCACGTTCTTATAATTCTGGTGGCTCTGGTTTAGGGTTGGCTATTGCCCAAGCTATTGCTGAGAATCACGGTGGATTAATTACTGCCACAAGTCAATTGGGAATTGGTAGTTGTTTTACTGTGCGTTTAGCAGTAGGTTCACTTAATTAATGTTTATAAAGCTTTTATAATTCTAGCCATCCATATAAATCCAAAGCCTGTAAACATACGCTTAACAAATTCAGGTAAATCTTTTCGAGTTCTTTACTTTTAGTGTGTAAAGTGCAACTACTTACCAGAGATTACTGATTAATAACCATAAACCTGAGTTTTAGTTGTGCTATTGAACAATGCTTGAAAAACATAACTCAACATCCATCTCTTTCTTGGATCTTCCCTACCTCTACCTTCAACGATATAGAAAGCTGATTTTAGAGGAATTTGACAATAATGTTGTACTAAATTTCCAAGTGATTAACTTTTGTTATACCGAGTAAATTTGCTCACTATATTTTTCAGAAAGCTTAATATGAAAATGATAAAAATTTAGCGGAATAGACTATAAGCAATTTGTCATTTTGACAATTTTTTCAATGCTTATATATACAATATGATTAAAAAGTTTTATTAAATTAATAAGAAACAATATTTGTTTTTATAAATGAAAAAATATAAAGTAAAACCAACTAACCAGTGTGAAACTAATTGGTGTTTTAACCCATAAAACCAAATAGTGGAGAATAAACCTTGAATACTCTGGATTTTTCGCTATTAGTATGGTTTGGCTCCTTGAGCGCTGGATTTTTAGGAGCCTTGACAGGCTTGGGTGGTGGCGTAGTAATTGTTCCTTTCCTATCTGTAGTTTGTAGAGTGGATCTCCACTATGCTATTGGTGCTTCCTTAGTATCTGTGATTGCTACATCTAGTGGAGCAGCTTCTGCTTATGTAAAGGAAGGTTACACTAATATGCGGCTAGGGATGTTCCTAGAAATAGCAACAACCTTTGGCGCTGTAGCTGGAGCGGTTGTGGCAGCGAAGATTTCTACTGGAGCGATCGCTATTGTGTTTGGGATTGTTTTACTTTATAGTGCGTACCTATCTCGTAAACCCTACTCCGAAAACATCGATAATTTACCGCCAGATCCCCTGGCAACACGCTTAAAGCTAAATAGTACTTATCCAACTTCTATGGGAGAACAATCTTACAACGTGCGTGGTGTTCCCTTTGGATTTGGGCTAATGTTTATAGCTGGTGTACTTTCCGGCTTGCTAGGTATTGGTTCGGGAGCGCTGAAGGTGCTGGCGATGGATCGAATAATGCATATTCCATTCAAAGTTTCCACAACTACCAGCAATTTCATGATTGGAGTAACAGCAGCAGCTAGTGCAGGAATATATCTAAACCGAGGTTATATCGACCCCGGATTAGCAATGCCAGTAATGTTGGGAGTACTCTGTGGTGCTGTATTGGGGGCGAGAGTACTTGTCAGAGCCAGGGTACAAC
>NZ_JACJSJ010000123.1 GCF_014698115.1 Nostoc sp. FACHB-973
GTATTGTCGTCGATGATGCAATTATTGTGGTAGAAGCTGTTGCAGTCAAACTGGAACAGGGCATGAGGCCGTTTGACGCAGCAGTGGAAGCGATGAAAGAGTTGACTGGGGCAATCATTGCCACTTCACTCGTACTCATGGCAGTATTCATTCCAGTTGCATTTATTCCAGGTACTACTGGGATTGTTTACAAACAATTTGCCTTAACTGTTGCTTGCTCCATTGGGATCTCGACTTTTAACGCTTTAACCTTCTCTCCGAGTATGGCAGCGATCCTGATGCGCCCAGCTCAGACTCCACGGGGGCCTTTGGGCTGGTTTTTCACGCAGTTTAATCGGGGATTTAGCTGGTTCACGCGCCGATACGTCAGGTTTGTTAGCTACCTTACCCACATCAAGCCGATTGTGATTGGGGTTTTCATCAGTGGTTTAGTGGCAACGGTTTTGATGTACAGAGCAGTGCCTACTGGATTTATTCCAGAGGAAGATCAGGGTTATTTCTTTGTAATTGTCCAGGGGCCTGACGGGGTTTCTTTGAAATACACTGAATCTGTGATGAATAAAGTTGTCAAGGAAGTCACGGCGGCTCCGGAAGTCAGAGCTAGTTTTATGATTAGTGGCTTTGGTTTCGATGGTAATGCTTCTAATTTAGGCATTGCTTTTGCTAACCTGAAACCTTGGAAAGAGAGGACTGAAGAATCTCAGTCTGTATATGGCATACTTCAAAGGCTGAACAAAAAGCTGTCTGCAATTACTGAAGCTAGAGCGATCGCTGTGAATGCTCCTCCAGTTAGAGGTTTAAGTACTACAGGTGGTTTTGAGTTTATCATTCAAGACCGCACCGGCAGTGCGCCGATTCAAACCTTCCTTGATACCGCTCAAAAGTTCATTGCGGCAGCCAATAAAAACCCTGCTCTCCAAAGAGTTTTCACTCAGTTCACCGCAGACACTCCCCAATTTGAAATCCAGGTAAACCGCAACCAAGCCAAAGCCCTGAACGTGGACATTAACGATGTCTTTGGGGCATTGCAAAGCTACTTAGGGTCGCAATATGTGAATGACTTTATACAGGGACAACGACAGTACCGCGTATATGTCCAAGCCGATGGGGTTTTCCGCTCTAATCCTGATGACATTGGCAAGCTCTATGTTCGCTCTGCCAGTGGGGCGATGATTCCCTTGAGCAATTTGGTGAAAGTTACCCCCTTTGTGGGACCGAAAACCATTTCCCATTACAATTTGTATCGGTCAATCAAAGTACAAGGCGCTCCTGCTCCCGGTGCTAGTTCTGGAGAAGCGATTAAAGCAATGGAGCAACTAGCAGCAGAGGTTCTACCTCAGGGATTTGGTTACGAGTGGACAGGGACTTATCTCCAAGAGAAGACTTCTGGAGGATCTACCGGACTGATTTTTGCGTTAGCGATCGTGATTGTCTTTTTGGTGCTGTCAGCTCAATATGAAAGCTACATTGACCCAATTATTATCTTGCTAACGGTTCCCCTAGCAGTTTTGGGAGCGATGACAGCGCTTTGGGTGCGATCGAATATTTTCATGGCAGGTAGCCTATTTCCCAAAGTAGTAGATGATATTTATTGTCAGGTAGGTCTGGTGACTTTGATTGGTCTAGCCGCGAAAAACGCGATTTTAGTTGTGGAATTTGCCAATCAACTGCATGAGCAGGGCATGAGCTACACGCGGGCGGCTGTGAAAGCAGGGGAAGAACGTTTGCGACCGATTTTAATGACTTCCTTTGCAGCGCTGTTAGGATTTTTACCGTTGGTGATTTCTGAAGGAGCTGGAGCAAGTAGCCGTTGGTCTTTAGGGACAGCGCTGTTTGGCGGACTGCTGCTTTCGACGTTCTTGAGTTTGTTCTTAGTGCCAATTCTCTATATTCTAGTTAAGAGCTTGGCTCGGGCTATATTTTCTCGTAGGGGACGGGGAGGCTCAAATCCTCCAGATTCTCCCAATGGAGTTTCGGGATCTGGACATAGAACTTTGCCTACTGGCTCAACTCAGCCAGAAACACAATTGCGATCGCAGCAGGACGGAGGAACTGTGTAAAAGGGACTGGGGACTAGGGATTGGGCAGAAGTCATCGAAGAAGCCAAGGTGACCTTGGGAGAACTTGCAATAAGTCTTTCCCTTGGCCCCTTGTCCTCTTCAAGTGGTGTCTAAATCTTGGTTTGCAAAGCGATAATTCTGTATAACAATAGATTTATCGCGAATATTTTTCAATTGGTATTAGTCATTCACTGAAAAATCCTCAATCTTTAGAACCAAAATTGAAATGATAGAGCAAACCATTATTACTGCTGCAATGCCACAACTGATTATAAATCGCACTGACAAGGAAATTGCTGAACAAGCAACAATTCAAAGCTTTTTCAATTGTTACCTGCGAGAAACTGGTACTGGCAAAAGCATAAAAGCCAATAGTGAAGTCATAGATGATGCCATAAATGAGGTATTTACTCGTACCAAAGCTCAGGTATTAATACGATGTTATTTGGAGCATCAAAATATACAAATATTGGCTGGTTTACGCTACTATTCACTAACTGGACGCCATTTGTTTTACTTGCCAATTTATTATCAGCCAGCAGACAAAACTGGTGTTTTAGAAGTTGATTACGTCACCTTAGTTAGTCTGCTGACAAAAGAGTTGGCGCTGGCTGATGGTAGCAATGGGCATCAGGATGAATTGCTGCGGCGAGTAGTGGAAAGCTGTTGCAATATAGAACAGTTTGTTCGGCAGCGGCGACAAGATACTGATATACTTTATGCTTTCAAAAGTAATTTTATTGAAACCGAACAAGCACTAATTTTCGGTCATCCTTTACACCCAACGCCGAAAAGCCGTGAAGGTTTTGCTGAGAATGAATTAGCAATTTATTCTCCGGAATTGAAAGGGAGTTTTCCTCTTTATTACTTTCGCGCCCATCAGTCAATAGTGGAGTCTGGCTCAGCATTGCCACAAACAGCTATAGAACTGATCAAAGCAGAACTGTTGACGGATGGTGAAGTGGATGAAAACTTCAAGATGAATTATTGCCGTGCAGATGAATATGCCTTGTTACCAGTGCATCCTTGGCAGGCAAATTTTCTGCGGTGTCAACCAGGAGTGCAGCAGTTATTCAATCAGGGATTGCTGGAAGATTTGGGTTTACAAGGGCGAGCTTTTATGCCTACTTCTTCAATTCGCACAGTTTATCATTCTGATGCAACGTTCATGGTCAAACTGTCTTTGAACGTCAAGATTACTAACTCGATGCGGGCTATCTCCTATAAAGAGTTAAAAAGAGCGGTAGAACTTTATCAATTATTGAATACCGAAGTTGGTAACCAACTGTGCGATCGCTTCCCACAATTTAATATTATCCGCGAACCTGCCTACATCACTTTGAAAATAGACGGCGAACCAAGTACTGGCTTCGCTTCGCTATTGCGAGAAAATGTTTTCCCAGCCAATCCTGCTCCTGATGTAACTTGTTTAATATCCCTATGTCAGGATGCTATGTTTAATGATGGTTCGCGCTTAACAAATATTATCAACTTGCTAGCAAAGCGCGAACAACGCACCACAAATGAGGTTAGCCGCGATTGGTTTCGCCGTTACCTCACAATTTCATTAGAGCCGATTCTTTGGCTTTACTTCACATATGGCATCGGGCTAGAAGCGCATCAACAAAATAGTGTTTTGCAACTACAAGACGGTTATCCTTACCGCTTCTTTTTCCGCGATAATCAAGATTATTACTGTCACCCGGATTTTCGGGAGCATTTAGATAGCATCCTCCCTGGCTTTAGCAACAGAAGCTATACAGTGTGCAAAAATGCCGTTGCTGCTGACGAACGCCTGGGTTATTACTTTTTCAACAATCATTTGTTGGGACTGATTAATGCCTTTGGTGTCGGAGGCTTGGTGGATGAGCGAGTACTTTTAGCAGAACTCAGAACAGCTTTAGATAAATATGCACATATAGAGCAAGACAGATCGAAACTCCTGCATCAGCTTCGTCAGCCACAATGGCGTTGTAAAGCCAATCTAATCTCACGTTTTCATGATATTGATGAAATGCATAGTTCTTTAGCCACCCACTCGATTTATGCTACTATCGATAACCCTCTTGTCTTGTGATTTTCTTCTTGAAGATTGCTACTAATATCATGTCCGGTTGAATACTAATACCATTTCACTTTAAAGTTGATACAAATACCTTGGTAGGGTAGCACAGCTGTGCTACCCTACGGTAAATCTATATGTATCAAGATTTTCGTGAAATGGTATAAGTAACTGGGGTTTAGTAATATTTACTAATAAATAAGCAGTAACGATTATCTACTGTGCGCTCATAACTCAACTTGTCAGCAATGGCAGACATGATTTTTAAACCACGTCCACGTTCTTGGTCATTATCCTCAAATTCAGATGTTTGTTGCAATTGCTCCTCTAAATTAAAGCATTCGCCTTGAGACCAAATACGAATTTCTATGTATTCATTTAACCGCACAGCTTCCATCTCAATCGGAGTTTCAATTGGTAAATTTTTGTGGGCATGTTCAACAATATTAGTAAATCCCTCTATCAAAAGTGTTTGACATTGCCACCAAATTTTTTTATCAGGAAGACTTGGTTGATTTATCTGCTCGAACCAAGATAAAACTTCAGGCGAAGCTGTCAGATCTGTGTTGACTTTTAGATAAATTTTCTTACTCACTTATTAACCAATCAAATATTTTAACAAAACAGAATTCAGGAGTCAGAAGCCAGAATTATCCAATTGAATTCTGTGTGAATAGTAGATGAATAAAGGGCTTTAAGTAACCCACTCCATCAAAGATTTAGTGGTATTCAATTAACGGCGGGTCAAATTACCCACTAATTGATTCTGAATTCTGAATTCTTCTTTAAAATCATCTTATTCGCTAATCAGTTTATTTAATTTGAGTATTTTCACTATACATTACAAACTAAATTTCATATAAGTTAAATTATAGCGGTTCCCGTATGGGTGAGGTAGAGAAAAAAATAGATCCTCGTAGGAGCGCACAGCTGTGCGCCCCAACCCATGTACCTTATTCAAATGAGAATCGCTATAGAACAACTACTTATTTGTCATTGTAATTGTAAAACTATAATTTATGTTTAAAATTCTGGTTATTGATGATGATCCTACAGTCCGAGCAGTACTGAAAAGCACACTTAAAAAGCAGGGTTATGATGTAACTGTAGCTAGTAATGGTGAAGAAGGAATTACACAAGCACAACTGGTACGTCCTGCTCTAATTATCTGTGATTGGATGATGTCTCAGGTAGATGGACTAGAAGTATGTCGGCGAATTAGAGCAGAACCAGAGTTGGCGACTACGTTTTTTATTCTATTGACTGCTAGGGGAGCAGCTCGAGGAGAGGAAGAAGATAGAGTTAGGGGACTTGACGCTGGAGCAGACGAGTTTATCTCTAAACCAATAGAGATGAATGAATTGAAAGCAAGAGTCAGAGCAGGACTAAGGTTACACCAGCTGAATCAGGATTTACAAAGTAAAAAGCAAGCTTTGGAAACACTCAATCAGGATTTACGAACCCAAAAGCAAATTTTAGAAGCAGAATTGGCTGAAGCCGCTGATTACGTGCGATCGCTTTTACCTTCACCCCTTGTAGGAGCAGTAACTACAGAAAATTTGTTTATTCCTTCAGCACAGCTAGGCGGTGATTGCTTTGGCCATAATTGGCTCGATGACGATCATTTGGCAATTTATTTGTTAGATGTATCAGGACATGGAGTAGGTTCAGCACTCTTATCTGTATCCGTGCTGAATGTTTTGCGATCGCAATCTCTACCAAACACAAACTTTTGTCAACCCAGCCAAGTCCTAAAAGCCCTCAATCACGCCTTCCAAATGAGGAAGCACGGTGATAAATACTTCACAATTTGGTATGGTGTTTATCACCGCCTGAAACGTCAACTCATTTATGCCAACGCCGGACATCCACCTGCTTTACTTTTATCTAGTACCTCTACAAAAAATATCCAAGTTCAACAGCTAACTTCTTTAGATTTACCAATTGGCTTTTTAGCTGATGTTGAATTTGACGATGCTGTTTTTGAAGTCCAGGAAAACAGCAGTTTATATATTTTTAGCGATGGTGCTTATGAAATTAATCAGCCAGATGGTAATATTTTAGGTCTTGATGCTTTCATTGACTTATTAACCAAATGTAGCCAAAAAGATACCTGTAACCTCAATCAACTATTAGCAAATATTTTCACCTTTAATGCTCAAGATAATCTTGATGATGACTTATCTTTAGTAAAAGTTAACTTTAGCTAGTATACTCAAACTTGCATATTTCAATTTTGTATTGCTAGTACTTGGCGATTGAATTCCTCTTGGTCGGCAAAGGTTTGAAAAATTCTATCCATTTTAGTCAGTTCAAATAACATCCTGACTTGATCGTTGATAGAACAGACGAAAAGTCTACTATCGGCTTTTCGTACCATTTGCATTGCTGATACTAAAGCGCCTAAACCAGAGCTATCGATAAACTTTACTTCTTTGAGATCGAGCAATAAAATATCCGCTCCATTTGCTAAAATGTCGTTAACTTCACGACGCAGTTCATTACCTCTAATACCATCTAAAATTCCAGACAATTCTAGTACTGTTACACTTAAACTCATGGCTGTATTTTCCGAATGCTTGTTTGATAACTATATCTTTATATTTTGGCATTGAGCTAATAAAAACTGCAATAGCTATAGTAATATTTTGTGTTATCTAGCAATCAAAAATCATTTATTTAAAAAATATATCCCCACTTACTTTAAAAGTCTGGGATTGGAAAAACAATTATAACAAATTCAATAGATTGCTATATACCTAACCAGTCTTGCTTGATTACTTGTTTATTACTATTTGCTATGGCAGTAAAGAAGCTAGCATCAACCCATTGCCGAGAAATTTCAAAAGCTTCAAAATAGCCATCTTTCTGACCTAATTCACGTGCCCAAAAACGAGATAAAATAAGTATGGCATCAAGTTGCATAAATGCTTTATTTGCTTCTGATTCATAACAACCAATAGCTGCGACTTTTTCCTGAATTACAGAGGTTATATCCACAAAAAAGTTTGGTTCAAAACCACGCAAAAAAACAGGTGGTGCTGAATACCACAAAGGTATGTTTTTGCGGGTAGCAACATTAGAAACTGCGATGGCACACACTTCATGATCTCTATGTCCATATTTTTCAGGTTGTGGTGCGTGAGTAATAATTAAATCCGGATGCCAACGCCCAATAGCTTCTTCAGCAACTTTAATCACTGCTTGTGTTGAGAAATTGCACTCTTCAAGTGCATAAAACTCGTAATTTGCACCGATGATTTTACCAGCTGCATCTGCTTCTTGATGACGTGTACCCTTAATAGACGAACTAGAAAGACTACCATCAGTCAAAATTAAGCAAAGAACATTCCACCCTGCCTTAGACATTAAACTGAGAGTACCAGCAGCAGGTAGAACTTCATCATCAGCATGAGCATAAATTGTCAACACAGTTCGCTGACCAAAGTTGTTATAGTTTAAATGATTATTCATAGCTGTTTTTGAGTTTGTCATTTGGTATTGGGCATCGGAGTTAGGAGTGAGGAGTGAGGAGTTAAGAGTAAAAGTTATTCTCCCCCTGCTCCCTCATCTCCCTTACGCCTCTTTCGGAGGTTGCCAAACAGATGCGCGGATGATAGCCGACAAAAGTAACAAGTTATAAATAGCCCACGCACTATTGAGTAGGTGAACTTCAGGATAATTAAGATGACCAATTGCGAACCGATAAAGGCTCCATAATATCCCCAAAATAGTCAAGATAAAAACAACAACCTGTGGCCAAACTAGCCTGAGATAAATACCGGATTGCCGTTGTTTAGGTGTAACTTGGAAATTGAGTTTTTGTCCTGTGAATACACTCCATACAGCTTGGATTAATAAGGGAAATAAAGCGATCGCATATTGTTCGGAACGCCAAACTTCTCTAGCTGGAATACCCCATGTGGCTGCAAGGAAAGTCAGCCGATTGATAATAAACGCTGGGAAAAAGTGTATGGCAAAGTCCGGTCCGTAGGTTTTAACCGGAATAATGTCCGTAAAAAAATAGATAATTGGACAAGCAATAAAAACCAGAGTTGCAAAACCAGAAAAATAGCTGTACATCGTTTTAAAATAATGCAATCTCTGCCAAAAACTTAGCCCTGGCTTTGTTAACGGATTTTCTCTCAGTAGCACTTGAATAGTGCCTTGTGCCCAGCGTAGCCGTTGTTTAAGAGTAGAACTGAGGTCATCTGGTGCTAAACCTTCTGCTAGCAATTCATTGTGATAAATAGATTTCCATCCAGCGCCATGTAGACGCATTGCTGTATTCATATCTTCTGTAATACTGTTGCTGGATACGCCACCAATTAATTGAAATTCATTTAAACGTTTTTCGTCTTTGGCAAATTCATCAGCAAAATATTGCAGTCCTACGCTAATCAGTGCTTCCCGCCTCAAAAGTGCATTTGTACCTGTATAAAAAGCGGCATTCATGCCATCTTTACCTTGTTGGAGTGGTCCATAAAATAAATTAGCTCGATGTCCAAAAGGATCGCCCGGAGGAATGTTGTAAAAATCCTGACGGGTCTGGACAAAAGCAATTTGATTCTGCTCATATTTTCCTGTAAAAATATTATAATTATAGAAATAAGGTAGAACTCTCTTAATAAATTGTGCTTTGGGAATATGGTCAGCATCTAGGGTAAGAATAAACTGTCCTGAAGTTTCCCCAGAAAAAATTGCGTAATTGAGGTTACCCGCTTTAGCGTGGTGGGGTACACCAGCTGGTTTGGGACGAGCAATGTAGCGAAAACGAGCCAGTTCAACTAGTTCTAGTTCTTTTTTACGAATAGCTTCTTCTAAGGCTTTGCGTTCGGTAGTGAGGCGTTCGCGTAGCGTCTCCGTAGGAGAATCGCTTATACTTTGATGCTGTGGAGGTAACCAAAGAATAAACTGTCGCAGACTTTTCACAAATTCGCTAGCAAACGCCTCTGGTTGTGATGATGTTTGTAGCCATTCTTCAGCGGCTTGAGTGTTAGGTGTGAGATTTTCCAGTTGCTTCAAGCGTTCCAACAAACAAGAGTGTTCTGCATCAATTCGTTCTGCTTCCTGCTGTAGTTGTGGTGACTGCAAATCCTCAATACACAATCTTTCTGTCATTGTTCGCATATCAGCCGAGTTACCATCATCTAGCACATAAACACGTAACTTGGTTGGCGGGTAATCCATTGCTAGAGCAGCTTTAGCAGTTTCTTCTACAATTTCCGGTGGCTCGTTGTAGCATGTTACAAACACATCCACTGTTGGCCAATCCGATCTGGGTATCGGTGGAGTCATTTGGTCAAAAGACTTAATTTGTCGAACTAAAGGCCGCCACAACCCAATTACAAACATTACGCCACCGAAATAGCTATAAATTTCTGCTACTAGTAAAGGGATAGAGATCCAAAGCGCATCAAAATTAATAGAATGAGTGATGCGCCATTGCAAATACCAAATACCAAAAATTAAATTTATTTCTGCCAAATAACGAAATAACAGCGTTCTTTTTTTCAGTAACGAGCGACTGTTACCCGAAAAGTTTGTGGAATTATCAATAATAGAAACTGAAGTCATCTTAGTAATATTTTTGATTTGGGATTTGGGATTGTGAACGCGAGTGCATCTCGTAGAGAAAGAGTTAATGCTAGTCCTTTTTTTACTCCGTCTGTCACAATGATTTTTCAAAATAGATTTAAAGGAATAAGGAAACTCCAAGAAATAAATTATCCAATATTGTGGAATGGGCATCTCGCCCTCCCACTCCGTAGGGCGGGCGAGACGCCCACCCCACAAGAGTTAATTGGATATTTTTTTATTTGTCAGTCCCTGGTTAGGGATTTGGAATCGAGATGTCTGTTGCTTGTCCAAGCTACTGATATCATGCCCAGTTGAAGACTTATCATTAGGGCAGACACAAAGAGAAGTCAAAAGCTCAGACTTGCTTAGATCAGAACTTCGAGAGGACGCGGAGGTTTTTTTTGATAAGTGATTAGGCGGACATGATATGACTACATTGACTCATGTACAAGTATTCCCAAATACAACTGGTTATTAACAAACACAACTCTGTAATTACAGTTAGTTGTGTTTCAACTTATTCTGTGGCTTTTGTACCAGTTACTATTGGAGTATTTTTGCTAGTTGAAGCCCAGTAACTTCCAGAACCATCAGAAATTAACTTGGTTCGTTGTATTGCGGTGTTGGGTAAACCTCGCCCAGAATCACCCTTAGTTACTGCCACCCACCAAGGAGAGTTCATGGTGGTAGTCGGACGAATCAGGGGTTGTCCATTCATCACTTTGTACAGCAAAGATTGCAAAATCATACTATTGGTGTTGCTAGTGAAACCTATCGCCGTTTTACCCGTGGTTTCATAGAAGCCTTCATAAAATCCAGCCGATGGATTATATAAATCAGTCGTTGCTTGCAGTAATTCTTGACTATACTTGTTTTCTGGAAGCAAAGCATGATAAGCAAAAGCTACTGCTGTACTTACCAATCGCCCCTTTGGTACAGGTTGACCGTCATCTCCTAAAGCTACCCAAGCATCGCCTTGTCCAGTAATTGTACTGTGGACAGTGTAAGGCTTGCGATCGATTAAGGTGGTAGCTGAGGCTGTGAGGGTGCCGGTGCGACGATAACGTTCAGCTTGCGCCTGGAAAATTGGCTCAAAGAGCGATCGCATTTGTGGATCTAGTCCAAATTCCAAAGCATAGAGTAAGAAAGGATTGCTAACTGTGTATTGGTTAACTTTGGAGTTAGTATCTGTGCGATGGCGTTGGACTGGTACTTTCACTCCCTCTACTGAGGCAGTTTGATATTCACCGCCAACAGCAGAATTGTCAACATTGAACCCCCATAATTGAAAAGCACGAGCGGCATATTCTTCATAACCCAAGCGGGTTTCAGGTTTGACCCGGATCAGCGATCGCCCATCTTCCTCTTTGCTAACAGTAGCACTGGAAAGAATACCCTCACGCACCACACGCAAGTATGACCAATCCAACACAATTTTATCTACCGCAGATGTGTATTCTGGATGACAGGTTTTTAAGTTGTAAAGTGCTGCCAACATCCTGCCCAAATCTAAAGCTGACCAGCCATTTCCTTCTGGAATCGGATTTCCACCATAATCTATTGATTGCAGCGTTCTGGTATCGTAACCCCGACTCGGTAACTCAGACGCAAATAAAGGCAATTTTGTCAATGCTCCTAAAAGATGTCGGGTGCGCCCTTCAAATTCTTTGGGGTTAATTATATCGAGCGATCGCGCCGCATGAAGTGCTGTGAGATAATCTCCTAAGCCCCAGAGAGTTGCACCTTTGAAATCACTGCGATCGTCAATCAGCCCACTCTTGGAATGATAATTTGCTTGAAAGTATCGCCAAGCCGCCTCTGCATAGCGTCGTTCAATTACCGACAGTGGTCTTTCTAGTTTGAGAGTAGATGATGGTTGCGGACTACCCACTGGTGGAATCGGTGCAACAGCCACTTCTGTAATTTTAGAAGTATCCGCAGGGGTTGGGCTAGGAGCCGTAACAGTAGAATTCGATTGATTTGAGGGTGTTGCATTTTCACTGGGCTTGCCAGTAGACACACTTACAGAACCAGAAGCAATTAAAGGGCGATTTCCCCTAGCTTTGTAGTATAAAATCTCCAAAATTAGCCCATTAGTATTACCTGTCAAAGCTTTATTCGGTTGCTTTGATTCTTCATAAATCCCAGCATAGTAGCCACTATCATCAGGACTGCGGAGATCCTTAACAGCATCAAAAACTTTTTGGGCATAGGGATTATCAGGAAAAAGATAGCGCCAACCAAAAGCAGCTTTGGTGCTGATGCTGCGAAACTGGGGATAAGGCTGGTTAGCATCTGTGATTGTTGCCCAGTTTACACCATTAGCGTAAACGGTGTTGTAGAGAAAATAAGGTGCTTGGTCGATATTGTCTTCTGTAACCGCAGTCAACTGACCTGTGGTATCATAACGCCGTTTTTGCACATCTAAGACCCTAGCAGCAAAATCAGCTAACTCACCTTGCAAGCCAAATTCAATACCATCAAGAATATAAGACTCACTGACAACGTAATTATTAGCGTTGGTGCTTTGAAAGTCACGGGTATCAACGGGAATTTTGACGCCATTGATTTCCACTAACTTAAACGGCTCAAAAGCAATAGCTTTGGGTGCAGAAAAGCCCCAAAGTTGATAACCTCTAGCGCCGTATTCTTCGTAGCCGAGTCGTCCTTCTTGCACCAGTAGTGTTTTGTTGTCTGGGAGAACAGTAGCGCCAAACAGTTGTCCATCTTTGAGCGATCGCGCTACCTGCCACTTTGCTACAATTCCTTTAAGCCAATCATTATATTGAGAATGACAGCTGCGGATGACATCAAACGCCGCCAGTATTCGCCCGACATCCAAAGCAGACCAACCAATACCCCGTTCAATGGGATTGTTGCCATAATCAACCATCTGTCCGGTGGCTGCGTTATAGACTTTATTAGGTAACGCATCCTCAAATAACTTCAGGCTGTTGACAGTCGTTAAAAACTTATTAAGACGTGCATCAAAGTCTGCTTGGTCAGTCAGATTCAACCAGCGTGCAGCATTCAACGCCATCAGATAATTACCCATATCCCAGAGGGTACCGGAAGGATAACCCCCAGTAGAGTTAGTAAATCCCGTTGCTGGCTGATAGTTTTTCACAAAATATTGCCAAGCACCACGAGCATAAGTTTGTTCTTCAGGTGTCAGAGGAACTGTAATATTGCTACAGTTATTGGAATTTTGGGATAAGACTGGTGTCGGAATGTAAAACAACAATTGCAGAAATGTTCCAACTAGGAACAATGCAACCCATCTCAACAGTTTTTGTTGATGGTGCTTGTATAGCATAGGTAAACAAGGAGTTAAGAGCGCGTCTGTACAGCTATCGATAGAGTCGAGTAGCGCTAGTGAATGATATTCGCAAAAGTTCTAAATATCAGGGTGAATTACACGGAAATTTTCTATATTGCTTCCTGGAACCTGGTCTGTATACGGAATGCGGTCTAGTCCAGTAAGCTGAGGTTTTGTACTACGAAAACCCCCCATAATACGCTCGCTAGATTTACCCCCAACTGGAACTTATGCTGTGTGGCTGATCGCGAATGCGTGAATGTACACTTATAAAATTAATGTAAAATTACTTGTTTTCAGTAAAAATACTGAGCCAGCAAACAAGTTGCCGCATTTAAACTGTTTAGCTGAAGGGTAGTGACCAAATGCAACATAAGTGTTACAGAACCAACGTTCAAGGATAATTTAAGAGTCTGACTTGAAAACCGCTCTCCAGTCTAGAATTCGTACTACTCCTTTACCTGGTGATTTTCGTGCTTTGCGAGTAACTTTGCTTTTACCTATAGCGGTATGTATTTGAATGAGATACAAACTTGTGTACTATAGCGGTTTGCAATTGCATGGAGTACAGACAATTCGTAGGTTAGCACAGCTGTGCGCCTCTACCGTGTACCTCATTCAAATGAAAATCGCTATATGAACCTATCCCACTATTCTGAAAATCCATACTTTTCTTCCTAAAATGTACTTGAAAACCTTGATTTTTCGTTTCTATTTCTCAATCAGCTTAAGCTTTGTAGCACAAACCTTATTAGTGGGATAGGTTCATCTATTTGAACATATGGTTAAACTAAAAGGTTATGTTCTTGTGGCTTATATTTAGACACAATCAAGCAAGTTTTTAGAATGAAAAATATTTACCATTAATCTTTCAAAATAATTCGTTTTTAGGAGATAATCATGGAAAATAAAAACGGCAAAAACGACGAAAAATTTAGAATTCTCAGTCTAGATGGTGGTGGTATTCGGGGCTTAATAACAGCGCTTATACTTCAAGAAGTAGAAAAACAGATACAAGAAGTTGAAGGTAAAGAACAAAGTTTACTAACTTATTTTGATATGATTGCAGGGACTTCTACTGGCTCTCTTTTAGCAGCAGGTATTGCTACTGGGCAACCAATAAAAAAGCTGATTAATATGTATGAGAAACGAGGAAAAGAAATATTTCCCTCTCATGGGAATTGGAGTCTTTCAAATCTAGTAGAAAGAGCAAAATTAATTGGAAAATATGGATTATTTGCACCTAAGTATGATAATACTGGCTTATGTAATGTTTTAAAGGACTTTTTTACAGAAAATGGGAAAGAAATTATTTTAGAAAACGTAGGTAGAAAGCCAGTAGATAGAAAGCCAGTAGATAGAAAAAAGCGAGGACAAGAAAAACCTAGTCCAATTTTGTTAATTCTTGCCTACGATACCTTATATAGAAATACGACTTTTTTTACTAATTACTATTCTATAGAAGAATATCCTAACAACACTCCTTGGTACTCCAATAAACCTCTTTGGAAGATTTGCGCTAGTTCTGCATCCGCTCCTACCTTCTTTCCTGGATTTGAATTATCAAATTGGGAAACATCAAATATCACCTGCACAGAAAATCAAAAACTACAAGCACGATGGAGTTATCCTCATGTTGATGGTGGAGTAACTGTTAACAATCCTTCTCTATGCGCGATCGCCCGTGCTTTAGACTGGGGCTATAAACTCGAAAATATATCCTTACTTTCGATTGGAACTGGTAAAGATACAGAACCATATGAATTTAAAGAGATCCAAGGTTGGGGACTAATTCAGTGGGCAACTCGCATTACTAATGTATTTATGGCAGGTCAAGGAGAAGTTCAGGATAGAATCTGCCGTAGCTTAATGGGAGGACGAAAATCTGAACGTTATTTACGTCTTCAATTTGACTTAAATCAAACTATGTATACACCAGACAAGCTAGAGAAGGATGATAAACTATATAATGAAATATATAAAGAAGTATTAAAAGATCAAAAAATTGCTCTATCGGACAAAGAGCTTTGTAAAGAATTCCAAGGAATTGCTCAGATGCCTGTAATACATGAGAAAAAATTACAAAAAAATCACTTAATTGAAGAAAGAATTGATAACGATATGTCTAATGCTAGCGAAGGTAATATAGAACTGTTGAAGTTGGCTACCAAAGAATACATTAATGGCAATAAAAGTTATACCTTTGAGACTAGATACAACCGTGGCTCACAGATAAAAGAAGGAATCAAACGATTTATTCTGTCAAAGCCACAAGAAGTAGTTAACAAACCCTAAAAATATCTTTTTCTCCTGAAGGTGCGACACACGCCTTCAGGAGAAAAAGATAGGTCAATCATTGTCAAGAAGACCTATCTGTTAAAACATCTTACCTCCATTGTATTAAACGGGAGCAAGATCAATTTATTAGATAAAGTCAAAGAGGAAGCGATCGCTGATCATTCTCCTCAGTACATACAAAAATGATTACTAATTGACTAGTATTGATACTGAAATAGTCAAAATGGTATCAAGTGAAGTCACTACGCCTATAATAGTGATAAAGAAATTGAGAATAATACTTTGTTTATATGGCTAGGGGCACAGCCATGTTCCCTACGATTATCTGTACCTCACGCCTGTTGCAATCTGCTGTATATCGTGCGAGCGCAGGTGATAAACACTGTGTTGGCAAAACTGCGGGATAAGCCTTAGATGGCTTAACTGCCGAGTTGGGAGAGACTGAATTCAGCGCACTACCCGTCATTCAAAGCTTTCGCCCTGACCTATTTTTCAGTGTCAAGCAACAAGAACGGTTATCGGAGTTAATGAGTCTATGGCGGTTAGCACGTGATCGGGGGGCAGGGATTGAATTGAGAGCAGCAACATCTCGCACTGCTACATTGATGCAGTCAGAGCATTCATCAATCGGTACTAAACGGCGATCGCGGAACAAGCCAACCACCGTTGTGAATATTGATAATTTCAAGTCTGCAATCAACACTTAATTTCGGTTTTCGATTGAGATTTGCAGAAGATATTAACTTTAGTGGCAAAAGATGAAGTAAGATTCACATCTATGGCAGTCTCCGTATAGTGCCATAATTCCCGATCAAAAATAGTCCAGTGCGATGATCGATAAATATCCCTTTAATATTGCAACGTTGTGGTTATTACCACTGAGTGTGTTTGTATCCCTGAGCAGCTTAGCTTCCATACCCCTAAAAGCTCAGGCTGTCGATACGACAAAACTACCAAATAGCAATTTGATCTTGTCGCAACAGATCCCACAGCCACAGGATGTTCAACCACCCGCGCCTTCCCCACTTCCCTCACCAGAACTGCCACAGCCACTTCCCCCGCCAGCAGAATTATTTCCACCCTCTACCCCAACTCCCACACCTGAGGAATCAGTTCCTAACAAGTTTCCTCAAACTATTATCGTTGAACGGTTTGAAGTTATTGGTAGCACAGTTTTTAGTCCCGAAGAGTTAGCCGAAGCTACTGCTGAATTTACCAAACGACCGATTTCCCTCACCGAAGTGTATCAGGCACGCTCCAAAATTACTGACTTATACGTACAAAATGGTTACATTACTTCTGGTGCCTATATCCCACCTCAAACCATCCAATCTGGTGTTGTCAAAATTCAGGTAATCGAAGGTAAATTAGAAGACATTCAAATAACTGGGACTCGGCGGTTGAATCGCAATTATGTCCGTAGCCGACTAGCAATAGCTACATCACCTCCTCTGAATCGGCAGCGTTTGTTGGAGGCATTACAACTTTTGCAACTTAATCCTTTAATAGAAAACTTGTCTGCTGAACTCTCAGCGGGTTCGCGCACGGGTGCGAGTCTGTTAGAAGTCAAGATTAAGGAGGCAAAAACCTTTAGTAGCCAAATAGTTCTGGATAATGGGCGATCGCCTAGTGTAGGTAGTTTCCGACGCCGATTACAATTGAATGAAGCTAACTTATTGGGATTGGGAGATAGTCTGGGTATAGCTTACACTAATACCGATGGTAGTAACTCCTTTGACGCCAGCTACACCTTACCACTCAATGCCCGCAACGGAACCCTTACCTTCAACTATGGCATCACATCGAGCAATGTCATTGAACCTCCTTTCGAGGTTTTAGATATCCATTCTGATTCTCGCTATTACGAACTGACATTTCGCCAGCCAATAGTTCAAACTCCTACACAAGAATTAGCCCTTGGCTTAACAGCCTCCCGACGGGAAAGTGATATCTCATCCTTTTTACAGAGAGAAGGGGTGCCGGCGTCTGAAATTTCACCTGGAGCTGATGAACAGGGACATACTAGGGTATCTGCATTGCGATTTTTTCAAGAATGGACTTCTCGCAATAGCCGTGAAGTTATTGCCTTACGCTCTCAATTTAGCTTGGGCATTGATGCGTTGGATGCCACCATTAATGAAAATCCCCCCGATAGCCGTTTTTTTGCTTGGCAAGGACAAGCGCAGTGGGCACGCCTGTTAGCTCCTGAAACCTTATTTTTACTTCGTTTAAATACGCAACTGGCATCCAGAAGACTTTTGCCCATAGAGCAATTTGGCTTAGGTGGGCAAGATAGCATTCGCGGCTACCGTCAAGATTACTTGTTAACAGATAATGCCACTTTTGTTTCTGCTGAAGTTCAAATACCGATTCTGCGTTTATCGCAGATAGATAGTACCTTGCAGGTCGTCCCCTTTGTTGATTTTGGTGTTGGTTGGAACAGTTCTGGTAGAGAGAATCCCGACCCTAATACCCTGGCTGCTGTTGGTTTGGGGTTGCGTTGGTCACAAGGCTCACGCTTCACCGTTCGTCTTGATTGGGGAATTCCTTTAGTATCAGTTGAGTCTGGCGATCGCACATTACAAGAAAACGGTTTGTATTTTAGCTTACTCTATAATCCTTTTTAAATCACTTACCAAATAAGGTAAAAGTTAACAATTAAAAAGCACTCATCAAGAAAAAATAATTCCTAACAACGCCCTAAATTGATTTCTGGAAAATAAAATAAAGATTTGTCGCTTTCTGAGAAGTCTCTTTGTTCAAGGGGCATCCTGTGGAGGCAATTCCGGTAGTGGCCGCAATTTGAGGCAGCTGTTGTAAATCAATAATGTGTCAAAAGTTAAATACCATAAAATTAGAAGTGTTTGATTTTTATTTTTTACTTTGAGGTTTTTAATTTTTCAAACTTACATAGCAATAAATGATCGTTGCATACTCTGTGGTTTTTTCGGAATTGAACCATCAGTTGAAAGTAAAAATCCGCAAATATACCATGTATTGGATTCGGTGTTTGATTTGATTTTGGGTATCCTAAAAAAGGAAAGGTTAGATTATATAGACCAAGGAACAGAGTTTAGAAATTATGTATGACTTGAGAAAACAGCTAGGACTTCTACGGCAAAAACGGGTTAGACAATTGGGCATCTCATCCCAGAAGCTAAACTCTCAATATCAAGGCTGGTTTGCATCCTCATACAAATTTTTGAATCATAGATAGCGATCAATTTAATTGACTAAATTTCCTAAAAAGCGGAACTTAAAATTCTGAACTTATGGGAGCAGTATTTTTCAGACTAAAACCTAAAAATATGAAAATTTGAGGAAGAATCATGCTAGGAAATGAGCGGGAAAAAATACGCCATCTGTTGGTCATCCAAGACCTACAAGGGCGGCGAACTGTCCCCCTGAGAGAGGCTACTTATTCTTTAGGACGGCATTCTGCAAATACTATTGTCCTAGCTTCCCGCTCAGTATCAATGCAACATGCAATTTTATTGCGAGTAACTGTTCCAGAAACTGACCAATATGGCTTCCAGATTATTGATGGCAACTACAAGGGTAAAGGAAGTACCAATGGCTTATTCGTGAATGGCGATAGATGCTTCTCTCATAACCTCAAACATGGAGATGTTATTGCATTTGGGGGTAATCAAGCTCAAGCTAAATATTATGCTATTTCCAATCTCTCAGAACAAGCATTTTCTGAATCTTGTGATATTGAAGATTTATCAGGTTTTTTATCAGAGCAAGCCAATCCTGCGAATCCTTTTCAAACCCTAGCTGTTGATCCCACCTTTGAAGCAGCTAGTGAGACTGCTCTTGCTCGCCTAGCATCCTTTCCGGAACTGATCCCCAATCCAATTATCGAGATGGATTTCGAGGGAACAGTGACTTATCTCAATCCAGCCGCAGCTCTCAAGTTTCCCAAACTGAGGGAAACTGGGATGCAACACCCAATTTTAAAAGGACTGTTAAGCGCAGTTAAGAATCTAGAAAAAAATTCTTTTATGCGGGAAGTGGAAGTAGGTACAGAAGTTTTTGAACAATCGGTTCTTTACCTTCCTGAAAGTGATTTAATTAGAACTTTTATAGCCAGAGATATTACAGAACAAAAGCAAGCCACAGCCGAACTACATCAGCGCGATCGCTTGTTACAAGCAGTTGCAGAAGCCGCCAATTATTTGCTGGGCGAAATGAATTACGAAACAGGCATTGAGAGAGCTCTAGCTGTTTTGGGCGAAGCTGCCAAAGCAGATCGTGCTTATCTTTTCCAAAATCACCCCCATCCTGCCACAGGGGAAATAGCAGTGAGCCTGCGGTTTGAATGGACACACTCTTTTATTGAACCTACTGGGGACTTTTGGCAGAATCAGCCTTATGAAGCTTCTGGATTAACTCGTTGGTACAATGTTCTCTCCAGTGGGCAGTCAATTAACGGACTCACCCAAACATTTCCCGTCGCCGAACAACAATTATTGATTCGAGATGACATTCAATCCCTACTTCTAGTACCTCTGCGGTTGGAGAACGAGTTTTGGGGTTACCTTGGTTTGGCAGACTGCACCTGTGAGCGTCATTGGTCAAGGCACGAAGAATCCACCCTATTGACGATGGCTGCCAGTATTATTGGTGCGCGGCAGCGTCAGCAAGTAGAAGAAAAGATTCGCTATCAAGCCCTGCATGATATGCTCACAGCGTTACCGAATCGTCTACTATTTGACGAGATGCTAGGCAAAACCCTGCCCAACGCAATTCGCAACGGGGAAAGTTTAGCTGTGATCTTCCTCGACTTGGATCGCTTCAAGGTAATCAATGACACTCTTGGGCACACGCTGGGAGACAAGTTATTACAAAACGTCGCTCAAAGATTAAAAGACTCACTCAGAAAGGGAGACACCGTAGCCCGTTGGGGAGGCGATGAGTTTATCATTTTACTCCCGCGAGTGAATAATATCGAAGAAGTAACCCAAGTCGCACAGAGAATCTTACAAACCTTAGAGGATGCTTTCCATCTCCAAGGGCATGAACTTTACATCAGTGCCAGCCTTGGTATTGCCTTGCTCGATCGCAACAGTCCTGACGCCGAAACACTAATCCAGCACGCAGATACCGCTTTGTATCATGCTAAAGACAAAGGACGAAATAACTACCAATTCTACAGTGCTTCCCTGAGCGCCAAAAATCCTGAACTTCTGACTTTAGAGAAAAGCTTGCGCTATGCCCTAGAACGCAAAGAATTTTCCGTGTACTATCAACCTCGTGTGAACATTACCACAGGAGAAATTACTGGAATGGAGGCTTTGTTGCGTTGGCAGCACCCAGATATGGGATTGGTCGCGCCCAGTGTTTTCATTCCCCTGGCTGAACAAAGCGGATTAATTGTCCCCATCGGCGAATGGGTACTGCGGACAGCCTGTAAGCAAAATAAAACTTGGCAAGATGCAGGATTACCACCCCTGATGATCGCCGTTAATCTTTCTCTTAAGCAATTCCGGCAACCCCAATTAGTAGAGACTGTAGCCAAAATTTTAGAACAAACAAGACTAGATGCTCACTTTTTAGAGTTAGAAATTACTGAAACCACAGCCATTGAAGATTTAGACTTCACCCGAACCGTATTACAAAATTTACAGCAAATGGGCGTTCACCTCTCTATTGATGACTTTGGTACTGGTCATTCTTCCCTCTCGCGCCTACAACTTTTGCCACTCCACAATTTGAAAATCGATAAGTCTTTCATTCAAGATTTGACGCACGATGTCAAAGTCGCTCATATTATCAAGGCGATAGTTACCTTGGGGCGGAGTTTGGGATTGAGGCTGACAGCCGAAGGGGTAGAAAACGAAGAGGAATTGGAGTTTTTAAGATCTATCCACTGCGAAGATGTTCAAGGTTTTCTATTCTACCGACCGCTTTCTGCCCAAAAAGCCACAGAAGTCCTGGAAAGTAAACAACCAACCCTTTAGGATTGGGCATGGGACATTAGGAGTGCTGGGGCCGTGAGTTAGGAGTTATTATTCTACCCTCTGATCCGTCATCTCCCCATGCCCACTTTCTATTTTTCTATCAGCGAACTATTGACTTCAGACAAATGTATTGGGAAACTAATAGTTAGTTTATCTAACTAAATTAGGTGCATCGAAACTTGTGACAATACTTACGGGAAAAATCAATCGATCGCAACCAGCTAGCGAGCCAAAACCACTGATTTTGGAAACTCAGGGACTGACGCGCCATTTTGGCAAGTTAACCGCTGTTAATAACCTGAGCATATCTGTGGAGCAAGGTGAAGTATTTGGGCTGCTCGGACCGAATGGGGCAGGCAAAAGTACAGTAATTAAAATGTTGACAACTTTACTGCCTATCAGTGCAGGGAGAGCAACCTTGGCTGGCTACGATGTGACTCGCCAATCCGATGCTGTCAGACGCGCTATCGGTTATGTACCCCAGGCGCTGTCTGCTGATGGTAGCCTCACGGGTTACGAAAATCTGTTAATCTTTGCCAAGCTTTATGAAATACCGACAAAAAGACGCGATCGCTGCATCTATGAAATTCTAGAGTACATGGGTTTGCAAGATGCTGCCAAGCGCTTGGTACGAACCTACTCTGGTGGGATGATCCGCAAGCTGGAAATTGCCCAATCGATTTTGCATCAACCCCAAATTTTATTTCTGGATGAGCCGACTGTTGGACTAGATCCCATCGCCCGCACTCAAGTATGGCAACTTGTGCAACAACTTTGTGCTGATTACGGCACAACTATATTTTTAACAACCCACTTTTTAGAAGAAGCAGACAGTCTCTGTGACCGAGTGGTGATTATGCAACAAGGCCAAGTTGTGACCACAGGCGCACCGAGCGACTTAAAAGCCTCTTTAGGTAAAGCAAACGCAACTTTGGATGATGTCTTTATTCACTACACAGGCGACCAATTAACATCAGGAGTCAACTACCGTGACACAGCAAGAACCAGACGTACTGCTCAGCGGTTGGGTTAAAGTATCACCTCCTCGCCGAACTAATTTCATCTCTGCAATTAGTGAGCTAGTTACGAAAACCCTAGCGATCGCCGAATTGGAAGTACGCAAACTCCGCCACGATCCCACTGATTTAATAGTTAGAGCTGTGCAACCAGCTTTATGGTTGCTGATTTTTGGGCAAGTTTTCTCCCGGACTCGCGCCATTCCTACAGGAAACCTCCCTTATTTGGATTTTATCGCCGCTGGTATTCTGGCTCAGAGCGTCTTATTTGTGGCAATTTTCACTGGTGGGATGACACTGATTTGGGAGCGAGATTTAGGCATTGTGCATAAATTCTTAGCTAGTCCTACACCCCGTGTGGCAATGGTCTTGGGCAAAGCACTGGCATGTGGGGTGCGGTGCTTATCACAGGTAGTAGTCATTTACGGATTAGCATTTTTATTAGGTGTCAAACTCAATCTCCATCCCCTAGCGATTCTCCAAGTGCTACTGTTGGTGATGCTGGCAGCGGCTTGCTTTTGTCTTTTTTCCTTAATTATTGGCTGTTTGGTGAAAACGCGAGAACGGATGACGGGTATTGGGCAATTATTAACCATGCCCTTATTTTTTGCTAGCAATGCCATCTATCCCATCTCACTGATGCCTGATTGGTTAAAATTCATTTCCCATTTAAATCCCTTGACTTATGAAGTTGATGGCTTACGGGGTACCATGCTGCTCAACGGTACTAGTATCTATGGCTTTGGTCTCGATTGTACAATTCTCTTGTTAACATTAATAATCTTAGCCATCATTGGTGGACGACTTTATCCACGGGTGGCGATGTAATCAGGAGAACAACAATCCCATGACCTTGGATAAACCAACTCAAGGTACAACTTCCGAAGACTGTGCTGCCAGAGTAATGGAAACAGTTCCATTAGTGATGCGGTTTATCCGAGCCGATATGCGTGCCCACAGCGCCGCTTTTTTATCTATACCTCAGTTGCGATCGTTGGCATTTATCAACCGCAATCCTGGTGCTTCACTATCTGACTTGGCAGAGCATTTGGGTGTGACTTCTGCCACAGCATCAGCAACCATAGAACGCCTAGTACAACGCAACTTTGTCGAACGCATCGCTGATCCTCAAGAGCGGCGGCGAGTGCTGCTCAATCTGACCCAGGAGGGAAAGCAGCAACTCAAGCAATCCCAAGATCAAACTCGCGCTCATATTACCGACCTGCTCAAAGGTCTGACAGAAGAGCAAATTTCCAACATTGAAGAAGGCTTAACTCTACTCAAAAATGTCTTCGAGCAAACAGAAATCAAATCGCCATAGCTCTCTTGTTGCACAGCACGATCCCTTTGCAGCCCTGAGGTTTCGGGACTATCGGCTATTTACCATTGGACGCCTACTGCTGTTCGTGGGATCGCAAATGCAAACTGTAGCCATTGGCTGGGAACTTTATGAGCGTACTGGCTCGGCTCTGGTTTTAGGTGGTGTTGGGCTGGCACAAGTCCTGCCGATGATTGCTCTCACCTTGATTGCTGGAGACGTAGCTGACCGCCGCGAGCGCAAACTCACCATGTTACTCTCAGTCATGTTGCTAGCTCTGTGTTCACTGGGGTTAGCAGTGCTTTCCTATACTCAGGGTGTAGTTTTTCTGATTTATGCGTGCTTGGTTTTAACAGGTGTTGCTAAGGCATTCCTCAAACCTGCTAGTGATGCGCTGATGTGGCAGTTGATACCTGTAAGTGCTTTTACTAATGCTGCTACATGGAATAGTAGTAGCTTCCAGTTAGCCTCAGTCATCGGTCCTGCCTTGGGAGGATTCGGGATTGCGCTGTTGGGAAGTGCCACAGGAGTATATGTATTAGCAGCGATCGCCGCGTTGCTGTGTTTTATTTTAACGCTGGCGATTACAGAGAAAAAAGGCATCCGCCTCAGTGAACCAATATCGATCAAAGCCCTTGCTGCTGGTGCTAAATTTGTCTGGCAAAATCAGTTAATTTTAGCAGCAATCACATTGGATATGTTTGCGGTATTGTTGGGTGGTGCAGTTGCATTACTACCAATCTTTGCCAAAGATATTTTACATGTCGGCCCAGTGGAGTTGGGATACCTGCAAGCAGCGAATTCTATCGGTGCTTTGACTATGGCCATTACCTTGGCATATCTACCACCATTACGCAAAGCAGGCCCGGCTTTATTGTGGGCAGTGGTTGGCTTTGGCGTTGTCACAATTATCTTTGGGCTGTCCCGTTCCTTTTGGCTATCTATGTTGATGCTGATACTCGCTGGCGCACTAGATAGTATTAGCGTTGTGATTCGCCATACATTAGTTCAAATCAGAACCCCGGATCATTTACGTGGGCGGGTTGCTGCTATCAATAGCGTATTTATTAGTGCCTCAAATGAATTAGGGGGCTTTGAATCAGGCTTGACTGCTGCCTTGTTTGGCCCCGTGATTTCAGTTGTTGGTGGTGGAATTGGCACAATTTTAGTAGTAATTGCTATAGCAATGATTTGGCCGGGAATTCGGAAGTTAGGTGCTTTACAAGAGTTTGAATAAGTGACCAAAAAAATGCGATCGTTGAAAGTGTTGTTAGCGGTAGCGTGGCACTTAAGTATTATAGGTATAAATAATACTAAGCTAGACTAATCACTTAGAGCAGAGAACAGGCAATAGCCAACAACTGAAGCAGTGCGCCCTTGCGGTCTCCCGACTTGTTCGCTCTTAGCGTTCCCGCAGGGTAGCAACTGGCGCGACGCAGAGAGAAAAGTAGAGTTTTTATGAGTCACCTTGAAAGGGCTGGTCCTAGCTTCTTTTTGTTCAAGCTAAATACTAAATACAGGATAAACAAAAACCCCCAAGCTGTGATGTGAGCGAGGGGGTTTGAGTTAGAAATATAAACCTGGCATCGAGCTATTTTGGCGTAGGGCAACCCCTAAACTATCGTTGCCGCAACAGCGTTTCACCTCTGAGTTCGGGAAGGATTCAGTGTGGTTCCACCGCGCAATAGACAC
>NZ_JACJSJ010000124.1 GCF_014698115.1 Nostoc sp. FACHB-973
GCATGGGTTGAGGAACTGGTCGCTTCCATTCGCAATAAGCAGAGCTTTTATCTCAGGGGTTTAAGGGCTATGAAGCTTATACAGAAAGCATTTTAGCTCCCTTGTCGCCCCTTCAACCCAATCCCTAATCCCCAATCCCCAGTCCCTCTTGATATGCTTGCCAAAGTTGGTGAATAAATTGATTGAGTTGCTGTTTGGCGGCTGAGTCAAGCTCAGCTTTTGGTTGTTTTGCTAAAAGTTGGCTCAATAAGGTAATTACTTCTGTGTCTAAAGCTGGTTGAAATAAATCGGCAGGCCAAAGGAGGTCAGATGCATCGCGTAAATCGGTAATTAGGGGAGATTCTTCAATGAAGGTGACCATTAATAAAGGACGCACCCAGCATAACTGACGGGAAACCACAAATTGAATGACTTCTGCATATAGATTCCTGTCACCATACTTTAAAGAGACTATTTGTCCCGGTTGAAGAAAATCTAGGTTCATGTCTATCATTAACGCAGTTTGGGCAGCGACAAAGTTTGTTTTGTAATTTATTGAATTTAAAACTGAGAATGCGCTACTTTTGAAGAAGCTTCTGTAACATTAGGGTAGCACTCTGATGGTAACGATTTCTTAGAGGTATGCTTCATGAGTGCCTACGCAAAATTAAGATGACTAATCCCCGACAACAAAGGGTTTCTTTAGCATAGTACCTTGACAGAAATACTATAGAATAGGTAAACAACTGTTAAGCGATCGCTAGACAGAGGCTTTGTTGTAGTGAATTAACGATTAAAGAGCAAAGAGCAGTGTCAGTTGAAACCATTGAAAAGCGTTCTACGTCCCGCAAGCTCGCGCCTCGCTATCGCGTTTTGCTCCATAACGACGACTACAACCCTATGGAGTACGTGGTACAGGTACTAATAACCACTGTGCCGAGCCTTACCCAACCCCAGGCTGTTAGCATCATGATGGAAGCCCATACTAATGGAATGGCTTTAGTCATCACTTGCGCTCAGGAACATGCTGAGTTCTATTGCGAAACATTGAAAAGTCACGGTTTAAGTAGCACCATTGAACCTGATGAATAATTATTAGTCATTGGTCATTGGTCATTTGCGATCGGTGACTTAATTGGTATGAAAAAAAACCTTGTCCGTTTAGCCGAACGCCCTGCCCCTATTAGGCTGGGTTATTTTATTGGAATTTTATTGCTGCTATGGTTGCCTTTAGCTGCACCAATTTACTTACTAGTGAATGATTCAAATTTAGTAAGTATATTGACAATGGTATTATTATATGCATTGTTTATTATTCTCTTGAGGCTGTGGGGTAAGCGTGTCTATCAGCAGCCCCAAATTCTCCGACATTATGGCTTAGAATTCACGCGGCAAAACGGTGTGGATTTAATGCGTGGTTTGGCTATGGGCATAATTAATATTCTGATACTTTTTGGGGTACAGAGTTTGTTGGGTTGGTTGGTGTGGCAACAACCAAAAGTTTTCTTGGTGAAAGTGATTTTAGAGGGTTTAATTGTCGCTTTGGGTATTGGTTTTGCTGAGGAATTGTTATTCCGAGGTTGGTTGCTAGATGAATTACAACGAGACTACAGTAAGCCGGTGGCAATGTGGACAGATGCAATTACATTTGCAACATTGCATTTTATTAAACCGTTGGCAGTAATTATTCAGACATTACCGCAATTTCCAGCTTTAGTATTGCTGGGGTTAACGCAGGTATGGGGAAAGCGCTGGCATAGAGGACGCTTAGGTTTTTCAATTGGTTTGCATGGTGGTTTAGTTTGGGGTTACTACATTATTAATGTGGGGAAATTAGTTAAATATTCTGGTCAAGTTCCTGATTGGGTGACTGGTGTGAATAATAATCCTTTACAAGGAGTGATGGGGGTGTTGTTGATGAGTATACTGGCGTTGTGGATACGGGGGCAATCTCGGCGATCGCTTGTCTGATAAATCAGACGCGATAAATCAGGCGCGATAAATTAGACGCGATAAATTAGACGCGATAAATTAGACGCGATAAATTAGGCGCGATAAATTAGACGCGATAAATCAGACGCGATAAATCAGGCGCGATAAATTAGACGCGATAAATTAGGCGCGATAAATCAGACGCGATAAATCAGATGCGATAAATCAGACGCGATAAATCAGACGCGATAAATCGCGTCTCTACATGAGAATTTTGTGCTGATCTGAACCGTATTGCGCTATAACCTTTGGATGGGAATAAAAACGATCGCCATGATTCACCTTGCGCGATCGCACTACGCCACATTTTTGACTGAGATAATTCCCTCACCACACCACTGGATAAGTAGCCATCTGTCAGAATCTTTATCTAGTGCTGGCTTGAGACGGAAATTAAAAATCTCTTGCCAGACCTCTACCCCATACTGGAATACAAAATCTGCCTCCAGTTCTTTGAAATTTTCCCATTGCCGATTTCCGATAGCGGTTAGGATAGGAATGATTTCGATAATTGAGACTTGTGCGGCAACGGGTGTCATTATTTACGTCCGCGTTTCAACCACTGTACCCACCACACACGCCTTATCCAAATTAACGCCGCTCAAATTTGCACCTTCTAACTCTGCACAGAGCAAATTCGCCCCTGAAAAATTCGCCCCTGCCAAATTCGCCCCGCGCAAGTCAGCTTCTTCCAGGTTTGCTTCACTCAATAATGCCCCTTGCAAATCAGCACGACTCAAGTCTGCACCTTTGAGATTTGCCCCAGTCAAGTTTGCACCGCGCAAGTCAGCACCGCGTAAGTCCACACCTTGTAAATTCACATTCATCAAGTTCGCACCACTCACAAAAGCACCTGCCAAGGATACATCGCTGAGTCTGGCTCCCATTAAGTTAGCACCCCGGAGATTACTACCCCGCAAGTCAGCGCCTGTTAAATCTGCTTGCATCAGGTTTGCTCCCATGAGGTTCGCCCGTAAGTCGGTTCCTTGGAGGTTCGCCCCCATTAAATTCGCTCCCTCTAAATGCCCGCCTTCGAGTTTGGAAGCTGCGAAATTTGTACCGACAAGGGTGGCACCAGCAAGATTAATGCGGTTTAAATCTAGTCGGGAGAGTTCCTCGTCTTCTAAATTTGCCCCTGGGAGTTGTTTGAGTTTTCCTAATTTGATAGCTTCAATATTCATTTGTAGTAAGTACCAATCTCCTCACTTGTCTTGCTGTGGCTATCCCATTGGGAATCAAGTAGCCAGATACCGCTGCTGACTTTGGGTGTCATTATGGGCAAGTCGAGTCCCTGTTGTAAACCCATAACTAATAAAGCTAGGGTATCTACAAGTTTAGGGTCAAAGCGGGTTGATTGTTGCTGTCTGCACTCATCTAAAGCTTGAGTAAATATTTCTTGGCGATTCTGATCTGAGGACTTTCGCTGATTTACTCGCCACTGAAAGTCTGCCAATAATGCCAAAATTCTCGACTCTAGGGGAATTTCATCTCCAGCTAAACCTGCCGGTTCACCTGTGCCATTCCACCACTCGGTTTGGTGAGTAATAATTTGGGCTACTGCTCGCAGTCGTGGCATGGTTCGCAATACCTGTGCCCCTGGTATTAAAGGACAACTGGGGGCTTCTTTTCGATCATGAGTTGTTATATTACCATAAGTGAGAACGCTTTCTGCTTTTTGTAATGGATCTATGCGATGCAACAAAGCTGCTAGCCGCAATCTCTTAATCTGCCATGCAGGAAGATCCAAAAGCTGAGCGATCGCTTCCGCAAGCACCACTACTTCGGCAGCTGCCATTGGATTAGTAACATCTGCCATATCCAGCAGTTGCGCCATCCGCAAAAATGCTTGAATTTCGTTAGAAACCAAGTTCCGATCTAGGGTTTGTTGGCGAAGCGCTGCGGGGATGGATAAATTGTCTTGTTCAGTCTGGAGATAATCGACTACACGGGAAACAACTACACCCAAATTTTCTAATCTGGCTATAGATGGTATAATCCCCTGTCTATGGGCAATGAGTTTATTCGCCAGTTCTGGGTTGTATTTTTTGATGTGAGCGATCGCTATTTCTGCTGTCTCTTGCACTAACTCTGGCTCAAATGTCCACAGTCCGTAGAATTTGCGCTCTAAGTCTGATGCTGGGATTCCACTACTGCCATAATCAGCCGCCGATAGCTCTTGACAAATTACCATTGCTGTGTAATTCGGCGACAAAATAATTAAGTGCCACTCTTGCGCTACTGGATCTGCCGGATCTAATGCTACTAAGTCTACATTGGGTAGAAGGCTTGTAGGATGTTCGGCAAAGCCAGCGTCAGGGGCAGCCATGATGGTAATTTCGCGGCTGCGCTGGGCGATGTCTGCATATCGCCCGGCTTCTTGCAGATACCATTTACCCTGTTGGAAGGCTGTGATGACTAAAGGTTTATCGTCATCTGCTAGGATATGGTCTTCCAGGGCATGGCAGAGGGATACTAAGGTATTTTTGTAGTACACCCCGAATCGAATTGGCCTGGTGCTGTGGCGATGAGCTATTTCTAGCTGTTGTAGGATTGAACCTTCTAACATGAGTTTGGGATTTTATGAAAACGAACCGCTTCAGGCGCTGAGGGCGCTGAGGAAGAGAGGGGAGAAATTCAAAATTATGAATATCCCCAGATTCTTATGTATTTTAGGATACACCTGCTAGCTGTTTTTCTTTCTTCTCTATTGGTGAAGAAAGTGCTGCTTCTAAGTCCGCACAACCGAGTTTTTCTTCTAAAATATTCATAACTTCACGGCCGAAATCGTTGGGATTTTGTTGCCAAGCTTGTAAACAGACTTCTCCAAAGAATGAACCAAGGGGTTCGGGGTTCCAAAGCAGTTTTTTGGCTGTCCAGGGCATCAGGCTCATTGGATTATACCCTGGTTTGAGGATGCCTTCTTTGAAGGCGTATTCTTCTAAATGGGTATGGGGTTGCAGTCCAATAAAGAAGATGGCGGGTTCGACTTTATCAGCACCAAAAATTCGCTCTAGCTCCCGGTGGTAGGCGATGGTTTGGCGAATGGTTTCGGGACGTTCGTCAATGACGTTAAAGGAGTAGTTGACGGAAACCAAGTCGTTGAAACCAGCAGCTTTTAAGTCACGACAGTTTTGTAAGACGGTTCGGAGGTTGTAACCCATCCGCATTTTCCGCACGAGTTCTTGAGAACCGCTGGTAATGCCGATTTCAAAGTAGTTCATCCCGGTTTTGGCCATCAAGTCACACAATTGAGGTGTCAAATTGTCGGCTCGAATGTAGGCTGCCCAGTGGATGTCTGTCATACCAGAATCGACGATTTTTTGCAAGAGTTCTATTGCATCGTCGATAAATTTGCGTGCGGGGATGAATTGGGCATCGGTAAACCAGAAGTTGCGAATGCCGCGATCGTATAATTGGCGAATCTCGGCAACTACTTCATCTGCTGGGTTGATGCGTACTTGTTTACCTTCGACAACCGTATAAACACAATAACAACAGTTGTGAGGACAACCACGCTTGGTTTGTACGCCTATATAAAAGTCTTCCTCTTGCAGATAATAGTTAAATTCCGGCCAGATACTTTCGATATAGTCGTAGTTACAAGCCGTTTTTTCTAGGGGAGTGGGTTGTTCGTGAATTAGCCGTTTTCGTGGTTGAGTTTCTCCCACAACATAACAGCGTTCATCTCGAAACTCTCTGCCACTTAAAAGCTTTTCTAGCAGAGTTTCCCCTTCACCCACAGAAATAATTGTCCCTTGGGGTAAGCTTTTACCCAGTTGTTCGTAAAAGACGCTGACTGCACCACCACCTATAACTGTACGGGCATGAGAATGATATTTTTGGGCACGCTTTAAACCACGTTTGATTAAGCCTTGGTTACGCCACAATTCTACATAGTAAGCAATGAAGATTCGCAAACCGCCCAATGCCCCACGTAATTTTAATAGAGGATTCTTGGCGTAGTAAAATTCAAAGGCATTTTGTAGTGGGTTACCACCACGTCCACCAACTGGAGCATAAATTTGAATATCCCGCCAAGAAAATACTAGTAGTGTAGGTTTAAATTCATCGATACACCGATCCAAAGCCGAGGTGTAGTCTAAAGGTGGTACTGTTCCCAAATCAAAGATGCGCTGTTCGATGTTGGGAAATTGCTTGTGGACATGATCGCTCAGGTAGACAACCCCAATAGGAAAGATGGGGTTGCAGGGAAGGCGAACGTAAAGAATCCGATTTTCCATCATGGGTGTTTTGACTGCCATCTTGCCAATTTTCGGGGGAAAGCGAGAAAAACTTGAGTTTTAAGGGGTGTTTTTGTTTTGGTTGCTTTTATTTATCACAACCTCGCTTGACATTAAAGCTGATTATTGATATGTGTTAACTTTTTATTCCCAATTTTAGGAATCAAGAAAGTTACTTTTCAGACTAAATGCATGTCATCCAGTGAGGTTTATGAAGATATTTTTCATATAGCTTTACGATAACATTGAGTTTATTCATTAAGCGACCATCTGGGCGTATTAATCTTGGGAGAGATAAAACAGCAAAACTGAGTTGTTCGCTAAGCTAAAAGCAAGGGGATCATCGTCAGAATAATGCCCTAATTATCTGTGTTCAACGAATTAAAGATTTTATACTGGGTAAAAATATCTAAAACTTTTACTTATAGTGTATAATTGCGAAAAAGGCATAAATAATTACAAAATTTTCATAACCATAAATATTTCTTTAGATAGAAATAATCTATAAATATTCAGTTGGTATTCACAGTTACAGCAACTGGGGATCAGTCGGTGCTAGGCTTGGGTAGTCTAATGTAAAATTGTGGCGTAAAGCTCCTCAGCAGTTATGGCTCAAATTTTAGATCCTCTACCACCTGAGCAATCGGGGAAAATTCTCTGCTGCTACATTAATGCCACGAGCAAAATACAGGTAGCTCGCATCTCTAACATTGCCAATTGGTATTTTGAAAGGGTTGTTTTTCCAGGACAACGCCTAGTGTTTGAAGCTCCGCGAAAAGCTCAAATGGAGATTCACACGGGTATGATGGCAAGTGCAATTTTATCCGATAAGATTCCGTGCGATCGCCTGATGCTTGATGAACCTAGCAATTATGAGTTAGATACAGACTCATCATTTGGAAAAGACCCTATAGATACCACAACAATGGTGCAGCAACTTAATACAAATACCGGAGATAGTATAAAACCCTTACAAATCGCTGGTTTAGCGGCTGTTGATTAAAAAAAACAATTTGGCTCAATTTTTAGGTTGCTGAATTCAGCAGCCTTTTTTATTTATTGCCCAATGCCCAATGCCCCACTGTCATCTACAATCATTGTTATGAATCTGCCTTCATTTCTTTGGTTGTGGAAAATGGCCGCCTGGTCGATGGGGTTATCCTTGCTGGCATACCTGATGTTAGCAGTTACAGGCGTTTGGATGTTCCGGGCGAGAACTTCGCAGCAATTTCCTTTTATTCCGTTATTTATGGGTGGAAATACAGGAGTGCGATCGCTCCACTATTTCATGGGCATCAGCATGGTAAGTTTAGTGCTACTATTGCTGGCGATCGGCATTGTTGGCACTTTGGGTCACTTTGGTTCTTTGGGACACTCGTCACACTTAGCCGCTGGATTGATTGTGGTAGCCTTGGTTTTACTGTCTGCTTTCAGTGCAACGCAAATTACTTCCAGACGACCTTGGGCTAGACCTTTACACATTGGCGTCAATATTATTTTATTTCTAGGATTTGCCTGGGTATCCCTTAGTGGTTGGATCGTAGTACAAAAGTATTTACCTTAATTTCATTTAACGTATTCATCTCTTTAATAGTGATATTGTTAGCTATAGCAATCAGATTTGAATTGTGAAAAAATCTAAGTATATCTAGGGGAGCCAGCCGCGTGGGCGGGTTTCCCGACTTGAGCGGACTAGCGTTGTATTACGGCTTCCGTAACGCACCAAAATCTTCGGATAGTGCGTTAGCCTACGGCATAACACACCCTACAATCAAATATTTCTGACTGTGTTTCTTCAATTATTTGAGTGAAAACACAAATTATTAACTAATATGTAAAATTAACTATACAGTAGCAAGTAAAATTACGATGAACGGTCAACCCTTGGACGGGCGTTACGAAATTGTTCAAGTCTTGGGCGGAGGCGCTTTTGGGAATACCTTTTTAGCAAAAGACCTCAAACGTCCAGGTCGTCCGCAATGTGTAGTTAAGCAACTAAGCTACTCTAGTCCAGATCCCCAAGCCCTAGAAACTGGACGCCGTTTATTTAAAAAAGAAGCAGAAACCTTAGAAAAGCTAGGACAGCATAACCAAATTCCCATGCTGCTAGCTGAATTTGAGGAAAATCAAGAATTTTACTTAGTTCAAGAATATATTGATGGTTATCCTCTATATCAAGAAATTGTGCCTGGTCAACCTTGGACAGAAGATCAAGTTATCAGGTTATTGACAGATATTTTACAAATTTTACTATTTGTGCATGGACATGGTGTAATTCACCGAGACATTAAACCTGCCAATATAATGAGGCGCTCTTCTGATGGCAAGTTAATTTTGATAGACTTTGGCTCAGTCAAAGAAATTGCCTCTCAAATCCCGAATGCACAATTCCCGCCAACAGTTGCTGTTGGTACTCCGGCATATATGCCGATGGAACAATATCAGGGTTTTCCACAGTTTAATAGTGATATTTACGCATTGGGTATCATTGCTGTCCAAGTGGTTTTGGGAGTACATACGAATGAATTAACAAAACTGCAACGGAATGACAGTCCTAATACTGGCGAAATTGTCTGGCCTCAGAAAATACAGCTGAGCGAACCGTTAGCATTTGTAATTAATAAAATGGTGCGATTTGACTACCGTCAGCGCTACCAGTCAGCAAGTGAAGTGCTTGACGATTTGAGTAAAATTGGTCAGCAAGACCGGGGTTTGCGTCTAGATACAACTATTATTGATGAGCGAAATCCTAAGCCTCGAAAGTCAAAATTGCCGATTGTGGCAGGGATAGTGGGGCTGATTGCGATCGCTGGAGTAGGATTTGGTGTGTATAACCAGCTACCTCAATTTAATGCGACCGCAGCTTTTAACAAAGGGTTGCAAAAGTATGAGAAAAAAGATAACTCAGGAGCAATCAGAGATTTCACTGACGCGATTAAAATAAATCCTAACTATGCGGAAGCATATTACGGACGGGCAAATGCTCAATTTTACGCTGGAAACTATCAGCGTTCAGTAGAAGATGCAACTAAGGCAATTGAGATTAAAGGCAATTATGCCGAAGCTTACAGCCGTCGGTGTGCTGCCTATGTTTTATTGCAAAATTTTCAACAAGCGGAAAATGACTGCACCAAAGCACTGGATAGCGATCAAAAATATGGTGATGCCTACTTCCATCGAGCAAATGCCCGCCGGAATTTGAATAATAAAGAAGGAGCGCTGGCTGATTTTACTAAGTTTATTGATCTGAATCTCGACGATCCTCAAGCGTATATCAATAGGGGTGTTCTTTACATTGAAAAGTTCCAAGACTACGACAAAGCGATCGCGGATTATAACCAAGCACTGAAACTAGCTGGCACAAAATCTCATATTACCGCGATCGCCTACGACGGTCGAGGCAATGCCCTTGCCGCTCAACAAAAATTACCTGCTGCACTTGAGGATTTCAACAAAGCCATTGAGTCCAAAGGAGATTTTGCCCAAGCCTACTTTAACCGTGGTCGTGTCTACGCTGAACTTGACAAAAGAGAGGAAGCAATTCAGGATTTCCAAAAAGCTGATACACTTTGTAGTCAACAAGGGCTGACAAGTTGCTCCAAGCTAGCACAGTCATTGATCGAACAGCTTAAGCAATAGTTGGGCATTGGGCATGGGAGGTGTGGGAGGATGGGGAAGAAATCTTTCCCCCCTCTCTCCCCACACTCCCCCATCTCCCCATCTCCCCCTGCCTCCCCTGCTCCCCCTGCTCCCCCTGCTCCCCCTGCCTCCCCTGCCTTCCCACTACCAAGGGCTACCAATCATAGTGAAAGGTGCCCAGAAAAATGGATGTTTCAGAATTAACTGCTTTGCTTCAGCAGGACTGACATTTATATTTGCTAGTGGGATACTCAAATCCCTATCGCCAATAATTAAATTTTTGCCCTCTGAATCTATCTTGACTTTGCTGTGAATCATTGCCAACTGTGCTTGTCGGAGTGCTTGTGCTTTCATAGATTGAGTTTGCAACTGGTGGTGAAACTCAGTCATCAAGCCCAAAGTTCCTGTATCTGACACTTGCCATAAACTCGCTACAACTGACTTCACACCCATCTTGACAGCCGATCCTGCTAAGCCTAACTGTGACTTTTCATCACCGTAAGCTGATTGACAGGCACTTAGTACCAGTAATTCAACTTGTGGTCTATTCCATCCCAACTTCGTAACTTCATCTATTTTTAGCTCCCTGTCGTACAGGCGGATGTATGAATTACCTGAATCTTCAGATTTTTCTCCAGGCGTAAAGTTCGCATGGGTGGCTAGGTGAATAATCTCAAATGGCGTTGTCGAACGTTCTGCCTGGAGACGCTTGAGGGTAAAGTCCTGGTTAACGATCGCAGCGCCTCGCCCGTTCCAGATTTGGTTGACGATGGTTTTAGCCTCTACAGGGGCAGCAAGTAACTCTGTGACTGGGTTTTGATTTTCTGGCCCTGGATCAAATGTCTCAGATCCCATTGCTAGGACTCGTGAGTTTTTCACGCTAGCGTACTGGGTATTAATCAGGCTGAAAGTGGGTATCATGCCGATGCTATACTTTTCAATTAAAAACTGATCTCGATCGTCAACGAGGGCGGCTATGGGTAGCGATCGCAAACGTGCATCCAACATCACGAATAGCAAATTCTCGATGCCTTGTTTTTTCAACTCAGCTTCTAGAGGTCTAATTAGCCATTTATAAAGTTGCTTTGCTGATTTTTTGTAGCTGCTACCGTTAGTTTTCTGGATATCGGGACGAGAATCAGGAGTTGCTTGAAGAGATACTTCCTGATAGAATTCGTCGGCTACTTTCTGAAACTCTCCTCTAGTCACACCTGATACTTTATGGTGGATGTATTTTCCATCTGCTGTGAGGAGGCGCAAAACCAATGGATCGCTATCTTTTAGTTGTTCTTTGGAAGTTGGATTTTCAGCATTGAGTTTATAGTCTTGGGCAGTAAACTCTACATAAATCAGTCCAGCTTTGCTACTTATTTTTTGTTCAACTTGTTGGAGTTCATTGCGGATTTCTCCAAGGTTTTTAATCTGACTTTGGGGCAGGTTTAGTGCTGCTTCAATTCGACGAGTTTCGCTCTCTTCTTTGGAGCCAATATCGGATGCAACTGCGAGATTACTGTTATTTGATGTCAGTTGAAAATCGAGAGTCTTTTCATCAGGTTTTCCTGGAACTACCCGCCCTTGAGTAATGAGTTGAATCTTGCCTCTAGTCTCGCTATCAGGAAAGTATTCGGTAGGCAAAATCGTATTGCCGATATTAGAGGTAATTGAACTAACAGTGCCATTAATTGTGCGTCTGCCGACAAAAAATGGTATAACGCTATCACCTCCGTGATCGATGCTAATGGCACCACTACCTATTCCCCCAGATGCAGAAATACTCGCCTCTAGACCATTGCGATCTATGAAGCTACCTAAAGCTTGAAAATAAGCTCTAGTTTTAATATTTACGTCACCACCTATGCCGTTAGTTCCACCTTGGGTATTGATTGATGTCACTGTAATATTATTATCTGGATCTAGCTTCACAGAGCCACCATCACCAGTGCTAGAACTCGAATTTATAACTTTGGCATCAATCTGAACGCGAGCCTGAATAGTAATATCACCACCATTTCCAGAAACATTATCAGAGTTGAGATTTTCAGTTTGGACTGCTCCTGTAGTGCTATTGAAGAAAATATTTCCAGAATTACCAACATTGGTACGAGAAGAAACATTTGCTATGGTAATGTTGCCAAAAGCATTGAGGGTGATATCACCGCCATTGCCATTCCCATCGTTATTGGAATTTAAATTACCAGTTGCGATCGCACCTGTAGAACTATTGAAGAAAATATTCCCGGAATTCCCAAGATTAGTTTGAGAAGACACATTTGGTGTAGTAATGTTGCCAAAGGCATTGAGGGTGATATTGCCACCATTACCATTGACATCGTTATTGGAATTTAAATTACCAGTTGCGATCGCTCCATTTTGGCTGGTAATACTAATACCTCCACCTTCTGTAGTGATGCTGCTAGTAGTAATACTCTGATTTGCTAAAAGAGTGATTGCTGCATTATCGATGCCTGTAATTGCCCCAAATGCATTAATAGAACCTGCCCCAATGGGAGACTGAATAATCACTGGATCTTTGATAGTCACAGGATTATTAATCGTAATCGCACCACTGCTATTAGAAAGTCCAATAGTGATGGAATTGAAGCCATCATTTAAGGCGTTGATGTTAACTCTTCCACCGCTATTATCACCAAGGATGATATTTTTTGTTGGCGTTTGCGGCTGAAGTACTAAATTGCCTGTACCGCTGACTGAATCAGTTGCTGATGGCAAGTTAATTTCATCGGCGTTCAAAGTGAGATTGTTAGTACCTGCTGCAATGGTATTGTTAAAGGCGATCGCACCAGTCCCTGCACTGAAAAGTTTGCTACCACTGCCATTTAAAGTCACAGGACTACTGAAGGTAATATTGCCATTCCCAGCATTGATAACTTGACTACCAGTGCCAGCGAAAGTCACGGGACTATTATTAATAGTGATGTCGCCATTCGCCGTGGTGATGTTGCCAGAAAAGCTAGTATTACCAGCGCTGGTAATACTGATGCCGCCATTGGCTGTGGTGACGTTGCCAGAAAAGCTATTATTACCAGCGCTGCTGATTGTCAACCTAGTTAGAGGATTTGTCGCACCGAGATTACCGCCAAAGCTGATATTACCTGTACCAGCAGTCAAAGAGAAATTAGTAGCCCCATCGACGCTATTACTAAAGCTGATATTGCCATTATTTGAAGTGACTATGTTACTAGGAGTAGTTAAGGTGACAGCACCATTAAAGGTAATATTGTTACCCGTGGTTGAGACACTATTCCCAAGACTAATACTATTGGCAGTAAAGTTAATTGCACCACCAGTAGCGCCAGTAGAGGAAGCATCGACTTGTGCGGTGCTAGTATCAATTGTTCCATTGGTGGTGAGAGTGACATCACCACCGTTGCCATTACCCCTAGCAATCAAGTCGCCTGTAGAAATAGTTCCGGTTGTGCTGTTGATATTGGTATTACCTGCATTGCCTGTGACAGCAGAAGTATCAATATTTGCTGTAGTCACATTGCCATTGGCAGCGACAGTGACATCACCACCGTTGGTATTACCTGTAGCAATCAAGTCGCCTGTAGAAATAGTTCCGGTTGTGCTGTTGATACCGATATTACCTGCATTGTCTGTGGCAGTAGCAGTATCAATATTTGCTGTAGTCACATTGCCATTGGCAGCAAGGGAGATATTGCCGCTATTGCCAGTGTCAGTAGCGTTGGAATCTAAAACACCATCTGTGGTATCAATAGCACCACTTGTACTGCTGAGAGTAATATCACTGCCTTGTGTAGTGATATTACTTGTAGTAATGTTCTGGTTGGCTAGCAGAGTTATGGAAGCATTGTCTGTGCCATTAATGTCACCAGTTGCCGTGATACTTCCTACTCCCGTTGGAGACTGAATTCTTACAGGGTCTTTGAAGGTGACTGGGTTAGTGATATTAATTGCACCACTACCATCATTGCGACCGATAGTAATAGTACCAAAGCCATCTTGTAAGGCGTCGTTTATTTGTGTTGTACTCAGGTATAAACTGTCTGGAACAAAGTCATCACCGATGTTGATATTTTGTCCAGGTGTGAAGGGCTGAAGGACTAAATTACCTGTACCACTGACTGAATTAGCTGCTAATGGCAAGTTAAGTTCATCGGCAGTTAAAGTCAGATCGTTACCAGCTGCTGCGATGGTATTGGTAAAGGCGATCGCACCAGTACCTGCATTGAAGATTTTACTACCAATACCAGTCACTGTGACGGGACTATTAAAGCTAATGTCGCCATTAGCCGTGGTGATATTACCCGCTACGCTAGTATTAGCAGCGCTAGTGATTGTCAAGCTACCCAAAGGATTTGGTAGATTACCCAAATCACCGCCAAAGCTGATATTACCTGTACCAGCAGTCAGGATTAAATCACTAGAACCATCGACACTATTACTAAAGCTGATATCGCCATTGTCCGCGCTGATAAATGTGCTACCAAGATTAGCTAAGGTGACAAGGCCATTGAAGGTAATATCGTTGTCTGTGGTCGAAATATTACTGGAAGTGATGTTATTAGCTGCGGTAAAGCTAATTGCACCGCCAATTCCAGCATTAGATGAAGCATTAACTTCTCCAGCGTCGGTATTAATCACCCCATTTGTGCCAGCCAAGAGAGTGATATTACCTGCATCGCCTATGAAAGTAAAAGTATCAATGTTTGCTGTAGTGATACTGTTATTAGCAGCCAGGGAGATGTTACCACTGTTGCCAATGTCATTGGAATTAGAATCTAAAACACCACCTGTGGTATCAATAGCACCACTTGTGCTGGTGAGAGTAATATCACTGCCTTCTGTAGTGATATTATTTGTACTAATATTCTGGTTGGCTAGCAGAGTTATAGAAGCATTGCCTGTGCCATTAATGTCACCAGTTCCCGTAATACTTCCTGTTCCCGTTGAGGATTGAATTGTTACTGGGTCTTTGAAGGTGACTGGGTTGATAATATTAATCGCGCCACTGCCATCATTGCGACCAATAGTGATAGTACCAAAGCCATCTTGTAAGGCGTCGTTTATTTGTGTTGTACTCAGGTATAAACTGTCTGGAACAAAGTTATCAGCGATGTTGATATTTTGTCCAGGTGTGAAGGGCTGAAGGACTAAATTACCTGTACCACTGATTGAATTAGCTGCTAATGGCAAGTTAAGTTCATCGGCAGTTAACGTGAGATTGTTATTACCTGCTGCAAGGGTATTGGTAAAGGCGATCGTACCAGTACCTGCATTGAAGATTTTACTACCAATACCAGTTACAGTGACAGGACTATTAAAGGTAATGTCTTCTGTGGTTGTGATGTTATTGGCAATATTGGTATTGGCGGCGTTGGTTGTCAGGGTAGTTAAGCCCGCAACTGCACCACCAAAAGTAATATTCCCTGTCCCCGCAGTTACAGTCAAATCACTCACTCCACCGACTGTATTGTTGAAGTTGATGTTGTTATTGGTGGTGTTGAACAGTTTTGCACCAATGCCAGTTAAGGTGACAGGACTATTAAATTGAAGAATGCCTGTGGTTGTGATGTTATTGGCAACAAAAGTGTTGGCGGCGTTGGTTGTCAGGGTAGTTAAGCCCGCAACTGCACCACCAAAGTTAATGTTCCCTGTCCCCGCAGTTACAGTCAAAGCACTCGCCCCACCAACTGTATTGTTGAAGTTGATGGTAGCTGTACCAGAAGTATTGATGTTAGTTGTAGCATTGGCAAGATTCAGCGGGCCGGTGAAGGTAATATTGCCGCCGTTAGTACCAGAAGAATCTATGTTACCAGTAGTAATGTTTCCACCTACTGTGGTTAAGGAAATTACGCCTCCATTACTTCCAGCGCCAGTAGCTGAAGAATTTAAGTTACCTGTGGTAATATTACCTGTAGCCAATTGACTTGATAAAGTTATTAGGCCACCATTTACCCCATCGATCGCAGAAGAAGTATTGATATTTCCTACCTGAATACTCCCTTCAGGTAGCGCACTTACTGGGTTTGTAAAGTTTGTGCCACCTGATGCAAGAGGAAAAGTTGTAACAGGAAGATCTACTGCGGGTAAACCAGCACGTAAAATTAACGCAGCACTGCCGGTTAATACATCTAAATCTGGGTCAGCTATTGGAATAGTCAGGTCTGGCCCTGTAATTGTAATGTCGCCACCCTGAATACTTCCCGTTGCCTCTACCTTCAGTGCTACTCCTGTGTAATTACCAAACAGCACATCTCCATTAGCCCTGATAATCGGATCGTAGAGACTGACAAAATTACCCGGACCACCTGATAAGTTGCGAATCAAAAATTGCCTGCCACTGGCAAAGTGAGCATCACCTGATACATTACCATCGCTGACTAAACTGAGATTTCCGCCACTCACAAAGGGTGTCTGGGGATGGTTCAGCGCTAGGATATCAATGTTTTGATTACCCTGAATGTAGAGATTTTGCCCAGCTTGGGCTAAAAAGGGATTCGCTACACTGTCGCGCACCCGTACTGTATCCTTAGCCAACAGATTTAAATCTCCAGTCGTCTGGAGTTGACTCTCTGGTAAAGTCAAATTTTGTGCGGCTGACAGGGTTGCTGTCCCAGATGTCACGCCTTTTACTACCACATCCCCAGGATTGACTGGAATGCCAGAAGTAGCGAGTTGTACTTGTCCGTTACTGTTGAGTGTTAATCCACTTGTATTGCCCAAACCGCTACCAGTCAATAGTTTAGGCAAGGTGGCAACGGAAATATTACTAGGTGTACCACCGTTGGTGGGAATCTCCAAACTCAGTAGGTTTCCTGGCTGGCTGATGCGTAATAGATTCTTTCCAGGTACGGAGGCAACGGTGATATTACCCCCTGGTGCTGATAGCTGTCCGGTGCTAACTACTGTCCCTGCCAGTAAATTTAAATTGTGGCCAGTACTTACTGCTAAATTGCCAGTGTTGATAATGCTTCCCGGCTGGGATGTGGCGAAATTAAAGGTGGTGGGTGTTCCCACTAATATTGCGTAGTTGTTGTTACCGAAAGCATTAAACCAATTATTCCCAATACCGATGCCGGTGGCGGTGGTAACGGTGAAGTCGCCTGGTACGTTCAAAGCGGCGTTGGGGCCAAATATGACACCAGCTGGGTTCATCAAAAACAGGTTAGAATTCCCACCTACGACTTGAATCAAACCGTTAATCAATGAAGGGTCGCCGCCGACAACCCGTCCCAAAATATTTTGGATGTTTGGGTTAGAGAGAAAGTTGGCTATTTGGTTGGCATCAAGACCGAGCTTTTGAAAGCTGTGGAAGAGATTCGCGCTATCTCCAGATAGAGAACCACCACTAATATTTAGTTGGTTGCCGTTAGGGGTAACAATAGTATTTGTGCCGTCAGCAGCAGGGGTTATAGACTGGGCTTGCACTGGGGCGATGGCAATTACTCCTAAAGCGGCTAATTGAGCGATCGCATTGTTAACGGTTACTAATGATAAATTATTTTGGCTTAAAGATTTCATCGAATTCCTTTGAATAAAAACCAAGTGAAAATTTCCCCCATAAGTTTCTATGGGGGGATTATTCAACTGAACATTGGGTATCCGCTAACTAGTAGCCAAGTCAGACCAACAGGAGGTTTATTCCTAATTAGGAACTCTTGGCACAGATACTTCAGACTTTAATGGCAAAACCTTTGCTGGCTGTTGATTCACAACCTCAAAAGCTGTTTCATCTTCTTCTTCAATCAGATTAAATGGCTTATCGCCTCTGAGGGAAATAGTTAACAGTGGCGGCGTCTTGTCCAACCGAATACGAAATTTAGAATAACGCTGCAATGACCCAAAACCCTTTCTTTTGCGAATCGCCTTCTTCTGAGCATTAGTTTTGCCGTAAATTGTTACTACCCGCCCCGACCCATCAAAAACCGGACCCCCAGTCATCCCAGCAAAATTATACTGCGGTGGTAAGTTACTGTAAGTTTTTGATTTATCCTTTTTGGTTAATTGTGTGACATGAAAAACCAGCTTTTTACTTCCGGCTGGCGGGTTAGCAAATCCACCAACATAAACACCATTACAAAGCTGTGGATCGTCTAACAAGCAATCTGCCGGATCTTCTGATACAACTAGTTTGGCAGTTTTATAAGTCCGAGTGCTTTCAAAACGCACGATCGCTAAATCTTCATCCGCTAATTCCTCTATATCTGTCTGGGTAGAAATCCGGATTTTTTGGCGTTTATTTCCTTTATTTCCTTCGGGTAGAGGTGTTACGATGTCGTAATTAGCACTTTTGTCCTGCACTACTGACTTGGCTGTAACTACGATATAAACATTTTTTCCTCCTTCCTGGTAGCGATCGCTAATGATTCCAGAACCAGAACTACCAGTGGTCGATTCAATCCGTACTACGGTTCCTCTAGCAATTGCGGCTACTTCGGTTGGTTGCAATTCTTTAAGTGTTTGTGCCGGCTGTACAGCTTCTTGTGCAAAAACTTCACTGACTCCCGTGATCATTAATGCACCGATTAAAAAACCTCGTAAAATGTATCGATTTAACATAGTTTTCATTCCTCCACTTAGCAAGTTTACTTAAATTGTGAAGTATTCGCAGTTATTGATCTCCAAGCAGGTAGAACAATCCAGCTGCCTTCCTAGTGAGTAATACAAGCGAAGCAAGCTTGATATCGAAAATACTCTGGAATTGCGTATTCCTTACTAACTCGAACAATGATACGAACTACTCTAAATAAAGAGAAAATACTTATTACCAGATTATACAGATTAATGATTTAAAAAAATACTACACCGAGAAATTACATATAAAAATTACATAAATTTTATTTTTCTCAAAATTCTGGCTAAAGGTCAGGTTATATGAGATTATTCAGGTAAATTACACAGTAATTAACCAAAAAACTTCAAGATGTTCACTTAACAACCCCTATATCCAATTTCAAGAATTTTGAATCTGATTAATCCTAAAAACACGGTTATTAACAGCATAGACAACTATGTTCTGTTTGCAGAATGACACCAATCAACCATCGCAACTATCCGAGAGCAATGCCTCAGAATCGCTTGCGATTACGCTACCACTAGTGAAGGGTGACAGTTGCACTATTGCTTCTACACTAAGCTTTTGGGACTATGTAGACTCAGTTTTTTGTATAACTTCCATTGAAACGATTCAATCTTGTATTTTGTGGTACAAAAAACTCTAAAATAGTCAAACTAGATGTACTATTTGTTACGTTTTTATATAAAAATTAATGAAGAATTTTTCCAGAATCTACCAAGACAAACAAAAAAGTAGGTGTTTGATATTACAAAAACAATTGTGGTGGGGCGTACTGTTAAGTCAGTGTACAGTTTTGGTTACTGGTATATCTCCAAGTTACGCTGATACTGATTCATTTCCAACTGTTGATACACTGATACGAAGACTGAAACAAAAAGCCGAACCTCAGTGCGATACTCAAAGTACACAAAGCCTAGAAGTCTCACCAACACCAGATGATGCAACAATTCTGGTAAAAAAAATACAACTGATATGTAGTAGTTTTTCTGAATCAAAGGAACTGAATCGGATAATTGGGGAAGTTGAAGGATCTACAGTCACTTTGGCAGAGTTGCGAAGTATTGCCGATCAAATCACCGGGTGGTATTTTCAGCAAGGCTACATCACCTCAGTAGCGACTTTAGAAGCATCTGCCATTAAAGATGGTATCGTACCAATTAGGGTGATTGAAGGTAGCATTGAAGAAATTCAACTTGATCCGCCGACAAAACGTATAAATTCAAGGTATGTGCGATCGCGGTTGAATCTGGGTATTAGCAAACCTTTTTCCCAAAGAAAATTAGAAGAACAATTAAGGTTGCTGCAAACAGACCCTTTGTTTGAAAAAGTCGAAGCCAGCATCCGTCCAGGGACTAAGCAGGGTCAAAGCATTGTAGTAGTGCGAATCACTGAAGCGAATCCCTTTGATTTAGGATTTAGTGTTGACAACTACTCTCCCCCTAGCATCGGTTCCGAACGATTAGGGGTGGGTGTTAGCTATCGTAACCTGACAGGTCTTGGGGATCAACTCTTTGGGTCTTATTACTTCTCCACTCGCCAAGGCGGTAGTAATGTTTATGACTTTAGTTACCAAGTGCCCTTAAATCCGATGAATGGGACTTTGCAGCTAAGAACTGCAATTAACAAAGTCAAAGTTATTGAAGCCCCTCTCAACGCTTTTGATATTCGTGGACAATCGGAATTGTATGAATTTACTTACCGTCAACCCATAGTGCGATCGCTCCGTGAAGAATTTGCCTTATCCTTAGGGTTTAGCGTCCAGAATGGTCAGACATTTACCTTTGCCGGTCCCACACCCTTTGGTATTGGCCCAGATGAAGACGGTAACAGTCGCACCCGAACAATTAGATTTGCCCAAGATTATGTTAGACGGGATCTACAGGGAGTTTGGGGATTGCGATCGCAATTTAACTTCGGGATTGGCGCTTTTGACGCCACCACAAACTCCGACCCCAACAAGCCTGATGGTCGCTTTTTCAGCTGGCTATTGCAAGTACAGCGCCAGCAACGTTTGGGTGCAGACAATCTTTTAATCGCCCAAGCAGACCTGCAACTAACACCAGATGGTTTATTACCCTCCCAACAGTTTGTCATCGGAGGTGGGCAATCAGTACGCGGCTATCGGCAAAATGTCCGGGCTGGTGATAACGGATTCAGATTTACTTTAGAAGACCGTATCACATTGCAAAGAGACACCAGTGGAGAGGAAGCCCTGCAACTAGCACCATTTCTCGATTTGGGATACATTTGGAACGTAGATAAAAATCCCAACCTCATACAAAGACAGAGGTTTATCGCTGGTGCAGGACTAGGAATGTTATGGAAACCAATACCAAATCTTAACTTGCGGTTGGATTATGCTATTCCATTTGTGGAATTAGAGGATCGACGCAACAATGCCCAAGATGATGGTTTTTATTTTAGTGCCAGCTATCACCTGTAACCATAGGCGATGCATCAGGTAGGAAGACAGTCAATTTTGGATTTTGGATTTTGGATTTTGGATTGAAACAGACCACTCTGGGTAGGGGCTTGAATTTTAAATTTTGGATTTGTTCCGCCCAGTAGGGACTGGCTATGAACCGAAATAATTTTTAATCTAAAATCTAAAATCTAAAATCTAAAATCAGCACGGTCAGGCTCCTATCCTACAATGAAGAAAAGCATTGTAATTGAGCCGTGACAGCAAATTCAGCCAATATCTCAGCTTCTATTTTTCACCTCTCTCCTTTAATTCGGATAACGCTGCTGAGTCTATACGTAGCACTCACAGTTCCATTACCCTTCTTATCCCAGGTAACAGGGGCATCCATACCCCCAACATTGTTATGGTTAGGGATTAGCATCGGCTTAGTTGCCCTGTATGCAGTTTTGACTGAACAAGTAATAGTAGATGACCAAGGGATTCAGGTTACTTACCCCCGTTGGGTGTCCCGCTTTTTTCGTAAAGGCTGGTTTTTACCTTGGTCAGAAGTCAAAGAGTTAAAACCCCGCACCACAGGTCAAGGAGGTATAGTTTATTATTTCCTCAGCCAGGATGGGAAAGCTTATCTACTGCCGATGCGTGTAGCTGGATTTGCCCGTTTGGTGCAAATTGTCCAAGCAAAGACAGACATTGACACTACAGATGTTCGTCCTTTAGCACAATCCTGGATGTATGCGATTTTACTAGGATTCACACTGCTGTTACTGTTGGTCGATGGTTGGGCGATCGCCACAGCCTTAACTATAGAATAGGGCATGGGGCATAGGGCATAGGGCATTGGAGGTGTGGGAGGTGTGGGAGGATGGGGAAGAAATCTTTCCCCCCACACTCCCCCATCCCCCTCATCCCCCTCATCTCCCTCATCTCCCTCATCTCCCCACTCCCCATTCCCCACTCCCCACTCCCCTTGAATACAGCAAAAGCCATACTCAGGCTAGAACAAGTTAATCTGTTTACAAAGCTGAAAACCCAACTTTCAGGGAATCAGCAGGGATATCCCATATTGCAGGATATTTCCTTTGAGGTGTTCCAAGGCGAACGCATTGCCATTGTAGGCGCAGTGGGCGCTGGTAAAACTTCGTTACTTCGCCTCATAAACCGCCTCATTGAACCCAGCAGCGGCAAAATCTATCTAGAAAATCAAGAGTATCGCCAAATTCCCGTCATCCAGTTACGGCAGATGCTGACACTTGTATTGCAAGAATCAAAGCTATTGGGGATGACAGTCGGGCAAGCTTTGGCTTATCCTTTGGTTTTGCGTGGTTTGTCCAAACAGGCAATTCAGGAACGAGTCAGTTACTGGACAGAACAACTGCACATTCCCAGTGAATGGCTAGGGCGAACAGAGGTGCAACTTTCTGCGGGACAACGACAATTAGTAGCGATCGCCCGTGCCTTACTCATCCAGCCTAAAATTTTATTATTAGACGAGCCAACCTCTACCCTAGATGCTGGTACAGCTTTGCATCTAATACAAGTCTTAATCCAGTTGAGTCAAACCCATCAAACCACGATTTTGATGGTAAATCATCAACTAGATCTAGCTCAGATGTTTTGCACTCGATTATTACACCTACACCAAGGTCATTTATCGCTAAATCAAAGTGTCTCTGAAATAAACTGGGTTGAATTACGAGAAACCTTGATTAAAGCAAAAGATCAAGACGATTTTGAATTTTAAATTTTGGATGGATATTGGGTATTGGGTATTAAGTATTCGGTATTGGGTATTCGGTATAAATTTTCCCAGCCCCCAGTCCCCAGTCCCCAGTCCCCAGTCCCGATCACACTTGACTACTACTAAGTGTTGAACGTTGATTACTAAATCTCTCTCTAGTTAACTTTGTTTGTGACTGTGGAATATTAGTGTTCAAAATTTCCATGTTAAAACGGTATCCTACATTGCGGATAGTTTGAATTAAGCTAGGTTGTCGGGGATCGAGTTCAACCTTTTTCCGTAGCGATAAAACGTGAGTATCAATGGTACGAGGGTTATCGATGGCATCAGGCCAAGCACGACGCAGTAATTCCGACCTACTCAGAGGTACTCCCCCGGCTTGTGCTAAAACGTATAGTAAACTGAATTCCTGGGGCGTTAAGTCGATAAACTCTCCCTGGAAGCGGACACGGCGCTGAACTAAATCAATTTGCAAAGTGCCATAATCCAAATATGCTGGTGCAGTCGGTGTGCGCTTACGGCGAATCAGTGCCTCTACCCGCGCCAAAAACTCTTGCATCCCAAAAGGTTTGCTCAGGTAATCATCTGCACCCGCCTTTAAACCTGCAACAATATCAGCTTCACTATTGCGGGCAGATAGCATTAGGATTAAAGGCTGTTGCTGACGATGCAACCAACGGCAAAATTCAATACCGTCACCATCAGGAAGATCTGCATCCAAAACCACAAGTGTTGGTTGATGGCTTAAAAATACTTCCCTTGCTTGATAAATACTGGCAGCTTGATGCACCCGGTATTCCAGTTGTTGCAAGTGCCAACCTAGCAACGACCTTAGATGGGGATTCCCTTCAATGATTTCTATACAAACCGAACCCACGGTGGCAAGACCCCTTAGCGTTGATGACTTTCAAAGTAACAAGCCCATGTCTAAGGTTTTGTAGCCTTTGTTACTTCAACTGCTATTAGCTTTACATTTCCTCATAAAAAAGGTGGCAATATCTTTAATTTTTCCTTTCCGAAAGGGGATTAGAAATATTCTTAAATTTTTGTTAAACTTATAAAAAGCGCTGTTGGACTTATCAAAAGTTCCTGTAGCTTAATATTCTCTTTTTAGATGGTCATAATATCCGCAAACCATAACCTAAGCAATTAATCCTTACCAAAAAAGCTTTCCAGCCTGATGGAAAATTTCTTTTTCATGAAAAAATTAGCGCTTACATCCATGAATATAGCACTAATAAAATCCCCCTGCTGGCAGACAGAATCATGAAGATAGCTTAGCAGATAAGTATAATCGGTGTTTTCTGGAATAGGATTGAAGTAGTTTGTAGCTACTAGGAGAGTGCTACCCGAAGAATATATGTTTACTTTTAGTTGATGCCAAAGTGAAATTACACTTCACATTTGAGCGTGAATCATTTACAATTCTCATTCCAAAGACATTAATACAGCAGTTATGCTCCAAGACACACAAACCATCCGCTATTACCAAAGACTTACTGACGCCTTCGTCGAGTTATGGAATCGCGGTTATCGTATGGATGATATGCGGATGTATTTGGATGGATATTTAGCCGCACTGCGACATGGTAACACCATTGAACCTTTTCTGATTCATCGCTTAGAAGAGGAAGCCAGCCGCTACTTGTACGATGCATCAAATTTTGCAGTGCCGCAACCACAGCCACAGCCCGATTACTACTAATACCATTTGCTTGGTCATCGATAGTAACCGTAAATCAACGCAGATAATTATAGCATATTATTTGTATTGGTCAACGGGTTGTAGTGGTGTGAGATTTTGGAGATATTGTATTGATAAAATTTATCCCCTCAGCCTTGTATTGGTCTTGCCAATGCGACTGAGGGGATTTTTGGTTTTTAGTAGAACTGGGGAGTGGGGAGTGGGGACTGGGGACTGGGGAGCAGTTACAGCAGTCTTTCCCCCTGCCCCCTGCCCCACGTCACCTTTGGCCAGTCCAGCCTCGATTTCGAATTGCTGTTCGACGTATACAGCGAGGATTTCGACGTCGTCACCGCGGCGCGGA
>NZ_JACJSJ010000125.1 GCF_014698115.1 Nostoc sp. FACHB-973
AGGGGAGGTTTTGCGTTAGCAAAGCCGGGGTGGGGTGACTCCGGATTAATTGGTAATTGAGTAAGTTTGCTCTAACGTCATTACAAGGGTTTCACCTTAAGTTGACACCAATGGCCATTGCCGTGCCCCTACCAACGTATTTGTATCATAATTAAAGTGAAACGGTATAACGGCAAGCGGGGAGAGGCTGAAAACCCCTAATTTTTCGTGCCCAACTCAGGATACTAAAGCCCCTCTCCGAGAGGGAGAGGGGTTGGGGAGAGGTTCATCGAACTCACGTTAATTAGACTTTACAGCTATCCATTGCGTCACAGGTGCCATTCCTCGCCACCCCAAAAATTTACCAATAGGTTCCGCCCGCTGGATGGCAATACGAGTCAAATCACCACCGACTCGTTCACGCCATTGAAATAAAGTTTGCTCGCCCTCTACCGTCACCACATTTGCCACCAAACGTCCACCCAGCCGCAGCGCTTCCCAGCAAACATCAAAAAGTCCTGTTGCTGTTACCCCACCACCAATAAAAATGGCATCTGGTGTAGGCAAGTCTTTGAGGGCATGGGGCGCTTTACCTTCAATAATTTGCAGATTGGGAGTACCGAGAGTGGCGGCATTATCGGCAATATATAGTAGTCTAGATGAATTTTGCTCGATCGCCATTGCCCGGCACCGAGGATGACTCCGCATCCATTCAATAGAAATTGAACCGCAACCCGCGCCCACATCCCACAATAATTCTCCTGGTGTCGGTGCCAAAGCTGCTAAGGTGATTGCCCTAACTTCACGCTTCGTTAACTGTCCATCGTGGTGGTAGGCGTTATCTGGTAATCCTGGTAATCTTGGTAAAGGGATAACCCCAGCATCGGCAATACAATCAACTGCGATCGCATTCAACACTGCAACTTCAGTTGCACTCCAAGATGCTGCGGTACCTCCCACAATTCTTTCATGAATGCCGCCCATACGCTCCAAGACGGTGATTTTGCTGCCACCATAGCCGCGATTTGTCAAAATTTCAGCAACAATGGCGGGTGTGTCCTTTCCTTCACTCAAAATCAACAGCTTAGCTCCCGGATAAATGTAAGATTGGAGCAGGGAGGATGGACGACCATTCAAACTCAAGGTTTCCACTTCAGTTAAAGACCATCCCACCCTGGCACAGGCGAGGCTGAAGGTTGAAGGTGCGGGGATAATTGTCATTTCCGAAATGGGAATTCGCCGCCCTAAGGTGACACCAATGCCATAACACATGGGATCGCCGCTGGCAAGTACGCACATTGACTCACCCCGCCGCTTGATGATTTCTTCTACAGAAATGCTGATAGGAGATGCCCAGACTATTTTCTCACGTTGGTCATCTGAAGGCAGCATTGCTAAATGGCGATCGCCTCCCACAATTACTTTAGCTTGAGCGACTAGGGAAAGAGCGATCGCACTTAACCCCTCTAACCCATCTTCTCCAATACCGACGATAGAAAGCCATTTCTGTGTCATGCTAATTCATGATTAATAATTATTAGTTCATAACTAAGACTTGACGCTAATTCTAATTCTGAATTAGTCAGTCATTTTTGGTAAAATATGGTTTATAGTGCTGGATTGAGGATAATTTGATGAACTCACTTGCAGAAATCGAAGCTGCTATTATGCAATTATCTGAAGGTGAAGTTCGGGATCTATCGAACTGGCTCCAAGAATATATTAATGATTCCTGGAACAAGCAAATTGAAGCAGATGCAAAATTTGGTCGATTAGATCGGTTAATCCAACGTGCCAAAGCAGATATTGAAGCTAATCAGGTGAAACCGTTAGATAAAGTCCTTAACAACCCCTGATTTTTGGCGTTCATACGCTGCACTTTCATCTGAAGTTAAACAGCAAGCTAGAAAGGCATATCGCCTTTGGATTGACAATCAATTTCATCCGTCTTTGCATTTTAAAAAAGTAGGAAATGATTTGTGGTCAGTCAGGATTAGTGGTGGATATAGGGCGCTAGCACTTAAAAACGGCGAGGATTATTACTGGATCTGGATTGGGTCACATGATGAATACGAAGCACTGATTGAATAAAAATTTTTCTGCTTCACCCTTCATTCTTTAGCTGATGTTACTACTTTATCGGCAATTACAAACAAGTAATCTCCGTGATTATTTTCATACTTTTTGATAATCTCTGTGATGCGTCCTGTGTGAATATCTGCTGCTAGCCTTTCACACCCGGTTGTGACTTCCTCCGCAGAAGCTAGCAAAGCAAAGGTAGAAATTCCAGAACGGACATTCTCATCTAAATATATTTCTGGACGATGTTTCCCACTATATAAAAATAGGTCTTGCAAGTTTTCAGAAATATCATAAGGTTCAATATCTACTGAATTAAAACCTGCCTCATGGAGAGCAGATATCACCTTTTCTAAATTTGGCATCTGTTCAGCAGATTTATGTATAGCCTCTGGAAAATATTCGACTAACCAATATTTACTCATTTGCTGTGGTGTAGCAGTAAATAATACGAAACGACCACCCACCAATACACGGTAAATCTCTCTAAAAGCTGGAGTTAGTGCAGCAAAATGATGTATCGCCAGGGTGCATAGCACACCAGAGAAACTGCCATCAACATAAGGTAAGGCCTCTACTTCTCCAACTTGCCAAGCTACAGCATTACTCTTTTTTATAGCAGCATCAATCATCTTTTTTGATTGGTCTATTCCATGCCAAATCCCGCTGTGTTTTGCTAAAGCCAGCGTGTAATTTCCAGTGCCACAAGCCACATCTAGATATGAAGAATCTGATTTTACCTGAAGTTTAACAGCTAATCGGTTAGCAATCTCAGGGTCAGCACGACGGGTCAAATCATAGCTTTTGCCAATTTGCTCATAAATAGCCATTTGTTTGAATTTCTCACAAGTTTGTAGAGATGAGGGACTGGGGACTGGGGATTGGGGACTGGGGATTGGGGAAGATGAGGGGGATGAGGGGGATGAGGGAGATGAGGTAGTGTGGGGAGATTATGAAAAAGCTTCCCACCCCTCCCACTCTTCCCCATGCCCAATGCCCAATGCCCCATGCCCAATGCCCAGTCCCTTTTACACCAGTGCTGCTGTTGCTTTTAATGCGAAAATCTTTTCAATCACATCTTCTACTACCTTATCTGGGGTGGAAGCACCAGAAGTAATTCCCACAACAATTTCTCCACCTGGTAACCAGTTTTCTGTAATGGTTAATTGTCCATTTAATTGTCGATGTTCAATAGAATTTGCTGATTGAATACGTTCAACAGTATCGATGTGATAAGAAGGAATTTTCCTCTCAAAAGCAATTTGTTGCAATTGAGTAGTATTTGAGGAATTAAACCCACCAATTACTACCATTAAATCTAATTTATTTTCCACTAACTCCAACATTGCATCTTGCCGTTCTTGGGTGGCGTCACAAATAGTGTTGAAGCTTTGGAAATGCTGATTTAATTCGGTAGGGCCATACTTTTGCAACATAGTACGCTCAAAAAGCTTGCCGATTTGCTCGGTTTCACCTTTAAGCATGGTAGTTTGGTTAGCAATACCGACTCTTTCTAAATCGCGATCGGGATCAAATCCTGACGAACAAGCTTTGGCAAATTTTTTCAGGAATTCTTCACGGTTCCCACCGTTAATAATATAATTAGCAACATATTCAGCTTCTGACAAATTCAACACAACTAAATATTTGCCAGCAAAGGAACTCGTTGCAACTGTTTCTTCATGTTTATATTTCCCGTGAATAATTGAAGTATAGTCAACTTTTTTGTGCTTTTCTACTGTATTCCAAACTTTAGATACCCAAGGACAAGTTGTATCAACAATTTTGCAGCCTTTTTCGTGAAGTATCTGCATTTCTTGAACGCTAGCCCCAAAAGCAGGTAATATGACTACATCACCAATATCAACAACAGAAAAGTCTTTTTGATTTGCTTCCACCGGGATAAATTTTACTTCCATCTCCTGCATCCGCTGATTAACAGAAGGGTTGTGAATAATCTCGTTAGTAATCCAGATGCGTTCTGTGGGGAAGTGTTGACGGGTTTCATAGGCCATAGCCACAGCACGTTCTACACCCCAGCAAAAGCCAAAGGCTTGCGCTAGTCGAATGGTGACATTACCTCGTTGCAGGGTGTAATTGCGATCGCGAATTTCCTGAATCAAGTTACTTTGATACTCAGATTGCAACTGGCTGGTAACTTCTGCTTGATGACCAAACCCCTTACGATTGTAATTTTCCGAATGTTGGAGCGTGCGCTTAAAAGCTTTTGTATCCATTAGACTTGTCTACTTAAACCACTATTTTTTATTCTCTCGCGCCAAGACGCGATTTATACAGACTTGTGTTCAAACATATTACTTCTTATCGTTTTCCCTCGCCGAAACACGTTGAGGTTGGGGTTTTAATTCAATGTCACTATAAATCTGCAATGCAGAACGCCAAACTATATAGCCTTCACGACTTAAGTGTAAGCCATCAGTAGTAAATTCGCGGCGGAGATTACCTTGGGTATTGGTAAACAGGGGATATAAATCGAGAAATTTCACACCTTTTTTCGCACATATGCTTTGCAGTTGCTCATTCAATCGGCGAATGCGACTATTGGCAATAGCCAGAAGTTTATCTCGTCCTTTCCAAGTTGCTTCCTCTCCACTATGCGGCAAAATCGATTGGACAACAATTTGGGCTGTGGGATGTGTGTTTTGCAGGTAACTCATAATTTGCTGGTGATTATCTAAAATAACCTTGTCGTTCGTCCCGCGAATTAGGTCGTTAATCCCAATCATGACAAAAATCACTTCTGGCTGGGTGCGGTCAAATATATTCAATCTTTTCAAAAGTCCCTTGCTGGTTTCGCCAGAAATTCCTTGATTGAGCCAATTTTTACCTTCGGGTAATAACTCAGTGGGAAACCACAAACTCAGAGAATCTCCAGCCAGTATAGTTAAGCGCACAGGACGCCGGTCAGCGGCTACCTTAGCTTCTTGTTTGAGGATATCTACCCATTGTTGGTAAGTTAGTTGGTGACGGCGACCTAAATCAGGTGTAACAACTGGGTCTGAATTGTTCAGGTTGATTTGATCTGGGGATGTTACTATTCCAAAAAAATCGGTCAATTTCTGCTGTTGCCAAATTAGCAGAATGACCGCCAACAATAGTACGCCGTTGGTTAACAGCGAGAAAAATGCCCAGATAGGAAATGTTTTTACAGAAGTAGACACGACTAGCGAAATTTACCAATTATTTGAATCAAATTTTAACGCTAGCAGTCAAAAATCACACTCGATGAAAATAGGGAATGGGGAGTGGGGAGTGGGGAGTGGGGGATGAGGGGGATGAGGGGGATGAGGGGGATGAGGGAGAATAATAACTCCTTACTCCCTACTCCCTACTCCCTACTCCCTACTCCCTACTCATTACTGAATGGGGCGATCGCCACCAAACTCAGAATTATAACCTTCTTCGCCGTGTTCGTTGATATCCAAACCTTGCAATTCTGCTTCCTCTTTGACTCGCAGCCCGACTGTAGCATCGATAATTTTGAGAATAATCCAGGTACCAGCAGCTGCGATTACATAGGCGATCGCAATTGCTACTAGTTCAACTCCCAATTCACCAAAATTACCACGCAGTACACCGTCTTTACCGCCTCCGTTGACTTGGGTGGTAGCAAAGATTGCTGTTAAAATCGCCCCCACAGTACCACCAACGCCATGCACAGGATAGGTATCTAAAGCATCGTCAACTAACAGCTTGTGTTTGAAACTAATAGCATAGAAGCAAACAAAGGCGGTGATAAAACCAATAAAAATCGCTGATAGCGGTGTCACAAATCCCGCAGCAGGTGTGATGCCCACCAAACCAGCAACGGCTCCTGTAGCAGCTCCTACTGCGGTTGGTTTACCTCGTAAAGTTGCTTCCAAAATTAGCCACATTAAAGCCGCCGCTGCCGCCGCTGTGTTAGTGGCAACAAAGGCTGATGTTGCCACATTTGTGACTAAGTTACCCGAAGTTCCGCTAGCAGCGGATAGGGCACTTCCAGCATTGAACCCGAACCAGCCAAACCACAGTAAGCCAGCACCCAGCAAAATGAAAGGAACGTTGTGGGGGGGGCTAAGGCGGTCAGGATGTGTTTTCCGAGGTCCAAGGACGATCGCTGCTACTAAAGCTGAAACGCCAGAACTAATGTGAACTACTGTGCCACCTGCAAAGTCGAGGGCACCCAAACCACCATACAATCCTAAGAACCCACCTTTCGCCCATACCATGTGGGCGAGGGGAGCGTAAACAAAGGTTGACCACAGTAACACAAACAATGAATAGGCGCGGAAACTCATCCGTTCGGCGATCGCCCCAGAAATTAAGGCTGGGGTGATAATGGCAAACATGGCTTGGTAAATCATGAATGCCTGGTGGGGTATCGTTCCGGCATAGGAGACGACTTCCGCCGGATTTGACCCTTTAAGATAATCGGTTGTCTCGAAACCGACACCATTCAACCCCAACCACTGCAATCCACCGATGAACGGCAAACCTGGCGCAAAGGAAAGACTATAACCCCACAGAATCCAGGTAACTCCGACGATCGCCATTAGCACAAAGCTCATCATCAATGTATTTAGGACATTGCGCGATCGTACAAATCCACCATAAAAGAATGCCAATCCTGGTGTCATTAGCAGCACGAGTGCTGCCGAAATCAGCATAAATGCTGTATCTCCAGTATCAGCAGGAGGCGGACTGGCGGCTGGTGTTTGGGCAAAAGCATTGCCCGTCAGTCCTCCCAAAATTACTAGGCTGATAGCCCCGATCGTGACAACTTTCTTCAACACTTCTTTTTAGCACCAACAAATTTGTATTACATTAATATATTTTCAGTACTGTTTGATACTCTTTTTTGTCTTGGAAGCTACCCTAATTTTATTTTTTTTGAAATGTTAACAAAAGTATAATAATTGATATGAGTTTCTGAGAGTTTAATCGTAATTTCAATAATTTGTAACTATGAGGACTTTTTTACAGTGTTCTCCGAGAATTTGCACAAATATAGAATGATTATATTTTTTCCATTTTACGCATAAGTGCGTACATAACCGTATAGTTGCTTGTGAGTGCGTAGTCACCACAAAAATCTTGGCAATTTTGCCTGGGGTTATTGTCTTTTGAAAATAAATCATCATAAAATTTATGGGTCAGTAGTAGTTTAGTAATCTTACTTAAGCCCTGGGTGCAAACATGATAATTAATACACTTATTAAAGCTAAAGCAGATCCAATTAGGTCGTAGCGGTCTGGAATTACCCCGTCTACCTTCCAACCCCAAAGCATTGCCATTGCGATAAACACGCCGCCATAAGCCGCATAGACTCTGCCAAAATTTGCTGGTTGAAGAGTTGCAATAACTCCATAGACAGCTAAAGCAATTCCACCTAACATCCCCCACCAAAATGGCTTAGCTTCACGCAACCACAACCACACCAAGTAACCACCCGTGATTTCAAATAAACCAGCCCACAAAAAATACAACAGCGACTTAATCATTTGACCAATTTTTGACTAAGGTTGAACTCAGTAAAATTACGCTAACGCTTTTAACTCAACTATTGTCATTAATTAAAGTAAGTTTATTGAGCGAATTGGGGATTGGGGATTGGGGATTGGGGATTGGGGATTGGGTATTGGGTATTGAGAAAATGTTCCTAAATATTTATTTCCTAGTCTCAAGTTCCTATTCCCCAGTCCCTAGTCCCCAGTCCCTAATCCCCAGTCCCCATTCCCCCGTAGATAAGGCTTAAGGATGAAAGCACCATTACCTGATAACGAAGCACAGAGAATTGAGACACTTTTGCAGTATAAAATCCTCGATACGCCACCTGAAGCCGCCTTTGACGATCTCACCCGTTTAGCCTCGTATATTTGTCAGACTCCCATTGCCTTAATTAGCTTAATTGATACAAATCGCCAGTGGTTCAAAGCCAAGGTAGGTTTGGATGTCTCCCAAACACATCGAGACCAGGCGTTCTGTGCCCATGCTATTCTACAACCTGATATTCTTATTGTGCCTGATGCTACAAAAGACGAACGGTTCGCCGCAAATCCACTAGTCACTTCTAACCCAAATATCCGGTTTTATGCTGGTGTACCTCTAACTAATGCTGAGGGATACGCACTAGGAACACTTTGCGTCATTGACTACGTAGCACGGCAACTTACTCCAGATCAGATAGAAGCATTACAAACTCTGGCTCGTCAAGTTATCAAACAACTGGAATTGCGTCGCAATTTAGCAAGTTTAGTGCTTGTGACTAATAAAGGTAAGCAATCAAAGAAAGTCCGCAAGCAATTTTTCAAAAGAATTGCCACAGGCTTTGCTTTGGCGTCGGCAATTTTAGTTGTGATTGGTGCTGTTTCTTATCAAAATACAAGAGTATCTATTAATAATAGTAGTGTAATAAAAAACATTAATAAAAAAATCAACAGCTTAGAAAAACTACTGTCGCAGACAAAGGATGCTGAAACTGGACAACGTGGTTACATCCTCACTGGAAAAGAAACTTATTTCAAAGCATATCAAGCAGCACTGACTAACGTCGATCAAGAAATTACAAAACTGAAGAATTTAACCGTAGATCAACCAAACGAACAAAAGCAGATCGCAAAGCTTGAATCTTTAATTGGAACTAAACTTACTCAACTAAAACAGACTATCAACTTGCGCCAGAATCAGGGATTACAGGCGGCCTTGCAGGGACTAGTGACAAATGATGGTCAAAATCTCATGAATGATATCCATACAGCGATTCATGAGATAGAGAACCAGGAAAAAGGGCGGCGTCAGAAACTGTCACAAGCAACAAAAGCTTGGACTCGCAAAACAACTGTGACAATTGCGATCGCCATTTGCCTAAGTTTTTTCGTTCTTGCTGTAGTCTACTACTTGATATATCGTGAGGTTTGCGAGCGCAAAAGAACAGAAGAAACCTTAGACCAAGAACGCAACTTTATCTCAGCAGTCCTTGATACAGCCAGCGCCTTGGTAATAGTTACCGACTCCCAAGGGCAAATCGTTCGTTTCAATCAAGCTTGTGAGCAAACAACAGGTTATTCCTTCGACGAGGTAAGAGGTAGGTATTTCTGGAACTTGTTTTTACTTCCTCAAGAGGTGGAATCAGTCAAAGCAGTTTTCGAGCAATTGCGAACTGCTAAGAGTTTCCACGAACAGGAAAACTATTGGCTAATGAAAGATGGGACTCAACGACTAATTGCTTGGTCGAATACCATCTTAAAAAACTATGACGGTTCAGTAGAATATGTTGTCGGCACAGGGATTGATATCACTGAGCGCAAACGAACCCAACAACATCTGACTGCACAATACGCAGCAACCCGCGTTTTAGCAGATTCCACCACAATCGACGAAGCTATGCCCCAAATTCTCCAAGGAATCTGTGAAAGTTTAGGATGGGATTTGGGCGAAATCTGGATGGTCGATCAGGAAGCAAATGTGCTGCGTTTTTTCGATATCTGGCACAAACCATCCCTTGAGGTACAAGAGTTTGCAGCCGTGAAACGAGAAACGACTTTTGCCCCAGGAATTGGACTACCGGGCCGTGTTTGGGCTAGTTGTGAACCTGTTTGGATTGCTGATGTCGTTAAAGATCTGAATTTTCCTAGCTTCCAAATCGCCGCTCAAGTAGGACTACACGCTGCTTTCGGTTTTCCCCTCCGCACTGGTAACAAAATCCTCGGCGTCATTACCTGCTTTAACCGTGAAATCCAGCAACCTAATGAAGACCTAGTAAAAACGATGAATTTTATTGGTGAGCAAGTGGGGCAATTTATCCAGCGTAAACAGGCTGAAGAAGAATTACAACGCCAAAACTTGCGATCGCAATTATTTACCGAAATCACCCTGAAAATTCGCCAGTCTTTGCAAATCGAAGAAATTCTGGAAATCACTGTCAATGAGGTGCAAAAAATTCTCCAAACCGACCGAGTATTAATTTATCAGCTATTGCCAGATGAGTCTAAAACCACTGTTATCGAAGCGGTAGTTTCTGGCTTACCAGCAATTAAAGAACAAAACACCGTCGCCCCCTACTTTCAAGCCGAATACCTACAACAATACTATCTACAGCAATATCGTCAAGGACGGATTTTGGGACTGGCGAATTTGGATTTGCTGGAAGTCGAACAAACTCATCTGCAATTAATGCAACAGTTTGGGGTAAAAGTCAATTTAGTTGTACCCATTCTCGTCAAAGAAGAACTCCGTGGTTTGCTCATAGTTCATCAGTGTGCCCATTCCCACCAATGGTCTAGCTTTGAAACTCATCTTTTGCGCCAAATAGCCGATCAAGTAGGTATAGCCTTAGCCCAAGCCCAACTATTAGAAGCAGAAACTCGTCAACGACAAGAACTTGAAATTGCCCGTTACCAAGCTGAATTAGCTTCTCAAACCAAAAGCGCCTTTTTGGCGAATATGAGTCATGAAATTCGTACTCCCATGAATGCTGTATTGGGAATGACTAGTTTAGCCTTAGATACTTCCTTAGACCCAGAACAGCGAGATTTTATTGAAACGATTCGCATCAGTGGAGAAGCTTTATTAAATTTAATTAACGAAATTTTGGATCTCTCCAAGCTTGAGGCTGGAGAGATGGCTCTGGAAACACTAGACTTTAACCTATCTACCTGTGTTGAAGAAGTTTTAGAATTATTGGCTCCCTCAGCCCACAATAAGGGATTAGAAATTGCAGCGCTGATTGATCCTAATGTCCCCATTCACATCCAAGGAGATGTTGGTAGGCTGCGGCAAATTCTCATGAACTTAATTAGCAACGCTATCAAGTTTACCAGTGCTGGCGAAGTGGTAGTTGAAGTACAATTGCGTTCCCTTTCCTCCACTACGGTCAGCATCTACTTTGCCATCACAGACACAGGTCTTGGTATTAGTCCTGAAGACCAACCTAAACTGTTTATGGCATTTACCCAAGTCGATGCTTCTACCACTCGCAAGTATGGTGGTACTGGTTTGGGATTAGCCATCTGTAAACAACTCGTAAGTTTGATGGGAGGAGTAATTGGGGTGGAAAGTCAGATGGGGAGAGGATCTAAGTTTTGGTTTGAAGTGCCTTTTGCCAAGCAAATTGAGCCTGTTTTGAAGTCATGCCCACTTTTAATCAATCGCCGCATCTTAGTAGTAGATGATAACTCTACTAATTGCAAAATGATCCACTATCAAGCTACTGCTTGGGGAATGCAGGTAGATCGAGCCAACACTGCTGCCGCTGCACTCAAAGCTATTCAGAAAGCTTGTGAGCAAAGAAATCCCTATGATGCCGTCTTAATTGATATGCAAATGCCGGAAATAGATGGCATCAAGCTAGGAGAAAAAATTAAAGCCAATTCTGCAATTGCCGAGACACCTTTAATTATTCTCGCCTTAACTAATCAACGGAATCAAGTACAGGAAGCTCTGAAAATCGGATTTTCTGCTTATTTAATCAAACCTGTTAAGACATCCCGACTTGTGGATACAATGACAACTATTCTACAAACTCAGCCGGAACCAGAACAAGGGGCTACCGAAGAAGTCCAAAGTAGAAAAAGTTCAGGTATAAGCCCTAACTCCTCTACTGAATCAAAGTTAAGAATTTTGCTAGCTGAAGATAATTTGGTAAATCAGAAAGTCACCCTGAAACAACTCCAAACTTTGGGCTATAAAGCTGATGTCGTTGCTAATGGAAAAGAAGTTTTACAGATATTAGAAAAAATTCCTTATGATTTGATTTTAATGGATTGCCACATGCCAATTCTGGACGGTTTAGAAACTACAAAACAAATTCATCGGTGGCAAGAGAGTGCCTTTGCCAGTCATCGTCGGCCTGTGGTAATTGCTATGACAGCTAATGCCATGAAAGAAGACAAACAAAAGTGTTTAAATGCCGGAATGGATGATTATCTCAGTAAGCCAGTGTTGAAAGAAAAATTGGCGGCTATCCTAGAGCATTGGGCAGATATCATCCTTTCACAACAGGTAGTAGCTGAAGGTGAGCAGACAGTTTCTACCACCAATAACGATGGAGTTGATGGAACAATCAATTGGGAACACCTGCATCAGGTATCGGATAATGACACACAATTTGAATTAAATCTCTTACAAATCTTTATTCAAGATATTCAACCCCGTTTAGAAATTATTAAAAGTGCGATCGCACTTTATGATTTTGGGCAAATTGTCCGAGAAGCTCATTACCTTAAAGGTGCTAGTGCTAACATTGGAGCCACAGCTATGTACTTAGCAGTTGACAAACTAGAACAACAAGCTCTCCAGCAGGAGCATAAAGGTACGACTAAGTTAATTTCAGAAGTAGAAGAATTTGTCAACCGCATTCAAGAATTTTTACAAGGTAAAAGTTAAAAGAGAATTCAGAATTCAGAATGGGCTACGCCCCGCTGCGCTAACAGAATTCAGAATGCAATCAGTATCAGTTTTGGCTTTCGGGTAAGCTTTGCATTGCTGACAGCAAATCTTGATGAACCGATTTTGACGCAGCTACGATCAATCCAGGCAGGCTATAGTTTTTACAAGTATGCAGTGGCGGTAAAATCGAACCGTCGAGAGTAGTGACAAGATAGCCAGCTTCCTTTGCCAAAAAAGCCAGGGCGCCACCATCAATAAATTTGCCCGCTCTGATTACTGCTCCACTCAAATCACCACTCAGAATACCATTGAGATTGGGAATTTGAATATCACTAGAATAGTCATTGGCAATATCAATTACTTGATAGCGGTCTTTTATTAAAGGTGCGATCGCATTCATTCCCCATCCTAACAATACAGCAGGTTTGGGTGATGTAATTTCCAACGGAATGCAGGCTTCTAAATTCATTGCCAGCGTTCCTTTAAAAGCACCTTCGCCTCGAAAAGCATAAAAATAAACATTTTGAGCAGGAGAAATCGCCAGTACTGCCTCAAAATCATCCGCATTTAAAATAGTCAGAATAATTTGGTAATTAGAATGTCCATCCATGTAAAACTTCGTGCCATCAATGGGGTCGAGTGTGACTAAATAATCACCTGACAAACCAAGTTCAGTACCACGAAAATACTTAGTGTTTCTAGAACTCTCATACTCTTCCCCATAAAAGCGAATCTCTGGGAAGGTACCCAGCAGTACTACTTCCACCAGATTTTGAATTGCCAAATCCGCATCAGTAAGTGCAGCCGCAAAAAAGTTTTTTCCTTCTTCTTTAGCGGGAAGTGCAGCAATTTTTGGTTGTAGAAAACTGGCATAGGCTGCTGCTACTTTCAGATGGGGAAGTAAAGTCTCTAAAATTAATCGAGTAGTCGGTGTTGTGGACATTGCAGCAAACTCCTTTATGGAAAAAAGAAACAGGGGAAACAAGAGTATGACGAGACAAGGTGAATTCAGAACTGGGAAGAAGAGGGGTTGCAACAAGTCTTTCCTCCGCACCCTTCCCTACAGGACGCCAAGGGCAAATGGGAAGCAAGCTAGCAAGAAAGAGCGTCTCCCTTACGTAGGAGAAGTTCTGATGCCTTGGGCAAGCCGCCCTCCGGGCGTCTACATCGGTTCGCCTTTGGCGTTCCGGAAGGGTAGGCGACGCTCAGAGTTGTCTTGTTGTCACCTTGTCCCTTTCTCCTCTTCCATCATTAGCAGGGCGATAGAATTCAATATTTAGACAAAATTACGGTATCATGAACTACTATTTTTTGGCGATGGCTAGGTCTGCCGTACTTTTACAGTCAAACAAGCTATGTATAGCGAGAGATACAGCGATAATGTAATCAAATTATCAGCGAATTATTTTATGCTGCCAGTTATTGAGACTATTCCTTTACGTCAAATGGCTTCGGGCGATCGCCTTTTTCTCCAAATCTACAAATTCATCGGCGCTCAACCTGGTAAAAAGGTTTACATTCAATCTAATTTGCACGGCGCAGAAATCGCTGGTAATGCCGTTATTCACCAGCTAATTGAGTTTTTATTAACAATAAATAATACAAATTTAACTGGAGAAATTTGGCTTGTTCCCGTTTGTAACCCAATGGGAACAAATGAACGCGCTCACCAATTTTCTCCTGGGCGTTACTGCATTTACGAGGCCAAAGACTGGAACCGCATATTCTGGGATTACGAGAAAGAAGCTGATGATTTAGTAGCTTTTACTAAATCTCAACTTCATAATGATTTAGAGGTCGTTCGACAAAATTATCTAACTATAATTAAGCAAGAATTCGCCAAAATTTTAGAAAAAATTAATTCTCCTAGTGCTGTGCCCTACACTGAGCTTTTTAGCTACAAATTACAAAATCTCAGTTTAGATGCAGATTATTTAATTGATTTGCATAGCTCTACCAATCAAGCTTTAGACTACGTTTATTATTTCCGAAATCGAGAAGAAAGTGCAAAATACTTCCTACTTGATTTGGGAATTTTACTCGACAAATATGATGGTGATGCTTTTGATGAAGCTTTTATCAAACCTTGGTTAGCACTGGAAGCTTGTTTTCAAGAATTTGGTAGAGAAATCAAGTTTGATGTGGAAGCTTGGACACTGGAATTGGGAGCAGGAATGCAAATGAACCCTAATTCAGTTGCTAAAGGTGTACGGGGTGTGAAAAACTATTTAGCACAAAAAGGTGTATTGCAAATTCCTGATTTATCGGATGAAATAAAAACCCATGAAATGAATTTTGTATTCAGCCGCAACAGAAAAAAATATTATGCGATCGCCGGTGGTATGATTCAACAAAGAATCGAATTAGGTAGCACTGTCAAAACTGGAGAAAAGCTGTATCAAATTCTCAGTTTTAATAAAGAAAGTCAGTTACCTACCGTAATTGATGTCTGCGCCCAACAAGATGGATTAGTTTATGATGTTGCAACTAATCAAGCTGTGAATGAAGGCGAATTTGTATTAGGAGTTATTAGTTAAGACAAGAGACGCGATAAATCGCCGTCTGTACAATAATCATTCCCTTGTAGAGACGCGATTTATCGCGTCTTTATTCGATTTATCGCGTCTTTATTATTTCGTATACCTAATCAAAAATACTTAGACAACAACCAGATAATTATTCCGGTTCCCAGTACACAAATAATTCCCGCCAAACCAGCTAGAGGTTTTTTGTTCTTACCCGTGAACCAGTCAGAGACTTTACCTGTGTAAGTAATGAGTTCTGCTGTGTCTATAGTAGCGATCGCCCATACCCATCCAGCGTGCAATCCCCAAGCTAAACCCAAATTACCGCGATCGGCGAACCGCGCCAATACCAGCACCATTCCCATCAGCCACAATCCAGGGAGTTGGGGTGCAGTTTCGCGTTGCTCCCAAACCAGGTGTAACACAGCAAAAATCAAGCTAGAAATTATTGCCGCTAACCAAACCGGATAATCTTGCAGTAATTCAGTCAACAAAAAACCGCGAAAAATTAACTCTTCTATCCCACCAACTAATAACGCTATCAAGAAAATCGGCAGCAATATGGGTAGTAGTAACTTGATATTCGAGTTTTGAAAAGAACACCAACCTAACCCAAATTGCCCACTAAATACAATAGCTAAACTCAGCACTCCCAAGCCGAAGCCTAGTGCTAAAGAATTGAGAATTGAAAGATTGCCTACAAAGCCGTAATCTAAGAAAGACCTATTCACCAACGAACTAACTCCCCAGAGAATCAGGGGAGCTAATAGGTAAAGTGACACCAATAACGGCATCTTTTGCTCTGGCTGCAAAAATTTTGTAGGTTGCCAATTCAGCAATATTCCTGATATTGTTACCACTGGTAACCAACACCCTACCCAGCAAATTAGGAATACCATCACTACAACTAGTGCAGGTGCATTTTCCATAAATGCTAGTAAGGCGTTGACCGAAAGCTCAAAAAAATTTGTCAACACGAACAAAAAAACACGATAGACTTCTTGCACTATAGATTTCCTGCTGATTAATCAAGACTCTACTATATTTCCTGACTCCGGCAAGGGGTCTAATCGTATTTTTTACCTGGACAAAATTCTCTGAAGAGCCGCCAGTTTCCTGTTCAGGTAAGGAAAAGTTATTCAAGTATTCACCCGAAACTTATCCCTACCATCAGGAAATTTACTCTTCCTCGTCCAAATCTTCGTCCGATTCGTCGTCAGAGTCAATATCTGGTGAGGTTAGTTTTTTATCACTTTCACCAAGTTGAATCAGGTGAATATGCTTGTATCCCAACCTAATTTCAAACTCATCTCCAGGCTTTAAGCCCATTGCTTTGGTATATGTGGCACCAATTACAATTTGACCATTTTGATGGACACTAACGCGATACGTCGGTTCACGACCACGACCATCTTTTGGTGCTTCAGGACTTAGAGGAATTCCTCTGGCAGATAGCAAAGCGTCATAAAAATCCGTGAGATTGACGCGAACCTGATTATTCTTAGTAACAGTGTAATAGCCGCACTGCTTAGCTCTTTCTCGGCGTGGTAAAGTGGAAAGTTCTTTTACTTTAGCAAGTAACGCTTTTCCGGTTAATGGCGCGGTTGCAGTTTCACTCATTATGCTCAATTTTTCCTTACTCTCTCCAAACTGATAAACGATGTAGTTTCATGCCAGTATTCGGCTTTTTAGCATTTGCATAAACCTACTTGGCACTCTAGTCTTACCGATGAATTCCTGCTGAACACAGCCAAAAGCACTTCTATTATGGTTGTTCACAACCTATTAGAGGTCATAGTTACCAAAAAGATTAATTTTGGTGATTTTACGGTATTTTTAACCATTATTCGCCATTAAAAAGGAAACTATTTTCTCTTTTGGCGCTACTGTAGCGGTGTAAATTTCAGCCACCTTTACAAATTGGCTAGGTTCTACTACAAATAAGCCGTAGACCCAAAAAATTGCAGGTTTTTCACTTTCAGTGCTTGCCTTTCTTGCCAATGAGCAAGTACAGATTTCTCTACTCATACTCAAAAGCTGAGGACAGCATAGTATTTCAATAGAGTCCAATGGGTATACACCCTTTTGTCCTGCGAGTAGAGACGCGAATTTTCTTGTCTCTACATTACGAATCAACAAAGCAGTATTAGCCGCGCTGATACGGCTATTGATTCTGGTTTTGTCAGTTCGTAATTTTATATTAAATACTAGCATGGACTAATAATAGCAAAATAGTTGTTTAATTTTGAATTAAAGTTGCTGGTAAATTTTTATTTAAATTACTGGACTTCAGTCAGAAAAAACCAGTGAGGATTTTTCTAACCCTTAATTGCAAGCGTGAGTATTGCCCTATGGCTTTTATAAAAATTTATCTAATTTAGACGAGCAGTTTTGACCAATGAGTGAAATCCAAGATTTTCTGGATTCAGAGGAGCCAAAAAGCAAAAAGTCTCCCTTGTCCAGGTTTCCTGGTGCAAGATATTTTCTTTGAAAGTGGTGAGGATTTTTCCTGGGTTTATTACCCTCAAGTAAAAAGTCGTCTGAGGATTCTGCACGTCTGTCTAGAGGAAGAATAAATCTCTTAACATATGCCTAGCCCTTGACGATCGCCGACATATGTTGATCGTGTGCTTTCACATTTCTATATAATCAAAAAATTCTGCCTTTGCTCCTGTTTGACGGATTTTGAGAGCCAGTTGCTCTGATACAAGTTGATATGCATTTAATTTGGATATTATCGCTAGGAAGGAAATGAACCTAAGTCACTTTTTCGGCAAACCACCTTTGGTTGACACTTCCAAACAGGTAAATTCAATGCAAGGGTATGATGACAATTTTGGTGTTTTAGCTCAAAACTGGATGCAAATCTGTTGTATACCGATGCTACAAGTAAAACTTTAATGGTTATCCTTAAACTAGAATCAGTTGCTCTTTTATCATCAGCTTATTAACATCAGGCTTGGAATTCCGGGTAAAAAGAATATGGCTGACTTTTGGCAACTACCCGCCTTGACTGATGATTTTTGAGGCTGGTGAAGCAATTTTAAAATTTTGGTTAGAAGCAATGGAAGTTATTTTTAAGGTGATTCGACAGCAACAAAATTCCTCCCCTGTTGTGCAAACCTATATTGTGGAGGCTCAACCAGGTAATACAATTCTGGATTGCCTCAATCATATTAAGTGGGAGCAAGATGGAACTTTAGCATTTCGCAAAAATTGCCGCAATACCATTTGTGGTAGCTGTGCTGTGCGAATTAATGGGCGATCGGCTTTAGCTTGTAAGGAAAATGTGGGCAGTGAACTTGCCAGACTACAACAAATACCATCATCCCAAAGCAAAGTAAATGCCATTGGTGAAATCACCATCGCCCCTCTCGGCAATATGCCCGTGATTAAGGATTTGGTTGTAGATATGAGCAGTTTCTGGAACAATTTAGAAGCAGTTGCTCCTTATGTGAGTACAGCAGCACGACAAGTACCAGAAAGAGAATTTTTGCAAACACCAGAAGAGCGATCGCGCCTCGATCAAACTGGTAACTGTATTATGTGCGGTGCCTGTTACTCTGAGTGCAATGCCCGCGAAGTGAATCCAGATTTTGTGGGTCCCCATGCCCTTGCCAAAGCTTACCGCATGGTAGCAGACTCACGAGATAGCGACACTGAAAATCGCTTAGCAAGTTACAACGAAGATACTAAAGGTGTGTGGGGTTGTACCCGTTGTTTGTACTGCGATTCAGTTTGTCCAATGGAAGTTGCACCACTAGAACAAATCACCAAAATTAAACAAGAAATTCTCAGCGAAAAACAAGCCAGTGACAGCCGTTCAATTCGCCACCGCAAAGTATTAGTGGATTTAGTTAAACAAGGTGGTTGGATCGATGAACGTCAATTTGGTTTACAAGTAGTCGGTAATTATTTTCGTGACCTCAAAGGATTACTCAGCCTTGCACCCTTAGGATTGCGGATGTTATCTCGAGGTAAATTCCCCTTGTCCTTTGAACCTTCTCAGGGGACACAACAAGTGCGATCGCTCATTGAATCTGTGCAACAAGAAGAGGGAGTGGGGAGTAGGGAGTAGGGAGTGGGGGATGAGGGAGATGAGGGAGATGAGGGGGATGAGGGAGATTATAAAAAAGCTTCCCACCCCTTCCACACTTCCCAATCCCCAGTCCCCAGTCCCCAGTCCCCATCTCTAACGCGGTTCCTGGGGTATATTCAACGGTCGTCCATAACGGTCATATACTAAAACATCCCACTGACCGTTGTTACTGGACTCAAAAGCAATTCGATTGCCATCAGCGCTAATTGTGGGGTTGCGGACTTCTGCTTGCAGGTTAGAAGTCAAATTCCGTGATTGGCGTGTTTCTTTGTCATAGAGAAAAATAGCCGATCGCCCTTGGCGACTAGCTGCAAACACAATATAACGACCATCTTGGGAAACGCTAGGATGATTGGCGATCGTATCAAAAGAATTTAACCCCGGTAAATCAACCAAATCACGAGTCAGCGTATCAAACATATAAACATCTTGGCTACCCCGTCGGTCAGTAACAAAAACAATATATCTTCCAGAGATTTGGGGGTCTAATTCCGAAGCTAAACTATTGAGACTCCGCCCCCCCGGATCAAAAGGATAACTCAAAATCCGAGGGTAGCCAAAACACCCAGTCAATAAACTTAAGCATATAAATACAGGTATAAAAAGAATACGTTTCATAATAATTGTCACTAGTCATCTGTCGTTAGTCATCTGTCAAGAGTTTCATAACTTCTAACTCCTAACTCCTAACTCCTAACTCCTAACTCCTAACTCCCCACTCCCCACTCCCCACTCCCCATCCCCTACGGAGGTGCTACAGTTGCACCATTAGGAATATCTAACTCTACATTTGGTCCCCGGTCTAGGACTTCAATATCCCACTGACCACGGCTGGCGCTTTCAAAGACAACATAACGTCCATCTGGGCTAATATTGGGTTTTCTGACCCAACCGCGATAGATTGGCGTGAGGATTTGCGACTGTTGGGTAGCGCGATCGTAAAGCGCTACTACTGGTCTCCCTTGGTCACTAGTAATATAAGCAATGTAACGCCCGGTGTAGCTCAAGCTAGGACTTTCAGCAATGGTTTCCTGTCGGTTTATACCCGGTGTGGAAATAAATATTTGCCTTTCCAAATCGTACACCAGTAGCTGCTGATTGCCATTGCGATTAGATACAAACGCTAAAAAGCGCCCATTTCCGCTCAAAGCAGGTTGCTCCTCAGTGTAGCGACTGTTGAGGGAAGTAGGCCCAATAGGAATATCGTTAGAACCACAAGATACAAGCAAACTTGTAAAACCAAAAACCAGGCTCCAATGAATTGGTCTTTGGAGCCAGAATGTAGGCGTAAATTTTTTCACCTCAAGTGTTTTCCGCTGCCTCTAAACCTACCTCCACACCAGCTGTTTTAAACATCGTCATCAAAATCCGTTGAATTATCTGGCCTCTCATTAGGCTTTTCAATTGGGTTGTATGGTACATATTCAGTTGGAATCGCGTCATCATCTTCGCGGGGTCTTCGAGGAGTCGAGTCAGTAGGTGGACGACGCCTTCTTGGTCTGGGAGCAACATCATCTTCACGGCTTTCTGGTCGCTGGGGTGGGTTATTATTGCGGCGAGACGGTTTTCTCACTTCGCCACCGGAACCTTCCCAATCATCAACTTCCCTAGACGAAGAACCCCAATTTTCATCTTCAAAGCTTTCAGAAGGGCGACTTACTGGACGCCCAGAACTACGCCGCCGCGTTCTATCGCTGCTTGGACTCTGCCTTTCATTATTGTTGCTGTTGCGACGTTCGGAACGGCGGGGGGGTTGATCCTCGTAGTAGTCATCACGAGTTGAAATCTTATCCCTGCTACCACGAATCCGGCGAGGTTCGGGGCGTTCTTCCTCTTCCTCATAAGGTAGTGGCTCTAAATCTGCATCCATCTCAGCTTCATACTTCTTGCGATTGCGGTTGTAGGAATAATTTCCACTTACCTCTCGCTCATCATCCACAATGGGAGTGTTGCGCTTAGCTTGCTGGGTAGCTATACTCCGTAGTCGAATACTTTCAACTGCAAAAAACACAGTTGTGCCGACTAAAAGTAGTTGACCAAATTGTAGAATCGGGTCTAGTCGCCATCCTTGAAAGACGAGAATGAAGCCGCAGAGCAAGCCGACTGCCGCAAAAAAGATATCTTGATCTCGTGACAGTTCCGGACGTACAGTGCGGAGAAAATACAGTGCTGCCCCAGCCACAGCCAGGAAAATTCCTAGAATACTGGCTGAGTTTGCCCCAAAATTTACCTGAGCCAGAACACTGGCTGAGTTCAGCCCAAAATTTATCATTTCTGTTTTCCCAATATCAAATCTATGTTAGCGACTCACAATTAAAATCACTACTCTAATTAGTCATCATATATTGAAGCTTCAAAGCCTCTGGCAAAGAAGCTCTGAAGCTATTCACCGAAAAGTAAAAAACATGTTTTTCTCAGCTACAAATGCCCCAGCAGCAAAAAATGCTGCTTTTGGTGCAATTATTTAAGTAGATAGCTGAGAAACAGTGGCTTGTGAGAGTCTATTCGACAGTCCTAAGCATTATGAACGCTGAATTTTATCTTTTTGGCTAATGAAGATCAGAGCTACTGCAATGGGGATTACAACAGCTACACCACCCCAAAAGAGACTCCAAAGAAAATTTGCTAAAGCGGGCGTCATACTTCTCAACCTTTTTTTACACACTTCATCCTAATTTTAATGGTGTAGTACTTTCTTGAGAAGCCTCTAGGCGTGAACTGCCAAACTTGATGATTGCTTTTTCTGAACCAGTGCTGAGTAAATTCAGTGCCCAGTTGCTCTCTATTGAAATAAAATTGGAATGAGAGTGCTTTACAAAGCTTAAAATTTGCTGCCGTTCGCCCAAGTGTTTTGTTTATTCGCAGATAGTTGCTTAAACCGATGACTGGTGTTGACCTGACTGCTTGGATTCTTGGCCCGGTCTTAGGGCTGATGACATTTTTATTTATATTTCGCATCATTCTCACTTGGTATCCCCAAGTGGATCTGAATCGTTTGCCCTTTAATTTAATAGCTTGGCCCACTGAACCATTTTTAATCCCCTTACGAAAACTCGTGCCACCCATCGGCGGAGTAGACATTACCCCCATTATTTGGGTTGGTATTTTTAGCCTGGTGCGAGAAATTCTCTTAGGCCAGCAAGGATTACTTACCATGCTGGCTCGTGTAAGTTAGGTATTGGGTATTGGGCATGGGGTGGGCAGGGGGCAGGGAGCAGGGAGCAGGGAGCATTGGTTATTAATTCTTATCCCTCATCTCCCTCATCTCCCTCATCTCCCCACTCCCCACTCCCCACTCCCCACTCCCCTACCCGTTCATCTCCTGCACAAAATTTGTATAGACATTACCCTGCAAAAACTGTGGAGTTTCCATAATTTTTTGATGAAACCCGATGGTGGTGGGTAATCCCGTAATGGCACATTCCCTGAGTGCGCGTTTCATACGGTTAATAGCAGTAGGGCGATCTGGTCCCCAAACAATTAACTTGCCAATTAAAGAATCGTAATAAGGGGGAATTTGGTAATCTGTGTAAACGTGGGAATCAATGCGAACACCGGGGCCTCCAGGGGGGAGATAGCCGCTGATCCTTCCCGGAGATGGGCGAAAGTCGTGATCGGGGTCTTCAGCGTTAATCCGACATTCGATCGCATGACCCCGCAAAACTACTTCGTCTTGGGTAAGCTTGAGCCTTTCCCCTTGGGCAATGCGGATTTGTTCAGCAACTAAGTCTACTCCAGTAATCATCTCTGTTACAGGATGTTCGACTTGAATCCGGGTGTTCATTTCCATAAAGTAAAATTTACCGGATTTATCCAAGAGAAACTCGATAGTGCCTGCCCCAGTGTAGTTAATGAACTGGGCAGCTTTGACCGCAGCTTGTCCCATTTTCTCACGCAGGTCTGAATCGAGAGCCGGACTAGGAGCTTCTTCTAGTAGCTTTTGATTTCGGCGCTGAATTGAGCAATCTCGTTCACCCAAGTGGATGACATTACCGTAGTTATCTGCCAAAACTTGAAATTCAATGTGCCGAGGACGTTCAATAAATTTTTCTATGTAAACGCCAGAATTACCAAAAGCTGCTCCTGCTTCCCCTTGGGCTGCTAGGAAAAGTTTGACAAATTCATCTTCAGAACGCACCAGGCGCATACCCCGGCCACCGCCACCCGCCGTGGCTTTAATCATCACCGGATAGCCGATATCCTTAGCGAATTGTAATCCTTCTTGCTCGGATTCAACCAACCCATTAGTACCCGGTACTGTCGGAACTCCAGCTTTTTGCATGGTTTCTTTGGCAGTGGATTTATCCCCCATCAGCCTAATAGCTTCAGGAGTTGGGCCGATAAAGGCAATATCATGGGCAGCACAGATTTCTGCAAATTTGGCATTTTCTGCCAAAAACCCATAACCTGGATGAATAGCAGTGGCATTGCGAGTCAATGCAGCAGCAATGATATTGGGAATATTCAAATAACTTTTACTGCTAGCAGGTTCGCCAATGCAAACCGCTTCATCAGCAAGTTGAACATGGAGAGCATTACGGTCAACACTAGAGTGAACCGCAACTGTCGCAATCCCCATTTCTTCACAGGCGCGGAGAATGCGAAGGGCGATTTCTCCCCGATTGGCAATTAATATTTTGTCAAACTTCATTTTGGAGTTTCGATATTAGTACCAGTAGATTGACATTTTCTCCCATCTGATGTGCAACAACGCTTTGGCGTTATTTCAAATTATGACAGGAGATTCCCAACCTTCATCTTCACCAAAGTCAAGAATTGGGCTTGCTGCCTCTACGGGGCTTAACTAGACTAACAACATTGTTGTTGCCAGTCTTGTCCAGTTTCCCGAATTAGTCTTTGGCGATCGCACACAAGCTTTTTTACCTCAAAAGGCATTGCCCTTTGAGCGACAGCTTTTGCACCCCACCGTGTCTCTTACAGTAGCTCTAACCCTTTTTAATATCACTTATGCAGCTGCTGCATTTCTGTCAGTCTGATACCGCCTTGAGAAAATTTATAAAACCGTACACTGAAATTTTTCCAAACCGAAACTTAGAACTCACCTTACTATAATTATTTTTTTATGCTATAGTCTATATTCAGACAACCTGCGCGGATGTGGCGGAATTGGTATACGCGCACGCTTGAGGTGCGTGTGGCTTTGCCTTGCGAGTTCGAGTCTCGCCATCCGCATTTTTCGCTTATTAATAAGGGTCAACAGTCAAAGGATCAAAACACCTGAGACTGTTGACCCTTAAATCTATATGGGCATTAGTCATTGGTCATTGGTCAACAAGAAGGGAGTAGGGAGTGGGGAAGACAGCATTGAACGGGGCTTGAGATCTTGGGCCTTTGCAATCGTCTTAAAAGACGGGGCTTTTAGAGCGCTGGTTGGGGTCGCTATTTTTTTCCCTACTCCCTACTCCCTACTCCC
>NZ_JACJSJ010000126.1 GCF_014698115.1 Nostoc sp. FACHB-973
CTTCTCCATGCCCCATGCCCCATACCCCATACCCCATACCCATAAAATTTCCCCACAACTGGTTGGTAACTTGACAGAGATTTAGCCACAGCCACTACCAAATGTGGGGAAGTTATGATCAAATTGGTAATCTTATGCTTATCGAGTGCTAAAACTTGACACTCACTCTAGTAGAGCAAAAGCATACTCCTAGAATCAGCACACACTTTGTATTAAGACATCGCTTGAATGATGTAATCAAAGTATGGTGCAGCTTGGATAGAATCTTCTGCACTCAGTAAGTCGAGAGCGGCAGTTTTGAGCGAATTGATAGCTTCTACCATTCCAGGCACGGGAACGCCCAATGAGTTGTACATTTCCCGCACGCCAATCAAACCAATTTTTTCAATTGGCTCTTTGTCGCCGGCAAGTACACCATAAGTAATTAGGCGTAAGTACCAACCAAAATCACGGACACATAGAGAGCGTTGGCGCTCACCATAGGCATTACCACCAGGAGAGATAAAGTCAGGGCGCTTTTGCCAAAGTTGTTTGGTTGCTTCCTGAACTATCTTTTTTTCATTTTCAGCTAGGGTCGCAGCAATGCGCGTCCGTTGTACGCCGGTTTCCAAAAAGTCTTTGATATTTTTAAGTTCGCCACTGCTGGGATAACGCAGTTCGTCGTCGGCTCTGAGAATAACTTGGCTAATTACAGTCATGATGATTGAAATCACCTTAAATATTATCTGCTAGTTTAGCGAGTCGGAGGTACACAAGTGAAGGGATAGGAGCTACTTATGTATTGAATTTACACGTTTGGCTAGAGGATGAGGGATTAGGGACTCTTTATTGGGGATTGGGGACTGGGGACTGGGGGAGCAGATGGGAAGTTGTAGTCAGTCTTACCCTCTGCCCGTGGAGCCTCTTTTCAATGCCCAATACCCAATAACAAATGACAAATGATAAATGACGAATAACAAATGACTAAAATAATTTGGCAACAAGGTGAATTAATTGAAGTGACGATCGCTAATCTGAGTGATACTGGCGATGGTGTGGGACGCGCTAATGAACGTGTAGTGTTTGTCCCGGATACTGTACCAGGCGATCGCGCTCTTGTCCGTTTACTAAATGTTAAACCTAAATACGCCCAAGCTAAGCTCCACGAGCTATTGCAACCATCTCCCCATCGCATCCGCCCTGGTTGTATTGTGGCGGATAAGTGTGGTGGTTGCCAGTGGCAGCACATTGATTATGATTACCAGCTTGTCGCTAAGCAAAATCAAGTTATCCAAGCCTTGGAACGTATTGGCGGTTTTATCCAACCACCAGTAGACCCAGTATTGGCTGCTGCTTCTGCTTTTGGCTACCGAAATAAATCTACCTATCCTCTGGGCACATCAGCAACAGGACAAGTACAAGCCGGTTACTACCAAAAAGGTAGTCACCAATTAATTAACTTAAATCAATGTCCAGTCCAAGACGCACGTTTAAATCCTATGCTTGCCGAAGTAAAGCAGGATATCCAACAGCAGGGTTGGCAAATTTACGACGAACGCCGCCACCTTGGGCAAATTCGGCATCTGAGTTTACGCATCGGCCGCCACACTGCCGAAATGTTGCTGACTTTGGTGGTGAAGGACTGGAATTTACCAAAAATTGAAACCCAAGCCCAGGAATGGTTAAAGCGTTATCCACAGTTAATGGGAGTGTGCCTCAATCGCAATGGCGATCGCACAAATGCTATCTTTGGATCAGAAACCCGTTGCATCGCTGGAGTACCCCACCTGCGTGAAAGATTTGCTGGACTGGAATTTCAAGTGCGCCCAGATACATTTTTCCAAGTTTATACAGAAACAGCAGAGGCACTATTGGAGGTAATTCAGTCAGAACTCAATCTTCAAGGGCATGAATTCCTAGTTGACGCCTACTGTGGTATCGGCACTTTAACTTTGCCCCTCGCCAAACAAGTACGTCTTGCTACAGGCTTGGAAGTGCAACCAGCAGCCGTTGAACAAGCTATTTTGAATGCCCACCGCAATGAAATTAAGAATGTGACGTTCCAAGTCGGCGCAGTTGAGAAATTGCTGCCAAAAATGGGCACAATACCAGAAGTCGTAATCCTCGATCCACCACGTAAAGGATGCGATCGCGCTGTCATCGATACTTTACGGCAATTGAAACCATCCCGGATTGTTTACGTCAGCTGTAAAGTAGCCACCCTCGCCCGCGATCTGAAATTACTCTGTGAAGATGGGCAATATAAGATCGCACGGGTACAACCTGCTGATTTTTTTCCCCAAACTGCTCATGTGGAAGCTGCCGCCTTTCTTGTGCTATCAGATTTGGATAAGGATGCTGATTCCTTTAAAAAAACTGAAATTTCAAATTTGTAGTCTAGTGCATACTAATAATGCTAAAATCGAATTAAGCTAAAAATAGAAATTCATTTTGTTTAAAGAAATTCAAGTTGCATCGGCTCTTAAAAGTATGGATGGGATTGTGTAAATTACAAATCGGCAAGTCCCTTAGAGTATACCAATACTCAATAAAATTCATAGCATCTTTTGAAGTTGCTAATTCCATTATCAAATTTATTACAGCCGTTATATATTCCAACAATCCCAACTTATTTATAGAGCCAATGCTCCCTAGCATTTTCAAAATTTAGTTTTAAAGACGCAAGTTTGAAGGCAGCATGACCACCTCAATTTTTATCAGGGTGCCTGTGACACCAAACTGATGTCTAGCTAACTGAAAGCTATGGGGTTTCTCTAGTGATTACTATTTCCCTCCGTCCAGTTGGACGTTATTGGGGCACGATTAGTTTTGCCTCAACCCTCTATCTTTGTCCAATATTAGATTTATTGTTGGCAGAAATTCCAGCAAAATTACAATCAGAACTGCGTTTAGGACTTCAAGAAGCCCTAGTAAATGCAGCTAAACATGGCAATAATCTCGATCCGAGTAAAAGAGTTGTAGTCCGTTTTTCCTTAATAGATAATCAATATTGGTGGATAATTTCAGACCAGGGTAGCGGCTTTACTCCCTCAGCGATTAGTGATGAAGAACCAACTGACTATCTGCCACCAGATGAAGCAGAAAGTGGTCGTGGTCTTTGTCTTCTTCATCAAATTTTCGATCAGGTAGAGTGGAACCGCAAAGGCACAGAATTGAGGCTTTGTAAACAAATGCAAAATCGCCGGGGACTATCTCTGCGGCGTTAAGAGGGGAGTGGGGAATGGTGAATGGCGAGTGGGGAAACCATTCCCTACACCCTACTCCCCACTCCCTACTCCCTTATTTCCGTGACTTGGACAGGGAGGAGCAGAAATAGAACGATCTAGCCAACCAACTGCTTGTTCTAGCCTGGCTTGGGCTTCTTGTGGCTGATTGTTTAAAAGATAAACAAGAGCTGCTGCCACTTGTTCATTAGCGCGGGAATTGCGGTTAGACTTGAGGCGATGCCAATCGTCAGGAGAAATGCTCAGTCTTTGCATTAAGGCTTGGGCTAGTTCTAAAGTACTAAATTCATTCAGTTGACTGGTTTTCGGTAGCTGGGTAGATTGAGGCATAAATTATGAGTGCTGAGTCAAGAACTTATAGTTTTAATTTTGGCTATTGGCGGACTAGTCTTTAATCTTAGTCTACTACTTGTAAATGAAGCCGTCTCAACAATCACAACCGCCAGGGGAAAATCCGGAACCAGATTTGTCACAAGAAATCGAGGAAGTAGAGCGATCGCTCTTATCCTTGAGAGAACGTTACAATCAAGTACAGCGCGATCGTCAGCAAAAGGCTCAATTGCAGCAGCGTCAGGATCAATTAAAACGCCACAAATCTCAGACACCAGAAATCAAAGCAGAGTTACGGCAAATCAAACAGCAGTTGGAGACGCTAGAACTCAACTTAGAAAGCCAGTTATTTTCTTGGCGTAGTCTCAAAAAACCTTTCTGGCAGGCCGTCCGCTTTGGTGGAATGGGCGTTATCATAGGCTGGATATTAAAGTCTTATGCTGGATAAGCCCAATTTTGGATTTTCAATTTTGGTTTTTGGATTGGGTTAATGAGTTAACATTCTTTAATATCTTTAGTCCCTACATTGACGAAATATAAGTTGCATAATATGGTAAATCGACGGATTGCAGAAATATTGCGGAGTGGTCAACCTGATGAGTCTCTCCAAGTTCAAGGCTGGGTGAGAACAAAACGTGAGTCCAAAGGATTTGCTTTTATTGAAGTTAATGACGGCTCATCGCTAGCTAATTTGCAAGTCGTCATCAATCAGGATTTGCCAGATTACGAACCTATCTTGAAAAAGCTGAATACCGGTGCTGCTGTTGAAGTGGCTGGGGTATTGGTGGCTTCTTTGGGTAAAGGACAGCGGATTGAGTTGAAAGCAGAGTCTATAACAGTCCACGGAGAAGCTGATCCCGATACGTATCCCCTGCAAAAGAAGCGTCATTCCTTTGAGTTTCTGCGAACCATTGGACATTTGCGATCGCGGACTAATTCTTTTGGTGCGGTTTTTCGGGTGAGAAATGCTTGTTCGGCTGCAATTCACCAATTCTTCCAAGAAAGAGGCTTTTTGTGGGTACACACACCCATCATCACTGCTAGCGATTGTGAAGGCGCGGGTGAACTTTTTAGCGTTACTAGTTTGGATTTAAAAAATATTCCCCGCACTGAAAATCAAGCAATAGATTACAGCCAAGACTTTTTTGCTAAACCTACATATTTAACAGTTAGCGGTCAATTAGAAGCGGAAATCATGGCGATGGCGTTTAGCAACGTCTACACATTTGGCCCTACTTTCCGTGCAGAAAATTCCAATACTTCGCGTCATTTAGCAGAATTTTGGATGGTTGAGCCAGAAATGGCTTTTTGTGATTTAGAAGGCGATATGGATTTAGCTGAGGCGTTTCTGAAACACATTTTTAAATATGTGTTGGAAACTTGCCCAGAAGATATGGAATTTTTCAATGAGCGTATTGATAATACTGTGTTGGCAACAGCCGAGAATATTATTAATAATGAATTTCAACGCTTAACTTACACAGAAGCGATCGCACTTTTAGAAAAAGCCGATGTCAAATTTGAATATCCTGTGAGTTGGGGCTTAGACTTACAATCAGAACACGAACGTTACCTGGCTGAACAAAAGTTTAAAAAACCAGTAATCGTCACAGATTATCCGGCGAAAATAAAAGCTTTTTATATGCGCTTAAATGACGATGAAAAAACCGTCCGCGCAATGGATATTCTCGCCCCAAAAATCGGCGAAATTATTGGTGGTTCCCAGCGGGAAGAACGCCTAGATGTTCTAGAACGTCGCGTAGTAGCCCAAGGCTTAAACCCAGAGGAGTTGTGGTGGTATCTAGATTTGCGTCGTTATGGTACTGTTCCTCACGCTGGTTTTGGTTTGGGTTTTGAAAGACTCGTGCAATTCATCACTGGAATGGCAAATATTCGTGATGTAATTCCCTTTCCCCGTACACCGCAAAGTGCTGAGTTTTAGTTTAAGGATTTGAAAACTAAGCGATTAGAAATGGGGTCTACACAAACCAAGGGGAGCATCCCAAATGTGCAAATTTATTTTTTGTAGTGCGGGCTTCTAGCCCGCTTCCTGGACATTAGGGAGCAAGATGCTCGCCATGTCAAATTTTATTTTGGCAAAATTGGGATGCTCCCAAACCAAGTCTGTCTAATGGACTAATAAAAACTTTAAAACCTGCATTCGCGGGTTTTGCTTGTATAGCTGAGTATTTTCTGGTGGATCTCAATTCTCCGCTATGTTGATTCAGAATTCAGAATTCTGAATTCTGAATTCTGAATCAAGATTTTTGAATCTCCTGTTGTAAAACTTGAATTTGCTCAACAGATAATTCAGTAACTTCAGAAATTTGCTCTAAACTCATGCCAATTCGCAACAAATTTAAAGCCAACTTTCTTGTTGTTTCTGCTTTGCCTTTGGCTTCGCCTTCTTCTAGGATTTGTTGATAAATGACTGATTCGCGCATAATCTCACTCCTGAAAATTTTGCTAATTACATTTTTATTTAACACTAGACCTGCTAGAATTCCACTGGCAGCAGCTATATTTCTTTGTAGCTGGCGATCGCTAATTGCTTCAACTGCTTTGGCTACTTGGGTTAATACCATTGTAGGATCGTTTGTCTGGCTTAGCACGGCAAAGGGTAGTAAACCTGGAGTACTCATAAATATGTCTGTTGGTTGTTCCCACAGGCGTATTACCTCAAACTGATGGTAAGTGTTGTTTAATTTAAAACTATTTTCACTGACTAATTCTGAATTTGTTTTTCTTAAATAAATTACTATTTGACGCATTTCTTTGTTAGGAAAACGGCGATAAACCCTAACCCGATAATCTAACATCCTAAAGGGCATATCTTCATCAGGGTCGGTTTGAAACTCGGTATGTAGAACTAAATTATCAGATTGTAATAAGATTAATGAGTCGGCGCGAATTGGTTCACTTGATAATTCAGTAGGGCTAAGTTCTGTTAGTTTAATCGGTGAACCTAGTAACCATGTTGCTAAATCATCTTTGAAGTTTTCGGCAATGAATTTACAAATATTGTCATACATGGCAGGCTTAAGTAAAGTTTATTAAGTATTTTTGAGAAAAATTAAATTTGTTGGCTTTGGGTTTCCTCGTGTCAACCCAACCTACTATTACTAGACCACTTTCCAAATGTATACAAAAAAGTAGGGACAAAACCATCGTTGTAACCCTACAGATTGTTTATATTTAATTCGATTCAAAATCAATATAAAATAACAATTAAGCTCGTTGGTACTATATTATGAGCAATTCTTCATCTTTATCTAGATTCGTGGTTTGCATTGAGTCTTGAAAGAAACGGTGCTAAGCAAAACCCTCATCCAAGAAGTCGAATAGGAAGCTACAATGGCAATTCCAAACAAACAGGTGAAATCTAATACTGATATTTTAGATAATAGACGCACCCAAACTCGCATCCAGGTTCGCATTCGTAAAGATTTGCATGAGGAACCAGTCATTTCACGACTGGTTTCTCACTATGGCATCATAGTCATTATTACTGCTGCTGAGGTAAGCGCAAACGTGCCAGAATATAGCTGTTTCGACTTGGAACTACGAGGAACAACTTCCCAGATTGAAAGCGCTTTAACCTACTTAGATGAACTGGATTTAGAAGTTTTGCACCAATCAAATCCTGAAGAAGATGGTTGGTAACTTTAGTTAGAAGTTAGGAGTTAGGAGTTATAAAATTCATAACTCTTAACTTTTAACTCCTAACTGGATTTATGCCATTTGATTTTCAATCGCCCACCGCGCCAGTTCAGTGCGGTTGTGGAGATTGGTTTTGCCCAACATATTGGACACATGGCTTTCAACTGTACGCTGACTAACGTTAAGTTCTTCAGCGATTTCGCGGTTAGCTAAACCCCTAGCTACAAACTGGACTACTTTCAGTTCGGTTGGGGTTAACTGGACATCAAAGGGAACTTGGATGCGGGAACCGTTTTCGCCTCCTTTTGCTTGGTGTTCTTTCCAACGGATAGTTTGTTTCAGTGAGGACTCAACTTGGGCTACGAGTTCTTCTGGTTCAAAAGGCTTGACCATATAAACATCAGCACCTTTGTTCAGACCTTTAACTCGGTCTGCACTTTGTCCTTTAGCTGAAAGGAAAAGAACTGGAATCCAGCTGGTGCGTTCGTTTTGCCGGACTTGTTCCACAAAAGTATATCCGTCCATTTCCGGCATCATCACATCGCAGATGATCATGTCTGGAACATCTTGCTCTAAAATTTCCAGAGCTTCACGTCCATTTTCGGCGGTGATGACTTCATATCCCCGGAATTCTAAGTAATCCTTCACCAGCAAGATGAGGTTAGGGTCATCATCAATCAATAGAAGTCGTTTGTGATCTTTCATGCTGGGCTCTTTCATAGCAGTGGCACTTGTCGCGCTTCGGTCCATCAAGGTCTTGAATATTTATCCTCTATGGTGGTTTATGTGAGATGTTGTCCTTTTGCCTACTTAACTTGCCTTTGCTGTCTCAAGTCTCAAAAATGCCGAGCACTTTCAAGAGACTACTAGCTCGATAGCAAAAGTCCAGCAAGGATACGTATAGCAGTAGTATCTATAATGCGCTATTATATATCGCTTTGAAAGTGACGAGCTAAAAAACACTGATTAAATAATAATCTTTCTGACTCACTAGTTAAGTATTGGCTTAAAGATGACCCTACCTCAAAACCAAGCCGCACTTTCTTAAAGCTTACTGCTATAACGTATCCTTCGGTTGTTAAGCCTCTATGAGGTGTTCACAAGAAACCAGGGAAGTTTCTGGCAAAGGATGGGTTAAAAATGCATATTCTTCTACCACCTTATTGCCTATTAAGTGTTCTTGGACGATCCGCTCAATAACTTCTGGGTTTGCTTGGCGATACCAGACCCCATCAGGGTAGACCACCATTATGGGTCCAGAACAACAAACCTGCAAGCAATTGGCTTTAGTTCTAAAGACGCAAATGGGATGACTTGCTTGCGCCTTATCGAGTTTTAACTCTTTAAGTCGCTTTTTTAAGTACTCCCAAGATTCCAGACTAGCTCGTTTTGAGCAGCAGTTAGGAGTTGTTTGGTCAGCACAAATAAAAATATGTCGCTGAATTTTTGCCAATCCTAAACTTTCTACACAATTACTCAGGGCTTTATGTTCAAGAGACTTGGTGGTTTTGGGGATTTGATGGCTTTTCTGGATCACCTTATTCTTACTCATAGAGCGGCTCCCTGATTACAGTTCTATAACAATTTCCAAGCTTTGCAAATAAAGTTTACTGAGATGGGTACTGGGAATTGGGGACTGGGGATTGGGTACTGGGGATTGGGTACCTCGGATTGGGGCATTGGAAGAGGCGGGAAGCACAAGGGAAAGGCTTACTGCAACTTACTCTCTGCTCATCTCTCCTAGTCCCCAATCCCCAGTCCCTAATCCCCAATCCCTAGTCCCTATAAAAATATTCGTAGCTTGGGCAACAGAACCCGAAAGGTAAAAATAATTAAGCATTTATACTTAAGTACACCCAAGATATTCTAGTTCGGAAACCCGTACTTAAGAAAATCTTGCCATTGGACGCCGCTTTTAGATAGATTAGCACTCAGGAGTTGAGAGTGCTAAACTCTGGAGAAAAACACATGGCAGCAATATCTTTAACCGTTTCTACAGTAAAACCTTTGGGCGATCGCGTTTTCGTGAAAGTGAGCGCCTCTGAGGAAAAGACCGCAGGTGGTCTGTATTTGCCCGACACCGCTAAGGAAAAACCCCAGGTAGGAGAAGTAGTCTCCCTCGGTCCTGGCAAGCGTAATGACGACGGTAGCCGTCAAGAATTGGAAATTAAAGTTGGTGATAAGGTGCTGTACTCTAAGTACGCTGGTACTGACATCAAACTAGGCACCGAAGAATATGTACTGCTTTCTGAAAAAGATATTTTAGCAGTCGTTATCTAGTGGGGAATGGGGAATAGGGAATGGGGAATAGGAAAGAGTTTTTCCGATGCCCAATGCCTAATGCCCAATGCCCAATTCAAAAAAAATTGACTTAACTCCTTGAATTTAGACACCTATGGCAAAGCGCATTATCTACAACGAAAACGCCCGTCGCGCCCTGGAGCGAGGGATTGACATCCTGGCTGAGGCTGTAGCTGTTACCCTTGGTCCCAAAGGTCGTAACGTAGTCCTAGAAAAGAAATTTGGCGCACCGCAAATCGTTAATGACGGTGTAACCATCGCTAAAGAAATCGAATTAGAAGACCACATTGAAAACACTGGTGTAGCTCTGATTCGTCAAGCTGCTTCTAAGACCAACGATGCTGCGGGCGATGGCACCACCACTGCCACCGTTTTAGCTCATGCGATCGTCAAGGAAGGCTTGCGGAACGTTGCAGCTGGTGCTAACGCGATTTTGTTGAAGCGTGGTATTGACAAAGCTACCAGCTTCCTCGTAGAGAAAATTGCTGAACACGCCCGTCCGGTGGAAGATTCCAAAGCTATTGCCCAAGTTGGTGCAATCTCGGCTGGTAATGACGAAGAAGTTGGTCAGATGATTGCCCAAGCTATGGATAAGGTGGGCAAGGAAGGCGTAATTTCCCTAGAAGAAGGGAAATCTATGGTCACCGAGTTGGAAATCACTGAAGGGATGCGCTTTGACAAAGGCTACATCTCTCCTTATTTTGCCACCGATGCTGAGCGGATGGAAGCGGTTTTCGATGAGCCTTTCCTCCTGCTGACCGATAAGAAAATTGCTTTAGTGCAAGACCTTGTACCAGTGTTAGAGCAAGTAGCTCGTGCTGGTCGTCCTTTGGTGATTATCGCCGAAGATATCGAAAAAGAAGCTTTAGCAACCTTAGTAGTCAACCGTTTGCGCGGTGTACTCAACGTTGCTGCTGTCAAGGCTCCTGGCTTTGGCGATCGCCGCAAAGCTTTGCTAGAAGATATCGCCGTTTTGACTGGCGGTCAATTAGTCACCGAAGATGCTGGTTTGAAGCTAGATAACACCAAGCTGGATAGCCTGGGTAAAGCTCGCCGCATCACCATTACCAAGGACAGCACCACAATTGTTGCCGAAGGTAACGAAGTTGCGGTTAAGGCTCGTGTCGAACAAATTCGTCGTCAAATCGAAGAAACTGAATCTTCCTACGACAAAGAGAAACTCCAAGAGCGTCTTGCTAAACTTTCTGGCGGTGTCGCCGTGGTGAAAGTGGGTGCAGCCACCGAAACCGAAATGAAAGACAAGAAACTGCGCCTAGAAGACGCCATCAACGCTACTAAAGCTGCTGTGGAAGAAGGTATTGTTCCTGGCGGTGGTACAACCCTAGCTCACCTAGCTCCTGAATTAGAAACCTGGGCGAACAGCAACCTCACAGGTGAAGAGTTGATTGGTGCGTTGATTGTCGTTCGTGCTTTACCTGCGCCTCTGAAGCGGATTGCGGAAAACGCTGGTCAAAATGGTGCTGTGATCGCTGAACGCGTGAAAGAGAAAGAATTCAACGTTGGCTACAACGCTGCAACAAACGAATTCGTCGATTTGTTAGCTGCTGGTATTGTTGACCCTGCGAAAGTGACTCGTTCTGCTCTGCAAAACGCTGCTTCTATCGCTGGGATGGTGTTGACAACCGAATGTATTATAGTTGACAAGCCTGAACCTAAAGACGGTGCTCCTGCTGCTGGTGCTGGTGCTGGTGGCGACTTCGATTATTAATACTTGATAGTCCCCTTTTTGTAAAAATAGCTGCTTCCTTTGCGGAGGCGGCTGTTTTTTTGTTTGAATCGCAAAAATGTTAACAAAAAAGAGGAAGAAGAGATGAGTATAGATGTAAAAACACTTTGGGGTCGTTCTGGAAATCGGTGTGCTTTTTGTAAAATTGAACTAACACCTATTGGGTCAAGAAGTACTTTAGGTGAGATGGCTCATATAGTTGCTAAATCACCTAAGGGGCCTCGTGGTCAAAGCAATCTTACATCTGAAGAAAGGGATGAATACTCCAATTTAATATTGCTATGTCCAACACACCATACTCTAATTGATTCCAACCCAGAAGAATGGACTGTCGAAAAGTTAAAGCAAAAAAAGGTAGAGCATGAAAATTGGGTTTCTACTCAACTAGAAAATGGCAGAATTTCTATAAACACAATTGAAAACTCTGCTTTTCTTAAATTTAGAGAAGAAGAATGGATTAATTTTGTTGGAAATCATGTATGGTCTATAGTTAGTTTAACGCCTCTTAATATTTATAATGATACTATTGATCCGCTTAATCCAGATTTATTAAAATCAATCCATACTTTAAAGTTACCTCAATTTTCGGGTTATACAAACATACCAGGTAATATAAATCAATCTGACACAAGACCGAATGAATATGGAGTGATTAATGAAGAGTTTCGATATATCGAACAATATAAACTGGGACATAAAATTCAAATCTTTAGAAATGGGCATTGTGAATTTATGATTTGCTTGGAAGCTGTTGCCTCTTGGCCTAATACTTCACCAGCCAGGGTATTAAGATATGAAGATATAGCTCAAAGTTTTACTACTCAAATCGAGGGCTTAATAAATATTTGGAAAAGACATCTAGAATTAAATGATATGTTATTAACTGCATTTGTTACTAATACAGCTAACACCAGTCTCTATTCCGGGAGACGAACGTGGAATAGTTATGAATTAGGATTTCCTGTAACTTCACGAGTACTAAAATACAACAAAAATATTAATATTAAAAATTTAGAGTCAGTACAAGAATCAGTTATCAAAAGATTTGTCAATTATTTTGGTTTGAATATCGACAAAGTTTTTAGTGAAGATGGAAAGTTAAACCAACCCAGTAAACTCTATTAAGAATCTGGTCTAATTAAAACATCACAATAGTAATCCTTGAACTACGGTTAATCTGCTTCCTTATCCTGAGATTGTGCTTCCAGCAACTTACGCGCTACATCGCGGGCAATTTCTAAAGTCTCAGCAACCGTCCGTCCTTGAGCAACTAAACCTTGAAGTTTATCCGATGTTGCTAAATAAACTCCTTCTGGTAATTTCTCAATGTGGATGTTCAGCAATATTTCCATTTTTGTACATGGTTATTAGGTCTAGTTTAATTTCTATCGTATCGCTTTTCTGAAATGCAGTGATCGCACTACTCTATACTTAATATAAATACTTAACTATTTTTTTGCTTTTGCCTAAAAACCCATGAGCCAAATTAATCCTGAAACAATCGCCTTACATACCTTAAATCCGCTCAACCGTTTTTCTGATAGAGCGGAAGATTATGTCAAATACCGACCAAGCTACCCCCCAGCGGCAATTGATATTATCTTGGAAGGATTAGATAAAAATTTACAAATTGTAGCAGCGGATATTGGTGCAGGTACAGGAATTAGTTCTAGACTATTAGCTGAGTGTGGAGTTAATGTCATTGCCATTGAACCAAATGCGAGCATGAGAGAAGCCGCAGAACCACACCCTTTATTAGAGTTTCGGGATGGAACAGCAGAATTTACTAAACTTGCTGATAAATCGGTTGATTTAGTTACTTGTTTTCAATCTTTCCATTGGTTCAATCCAGAACCAGCATTATCAGAATTTCATCGCATTTTAAAAGCGTCGGGACGTTTAGCTGTAGTTTGGAATAACCGCGATAAAGAAGATGCTTTAACGGCAGAATATAGCCGAATAGTCCGCGAAGCATCTAACAATCACCCAGCAGAATCAAGGATGCAGTCAGTAGAGCCACTGTTAGCAACTTCTGATTTTATCAACATCCGCGAATACACTTTTACTTATAGACAACAGTTAGATTTAACTGGACTTATTGGACGAGCGAAAAGCGTTTCTTATCTACCTAATGAAAGTTTGGCAGATAACAAACTTATTGATAGTTTTCAAGAACTATATCAGAATTTTCATGATGAAAGTGGTTTTGTGTACCTGGTTTATCGCACTAGCGTACACCTTGGCGAAGCAATTAATTAAATGACTTGCAACTCAGAAATTACAGAAGGTTGGCATGGCAAACTGAATTTAGTTTACGCCGATCGCCAAAACAGAACCCAATTAATTTACAATCACCAGCAAGCGCCTTTGAAGGTACAACGACCATTTTATCCAGAAGGGCAAAAGGTTTGTCATAGCGTAATTTTACACACGGCTGGGGGAGTTGTGGGGGGCGATCGCTTGTCCTCTCATATCCACCTCCAACCCCATACACACGCCTTAATAACTACAGCAGCGGCTAGTAAGATATATCGCAGTAATGGCTTACAAGCTAGACAAAACACGCAGATACAAGTTGATACTGGTGCTTGTTTAGAATGGTTACCCCAAGAAACAATTTTATTTAACGGTGCGATTTATCAGCAAGATTTACGGGTAGAATTAGCAACCGGGGGTAGTTTTTTAGGCTGGGAAATTACCCGCTTTGGTCGCAGTGCTAGGGGAGAGAAATTCGATAAGGGAGAATGGCGATCGCATACTGAAATCTGGCAACAAGGTGTTCCTTTGTGGATTGATCGGCAATGGTTACCAGCTAGCGAAGAAGTTTTCCACAGTCCCCACGGCTTGGCTGGAAAACCAATCATAGGTAGTCTAGTTTGGCTTGGTGGTGCAGTTTCACCAGAAATGGTGGAAAAAATCCGAATTTTAGGAAATGGTGTCGCTGAAATAGGTGTTAGCCGATTACAACATGGATTATTGTGTCGATATCGCGGTGATTCTACATCTGAGGTGAGAAACTGGTTTATTGATGTTTGGCAGCTGCTGCGAGTTTCTTTTTTGAATCGTGGTAAGTGTGTACCAAGAGTGTGGCAGGTTTGAACCACAGAGCAGGAGATAAGAATGCAATTGACGCCGCAGGAAAAAGATAAGCTATTAATTTTTACAGCTGCTTTATTAGCAGAAAGACGTAAAGATAGAGGTTTGAAACTGAATTATCCTGAAGCAGTTGCCTATATTTCTGCTGCTATTTTAGAAGGTGCAAGAGATGGGCAAACTGTAGCTGAATTAATGAGTTATGGCACAACATTGTTAACACGGGATGATGTGATGGAAGGAATACCAGAAATGGTACATGAAGTGCAAGTAGAAGCAACTTTCCCTGATGGCACAAAGTTAGTAACTGTACATAATCCAATTCGTTAGTTTTTTAATTTTAAATCTATTATGATTCCTGGAGAAATTATTACACCAGAAGGTGAAATAGAACTAAATGTTGGTCGTCATACTATCAAATTATTAGTATCAAATACAGGCGATCGCCCCATACAAATCGGTTCTCATTTTCACTTTTATGAAGTTAACAACGCTTTAAATTTTGACAGAGAACAAGCACGAGGAATGCGCCTCGATATCCCGGCAGGCACCGCAGTTCGCTTTGAACCAGGCGATGAAAAAGAAGTGACGTTAGTGCCTTTGGTTGGTAGTCGCCAAGTCTACGGCTTCAATGCCAAAATTAATGGAAATCTCTAAAACCCTCAGCGTGCTTCTGATCAGGACTTACGCAACTGGCACAATGCGATCGCTATTTATAATGCTAGCTAGCGCCAACAAAGATGAAGCGTGAAGTATCTTCATGCTTCACCTTTCATCTTTTACCCTCCAAGTTGATTCTTTCTACGCCAACCTAGTTTAACCACCTGACGACTACGAGCGATGGCCAAAGCATCATCAGGAACATCTTCTGTGATCGTGGAACCAGCAGCTACGTAGACATCATTACCCAAGGTAACTGGAGCAACTAAAACACTATTGGAACCTGTTTTAGTGCGATCGCCTATTTTAGTATGGTGTTTCTTCACGCCATCATAATTGGCAGTAATTGTACCTGCACCAATATTCACCTGATTACCGATAACACTATCGCCTAAATACGACAAATGTGCTGCATTTGTGCGATCGCCTAACTGCGTATTTTTTAATTCCACAAAGTTCCCCACACGACAACCAGCACCCACTTGTACGTGACCCCGCAAATGGGCATAGGGGCCAATTCGGCTTCTTGCGTTTACAGTGCTATCTGTCACCACTGAATACTGCACGGTGACATTTTCAGCCAACTGGCTATTTTCAATTAAACTCCCTGGGCCAATGTGACTTCCTGTTTTAATCACCGTATTTCCGCGCAGATGAGTTTGGGGTTCAATAATTACATCCGGGTGTAACTCTACTGTTTCATCAATGGTGATGCTTGTGGGGTCGATGAGAGTAACACCTGCTAGCATCCATTTTTCCTTGACTCGCCTTTGCAAAATTTCGTAAGCTGTTGCCAGTTGCAGGCGATCGTTGATGCCAAGAATTTCTTGATCATCTTTTACATCCACTGCCATCACTTGTCCAACTTGAGTCACGGCATCAGTTAGATAATATTCTTTTTGGGCATTGTTTGCCTGTAGGTGAGGGAGTACCTTTGCCAAATTTTCCCAGCGAAAGCAATAAACGCCGGCGTTAATTCGGTGATTTTCTCTTTGGGCAGGAGTACAATCCTTGTGTTCAACCATTTGCTGGACAATATTTTCATCGTTACAAAAAACGCGCCCGTAACCTGTGGCGTCTGGTAGGTGTGAGGTGAGAATTGTGGCGGCGTTCTGATTTTGGGCGTGAGTTTGTAACATCTGCTGAAGGGTTTCACTACGTATCAACGGTAAATCGCCGTTGAGTACCAGCAAATCCCCAGTGTAATCTTCTAAGTAGGGAAGTAATTGCTGGATGGCATGACCTGTTCCTAATTGCACAGTCTGTTCGACAAACTCCAAGTTGGGGATTGAATGCATAGCAGCTTTCACTTCCTCGGACTGATACCCTACAATTACGATTCGCCGTGAGGGTGAAAGAGGTTCTACACTTTTGAGAACTCTCTCTACTAGCGATCGCCCACCCAAAGAGTGTAAAACCTTGGGTAAGCTTGATTTCATTCGTGTGCCGCGTCCGGCTGCTAGAATTGCTACAACTACCATAATTAGCTATCAGCTATCAGTAAAATTGAGATTAATGCTGTTGCTACTTCAGAGGATGTTTTAAAAGTAGTGCCTGAAGTATCCAAAACTTTAGATGCCTCTACGCATTTACCCCCTCTCCTTAAAAAGGAGGACTTTGAGAAGGTTATTCTCCCATTGGAAAGGCTTGATCGGGGGGATCTTGATACAACAGTAGACTTTACAAACATCCTCTCAAGATGTAGGCTCAAATATACCAGCTAATCATAGAAGACTGAAATGAGCAAAAGAGTAAGAACTCAGAATTCAGTAGTCACAAGAAGTTCACTTATATAGTAGCTACAAATCATTATTCCCTATTCTCTACTTCCCACTCTTTCTGTTTTTTCTGATAAAAGCAAATAAACTCAGTAAACTGCTCCACTAGTTTAGGATTGCGCCAACCAGAATCAGCTTCTTTTAGCATCACTGAAAGTGCTTCTTCCGTGGTCAGGGCTTCTTTGTAAGGTCGTTCGCTAGTTAGAGCATCGTAAATATCAATTAACTGAAATATTTGCGCCAGATATGGGATATCATCCCCTTTAAGTCGATCGGGGTAGCCTGAACCATCCCAGCGTTCGTGGTGATGCCGAATAATGGGAATTACACCGCGCATACTGCGTAGTGGCTGGCAGATTTTTTCTCCAATCAAAACGTGCTGCCGCATAATCTGCCAATCTTCGGGGGTGAGTTGGCCTTTTTTCAGCAGCACCGCATCAGGAATACCCACCTTGCCGATATCGTGGAGATAACCCCCCCACATCAAATCTCGAATTTGATACCGTGAGAGATTGAGGTATTCACCAAAAGCTTGTCCCAGTTTTACTAGTCGTTCACAATGACCACCTGTATTGGGATCGCGGCTTTCAATGGACATGGCAATGGAAAACAGCACTTGTTCGGCATGATCTAAGTCTTCGTTGAGACGCTTTTGCCGCACCAATGACTTGACACGCGCCGCCAGTTCTACACGGTCAAAAGGTTTGGTGAGAAAATCATCTCCGCCGACTTCAATTCCTCGAATGCGCGATCGCCGATCATTTAATGCTGTAATAAAAATTACTGGTATTAGTCTGGTTTGCTCATCTTGTTTAAGCAATTGACAGACTTCAAATCCATCCATTCCCGGCATCATCACATCCAGCAAAATCAAATCTGGCTGTTTTTGGGTTACTAATCCCACAACAATCGAACCACTATCTGCCTCAATCACTTCGTATCCTTCCATCCCCAAAAGGGCAACAGCAGTCATACGACTGGCTGCATGGTCGTCAACGACTAAAACCTTTGGTGGATCTAAATCAAACCCATTCACTTTAGAACCTTTGGCTTGTAGTGTTTTAGAGACCAATGAGTCTTGATTAGAATTAACATCACTTTTCATCCAAGAAGACACTGCTTGGTTATCTTCAAGCATCAAGTCTTCTTGAGATAAGCCTAAAGAATAACCCTCTAGATTTTGCGAGCCTATGGCATGATTTGAACCGATACTTTTCACTGCGCTTAGGGGGTTTGACCCATCAACAATTTCTTCTGTAAAGCCTCTATGGTTGGATTCCCATTGAATCACAAAGGCGCTCCAATTATTTCCACAAGTTAACAGTGTCAGATTTCAAAACAAATTTAGTATTCGACTGTATTTGATTTACGGTTTCCATAGGAATTATTATGATGTCAAGCTGCCAATCTGGGTTTTTCACCGTATGTATTTTTTATGTTACGAATAAAGAGTCTCTTGTTGTCAAATTTTTTGCTTCTCATTCCAGTATCATAAATTACTACAAATGTTAAATCAGGCTTTTTACGGAGATTTTTTTACGTAATAACGGCATAAAACCCTGTAACTCCAAGCTTTGTATCAAAATATCCAGTTTGTAGTTGGCAGTATTAATGGTAATCATTAGGTATACACGTTTTTACTTACTCAGTTATAGCAGTAGTTAAATACTGTTAACAAACATGTAATATTGGCTACTTATTTTATAGTTTAAATTATTTGGCTCAAAAAAACTCGTTTCCTGAGTATTAGAAAACGAAATCAGAATTTTTATTTTATTTGGAAGTCCCTAAAGGCTGTAGTTGGGTCACTCAACAGCCCGTCGTAGCAAAAAGTCAGAGATCAGGCTTCCTTAGATATGTTAGGGCAGCTCTCTTCGACGTAGGAGCGTCACTTTTCAAGACAGAGTACTAGTTCCGATAAAAAAATCCCTGCCTTGCGTTGCCGATAGCCACCTTTTGCGCCAACCAGAGGTAGGTTCGAGGGAAGAAGCTTGTTGCTCTTGTTGTCGCCGCCTGAGTATAACTTCACTGGAATCGCTCAATTCAAAATCGCGGTAGGGAATGGCAGCACGAGTTAGTAAGTGTTCCTTCTCGGCTTGTGAGAGAGGAGAAGAGGAAGCGCAGAGGGGAAATTTCTCTCCCCTGCTCCCCTGCTCCCCTGCTCCCCATCCTCTTATATTTGCTGCCACAGTACCGGGCGATCGCCTGCCCACTGGTGGCGTAGAACCGATGGCCAAACCAGCAGACAAAAGTGCTGTGCGTACAGCAGCAGCACAAGAATAGGTGGCTAATAAACCATCTTGATGTAAACACAATGACAGCTGTTTAATAAATTCAACAGTCCATAATTGGGGACACTGTGGTGGTGAAAACGGATCGAGAAAAATTGCATCAGCCGAAAAATCCGACTCACGTACCAGGGCGATGGTCTTTCTAGCATCGCCAATCAATAGCTTCGCTTTCAAGGAAGCTGTTTGCACTTGATTCTCAAAAGCTAGCTGGGACAAAATTTCAATGTAATTGCAGTTCCAATTGTCAAACAAATGATGAGCGATCGCAGCTTGTGGTACTGCTGAATTCAGTTCTAAACCGATTATTTCAATCTTACAACTCGGATTCACTGCCCAAATTGTCTGCAAAGCAGCGGCAGTGTTATATCCCAAACCATAACAAACATCCAACAGCCGCAAAACTGGTTTTTGCGCTGCTCTAGTCAGTTGAGTCGGTTCCACAAACTTGAAAAAACTTTCCTGCTTAGCACCATAATGGCTGTGAAAGGATTCACCAAACTCTTGAGAAACAAAAGTGAAGGAACCATCTGCTGTGACCTTAGGTGTAAAATTTTCTAAGTCTGGCATTTTGTAAATAAATTTGTCATTAGTCATTAGTCATTGGTCATTAGCAAATTACCAATGCTCTATGCCCCATAGCCCATGCTCTATGACCAATATCCAATTTGTTGTTTCCCCAGCTTGGCTGTTTGAACATATAGAAGACCCCCAAATAGTCATTGTGGATTGTCGCTTTTCTCTGGCCGAACCACAACTAGGACAACAACAGTATCAAAAAAGTCATATTTTGGGGTCATATTATTTAGATTTGAATCAGGATCTTTCTAGTCCAGTGGGTAAGCATGGCGGGAGACATCCTTTACCTAAGCCTAATGATATCGCTAACAAATTTGCAGCGATCGGGGTCAATTACCAAAAAACTCTGGTTGTAGCTTATGATGATTCCCGCTTTGCTTTTGCATCTCGTTTATGGTGGCTGTTGCGCTATCTAGGACATGAACGAGTAGCTGTACTCGATGGAGGTTTTGCTGGATGGCAAAAAGCTGGGTATCCTGTTACGGATGTTATTCCTCCCCTCTGCATGGCGACATTTGTACCTGAAGTGCAAACAGAAAAAGTTGTAGATATTACAGCAGTGAAAAGCCGCAAAGATAGACCAGATGTAGTGTTGGTAGATTCCAGAGAAAGCGATCGCTACCGAGGTGAACGAGAACCAATTGATAAAATTGCCGGACATATTCCTGGTGCGGTTAACTATCCTTGGCAAGAAGTTACAGATTCTTCAGGTTACCTACTACCCCAAACAGAACAACGCCGTCGCTGGGAGAACCTAGAAACAGCCGAAGAAATCTTAGTTTATTGTGGCTCTGGCGTTACCGCTTGTGTGAATTTACTTTCTCTAGAATTAGCCGACATCAGCAAAGGTAAACTTTATGCTGGTAGCTGGAGTGATTGGATTTCTTATTTATAGTTAGGAGTTAGGAGTCAGGAGTTAGCAGTTTTAATTCTTAACTCCTCACTCCTAACTCTTAACTCTTAACTCTCCTCACTTTTTTCAAAACCGACCTAATTGCAAATTATAATTAATACTGAAGAACCAGCCATCAAAATCAATGTTTTCGGCGGTTGAACTACCCAAAGTTACCCCAGTCTGAACATTCATGCTGCTGGAACTGGATATTCGGTAATTTAAGTGGGCGAATAGCCGATGAAATTGGTCTTCTCGATCGCGCTGTGTAAAGTCAGAGAAGTTCACTTGGTAGTCAATACCAACTTGGAGAGGCTTTTGCAAGTAGTAGTTTAGAGATAACCAAAAAGAATTGATGATGCGACTGCGACTTTGGGGGTCGGCAAAGTTGAGGCTCAATTCGTAGAAGCTATCTAGCATTAATTTTGAGGTTAAGGGATCTCGCCGTCCGAAAGACAGTTGCAGGGAATTTTCGTTTAAAAAGCGATCGCCTGCTTTGAAGCTATTGGGGCGATCGCTGTTGTTGGCATAAAATAACTGCTGATTGCTGAAACTGATTTCTCCGTACATTCGCCGCGATAACTGTTGGTAAAGACCCAGATTAAATCTGATCTGGTTGTAATGGTATTGCGACTGATCTAGATAACGAATGATATTGCCATCAATTGAACCGTTTAAATAAGTTTTAGATCCTATAGGTAAATATGCAGAAGCTAGTGTCAGTCCAGAAATAATTAAACCATCTTCTGTTGGATTATTTTTTGAGGAAAAAATGTTGGTCGTTTGGAAGTAACCTACACGCGCCTGTAGATAGCCGACGGGTTTAAATGTAGGGACAGGTTGTGGGAGTGGCTGTTGTTCTAAGGGTCGTAACCGCACCCGTAACCCCAATTCGCGATCGCTTTCATACTCAGACGGCTGTTTTGGCTGTTGCAGCAGGGTTCTTAGCCTCTCTAACCTTTGAGAACGATTTATCTCAGGTGGATTCAACAGTTGCTCTGTTGAGTCTGGACGAGATGTAGGTAAATTACTTGGCTGCGATTCTAGCTGTGGCGGGTCATTTTGTTTTTGAGTATCCCCAGGTTCTGGATCTGGTGTTGGTTCTGCTTGTGTAATTTCTGGTGTTTGTTGTGCCAAATATAACTTTATTGGGAAGTCCAGACTCTGCAATTTACTGGACTGCTTGCACAAAGAGCTAATCGCTCGTTGCTCGAACTCCTGACATGGCTGAACGCTTACCTGGGTACTTGTTAAAGATGTAATTTTTGATGCCAAATCATGATTTGGAGATTCTGTTGCATTTACTCTGATGCAACCCCAGCTTCTACAACTGGAGACTAAAAAAATCCAAAAAAACAAATTTTTACAGTTCTTGAGTCGCATCTGTTAGATCGCGTTGAGCGCGTTTAGCGAATGTAAACCTAGAAGCTCGATCATAAATTCCGACTCCAAAAATACAATTGAGTGTATGTAGTTCACCTTTTTAGGTATATACTGATATCTACAAACTGAACTTACTCTTTTTCGGATTCCTTACCACATTGTTTTGCCAGAATTATCTGCCTTGATACAAGGTTCTCTTAATTATTCTTAAATAAATAGGTAGGAATAAACAAAGCAACATTACAAAATGTAAACATAACTGAAACTGTTGCCCATGAAAAATTACGAATCATGCCTATAAAAAATTAATTTTCATTGTGCTGAGGTAACTTAACGCTCTTCTATCACCTTGAAACTTATAGTTTGTACAAATCATCTACTGTAGTATTTACAGTAATGGTCAGCAAATTTGATGCTAATACAAACTCTCTTAACTCAAAGAAAGTCTAGCAGAGAATTTTGGAGACTTCATCGTACTACTTTCATAAGAGTAATAGAAGAACGCCAGTAAAATACAACTAGCAATTAACCTCATAACAGACATCCAAAACTTTTTGTTGGCTGAGGAGATCATAAAGGATTATCTGCTAAGACGATATCTGAAAGTTGATTGTCGTATTCAACACCTGTATATCCCCCAAAATCAGGGTTTACAAAGTTTAGTTTGAGATATTTTTCCCTTTTTGAAGATGTGTTGGCGGGAAGATACTGAAATATTGAATACTTGAAAAGATATCCTCTAAACCATTGTTTATTGAATTATTGATATTGTTCGTCGGTTTTGAAACCTGCTCTAGACTTCATTTCATAAAACGGGAATTTGAGACTAAAAACTTAAACAAACTAAATACATACTTATTAGTTGTTTATTTTGTCTATCAAATTTAGACTCAAATGCAGATAATATTGACATCAAAAAGCTCGGTATAACAATCAGCAGCAGCTTCAATATTCAGCGTATTTGGTATTAGTTGAAGTTTACAAGTTATGAAACTATGGCATTCCGCTTTGATTTTTGAACTTATTTACGTGGTGGGCGCAGCGCAAGCGCGATAGGTAGGGAAGAGCCAGTACTGTTTTTTTGGTTCCCAAAATGAGCAGCTAGCTAAGTCAAGTGGCGTTGGGGAGTAGGGAATAGGAAATCAGCCTTTTGGAGTTGTACGAAGTTTTTTCAAAAATCAAATAGGAGTTCTATATGTTTAATAAATCTTTACCACTTTTAGTAATTAGTTTATGGGGAATTGTCGTCCTACCTTTGCCAGATCGGGTAAGTGCCGTCACTCCTCTAACACGAGCCGAGATTCAGAATCTCCGTAACTTAGTACAACTAATACCCAGAAACAAACTTAAGAAACGTCCTGCACAAAAATCAGATGCAATGATTCCTGGGGATGGGTTGTCAACTGGTCGAGCTTCCCTAGCAGATTTGCGGTTTAACGACGGCTCATTGGCAAGAGTTGGGGAACAGGCTATCTTTCAATTTTTACCCAAGACTCGCAGCTTTAGACTGTCAAACGGAACTGCGTTGCTGCTTATACCACCTGGGAGAGGGCAAACACGTATACAAACCCCAAGCGCAGCAGCGGCAATTCGTGGTTCAGCATTATTTGTACGTTATGACCAACAAACAGACACCACAGTTGTGGGTGCCCTGACAAATAGCGGCATTGAAGTTTCTAACAAGGAAGCTTCTCAAACCCAGGTGCTGCAAGCAGGACAGCTGATGGTTATAGTTAAAGGCAAATTTCAGGGTTTATACGATTTTGATCTGAGAAATTTTTATGAAACGAGCGATCTAGTTCGGGGACTGGATTTAAATAGGCAAAATATGACACCTAATCCTGACCCAGCGATCGCCAGCGTTCAAGCTGAAACTGCTGCGGCCTTACAAACACAGTCCCCAGTAACAGGACAGGGAGTAGTTGAAAACCCTTCTTTCTTGGAGTTAACTAGTAGTCCTTCAAATTCTGCAACCAAAGACGCTGTTACAAATGATTCCTTAGGAAGTACCGTAGCAGATGACTCTCCAGTAAGCTCCTTTGAGGAAACAGGACAAATCTTAACAAACACTGTTCGGGGTACTACAGAGAGTAATAATAACACCAATGTTCAGAGTAATAACGTTCCTGTTGATTCCAGCGGAACCACAGCCAGACCTCAAAATCCCTCAGTCCAGCCAACACCTGGGAATGGAACGGGAACCCCAACTGACAACACAGGTGGTGGAACGGGAAATCCAACTGACAACACAGGTGGTGGAACGGGAAATCCAACTGACAACATAGGTGGTGGGACGGGAAATCCAACTGACAACACAGGTGGTGGAACGGGAAATCCAACTGACAACATAGGTGGTGGGACGGGAAATCCAACTGACAACACAGGTGGTGGAACGGGAAATCCAACTGACAACATAGGTGGTGGGACGGGAAATCCAACTGACAACATAGGTGGTGGGACGGGAAATCCAACTGACAACATAGGTGGTGGGACGGGAAATCCAACTGACAACATAGGTGGTGGGACGGGAAATCCAAC
>NZ_JACJSJ010000127.1 GCF_014698115.1 Nostoc sp. FACHB-973
AAAGGCGCAACTTCGAGGGTTAAAGGTGCAACTTCGAGGGTCAAAGGTGCAACTTCGAGGGTTAAAGGTGCAACTTCGAGGGTTAAAGGTGCAACTTCGAGGATTAAAGGTGCAACTTCGAGGGTTAAAGGTCAAACTATCGCCCTTTTTGCTCGACAGTTCGGGTAAAAAGGTGCAACTGCCAAGCTCAGAGGTGAAACGTTCACTTTTTTTGCTCGACAGTTCGGGTAAAAAGGTGCAACTGCCAAGTTCAGAGGTCGAGCGATCGCCTTTTTTATTAGACAATTTGAGTTTGGAGGTGGAATGGTAAGGGTTTGAAGGGGGGGCGATGTCTACGACGGGCTACGCCTACGCGCTAATGCAATCGTTGATACAGGCTACATTATTAATTAGCTCAATTTTTATAGTCGAGAAGTGTTGTACAAATCACTGGAAGCGGGTAATTTCCAAATCCAGTGCCAACATAGCTTTTGTATGGTAGATGTTCAAAGATTAATTGATGATGTTTGATTGACTTCACAAAAACCACAAAACCCTATGTCTGAAAATATAACCAGAAATCAAGTTTTCATCAGCTATAGTCATCAAGAGCAGCAGTGGCTTACCAAACTTCAGAAGCACCTCAAACCAATGATTCGCAACCAAAATATTGTTGTGTGGGACGATAGTAAAATTCAACCTGGCGCAAAGTGGCGCGAAGAAATTGAAAATGCTTTAGTAGCTGCAAAAGTGGCAGTATTGTTGGTTAGCCCTGATTTTTTAGCATCAGATTTTATTGCTGATAATGAGTTACCCCCATTATTAGATGCGGCTGAAGCCGAAGGGCTGACGATTATTTGGATACCTTTGACTTATAGCAACTATGAAGAAACAGAAATTGAAAAGTATCAGTCAGCGCACCCTCCCAATCAACCTTTAGAGAGCCTCAATTCTGCACAAGAGAATCAAGCTTGGGTGAATATCTGTAAGAAGATTAAAGCAGTAGTTCTTCAGTAGAAGATAGAGAATATTCTCTCCTTTTATGAATGTATCAAAACAGCATTATTGCTCCTAGATGGAAGGTCAATGTTGAGTATACTAGGATTATAATCACGAACAGAAAAGGCAATTATGACACTTGAGCAAATAGAAGCTGCCATTCTGAAGCTTCCGCCTGATGAATTCCAAAAATTTCTGGAATGGTTTTCAGATTTGGATAATCAGCGCTGGGATGAGCAGGTAGAGAAAGACATTGAAGATGGGAAGTTGGAAGATTTAGCCCAAGAGGCGTAGGCGTAGCCCGTCGTAGACATCGCTGATTTTGAGGCTGGCCTCTATCGGGAAATCTAATGCACTACACCACTCGTCGATTTTGGGAATCTTACGATGCTCTACCTGAAAATGTGCAAAAAACAGCGGATCAATGCTATGAGTTACTTAAAGCAGATCCCTCTCACCCATCCCTACATTTCAAAAAAGTTGGCAAGTATTGGTCAGTCAGAGCAGGACAAAACTACCGAGCATTAGGTGTAGAAGTCTAAAAGGGTATCTTATGGTTTTGGATCGGCACTCACGGACTCACGGAGAGTACGACAATATTATCGGCAAATAATAGCATAATAGCGATCGCTAATTTTGAGGCTAGTCGCTAATAGTTGCCTATTTACCCACGCAAAAAGCTTCTTAACCACCTAATCGCCTCACTTGTTGTTTGCTCGTTTGCAATTTGGAGGCATTGCCGTACAATTTCTGCAACGTTAGGAAAGTAAATGCTTTCTGTAATTGCGTAGTTTTCACCCTGCAATCTATAAACTAATAACTGCTTATTTTTTAACAGCCAAATTTCTGGCACTTTATAAGGAAGATAATCATTAATATCCGTATAACTAGTAATATCTATCTCAATTACTAAATCTGGTGGAGGATCTTTTTGCCAGTCAATACGATTTTTACCTACCACGGATCTCCAATTTTCAATATAAAAGCAATAGTCAGGCTCAATACCACTAAATTCTGGCAAACTCATACTGATGGGCGTAAATGAGTCGTATCTGCGGTTTAAGTGGTCAAGTATAGCTATTATTATCAATGCCAGCAAGCTGACATCTCTTCCGTGTTCTGGTAGCGGTGCCATTAACAAAATTTCTCCTCTGCGATATTTAATGCGAGGGATGGCGCGATCGCCAAGTTGCTCACTAAGTGCTTGATAATCTTGCCAAGATCCCAAAAGTTTCAACACTGCCCCAGCTGGCAACTCTATTTTTTCTGGTGTAATTACGGTATTCATAATGATAAATTTAAAACGGTGTATTTACTTCTAAATGAAGAGTTTCTCCCGATCGCGGATGCTTGAAACAAAGTTCTCTAGCGTGTAAATGTAACCGATTAGCATTCGCACAGCATCCATAAAGGCGATCGCCTAAAATAGTCACCCCCAATCCTTGCACATCTGCCGCATGAACTCTCAATTGATGGGTACGTCCTGTTAGAGGCGTAAACTCTACGCGGGTGTAATCTCCTTCCCTCGCCATCACCTGGAATTGCGTCAAACTCGGTTTACCCCGCTGCCAATCAACTTGCTGATAAGGGCGATTTTCAGGATCTCCCCACAATGGCAATTCAATTGTACCTTGCTCGACTCTCACAAAACCTGCAAGTAAAGCCTCATAAACCTTGTGAACCTCTCGCTGCTGGAACTGTTGGCTCAGTTGTCGATGAGTTTGGCGATCGCGTGCCAACAACAAAATACCAGATGTTTCTTGATCTAATCGATGCACAGATGCAAGTGTCGTGCCATCAGGTAACAGATTACACAAGCGACTCCAAACACTATCTTGGCGATCGCCATAACGCCCAGGTACCGAAAGTAGTCCAGCCGGTTTGTTCACAGCAATCAGCCATTCGTCTTCATAAATAAAAGTGACCTCTCCCCCAACCCCTCCCCTATCAGGGGAGGGGCTTCTTACTCCCCCTTCCCTAGCAGGGAAGTTAGGTTTCAAGCCAGAGAGCAAAAACCCCATCAATGGCTGACATCGTTCGGCACATGCTCCATAAAATTCTCCCTGGATTTTATCTTGATTTAGTGAAGATGCCCCCCACCAAAATTCTGCCATTGCCAAGGGTTTGAGATGATGTGTTGCAGCATAATGAAGTAGTTTTGGGGCACAACAGTCTCCAGTGCCAGTGGGTGAGCCTTCTGGCATCAATTGTTGCAACGATCGCGATCGCCCCGCAAAATTTGTCAGGCTGTAGCTGGCGTGCATTTGAGCTTGTAATTGCCGTGACAGTGCTTTACGCTGTTGTTTGAGTTCTCGAATCCGCGCATCTGCGGCTGTAATTAATTGCTGGAGGGGTTGTAAAACGGCATTTTGCTGGCGTTTAAGTTGTCGCCGTTCGATTCCCTGTTGACGACTTTCGGCGTCGAGTTGTTCAAGGGCTATGGTGAGTGTTGCGCCAGTGAGAGTATTGCAGATGTGCTGACGTTTTTCTTGTCGTTGATGTTTGCAAATGCGATGGCGATCGCTCATTGCTTGTAGTTGCTGCTCAAACTCACCAGACAATGTTTTGTACTGCTGGCGATCGTTGAGTTGCTTCAAGGTGAGGATTTCTTCCTTGATGGCGTCTAACTCTGCCAAGGTGCAGGCTTCCTGGAAAGCAACTTCGTCTCTTCCAGGTATTGGTGGCACCCAGCCCTCAACCACACTGCAACCATGCAAAAGACCAGAGAAAGCTTTGAGTATTCGTTGTTCGCCATTAGGCAACTCAACCAATAATATGCCATACATTTTGCCTTCACGAGAATAACAGTCATCTTTGGTAAGGTGTTGCATTAGTCCGTGGGCGATGGCTTCGGACAATGGGGTGCGGGGTAATTTCAAGCGATGTCTACGAGGGGCTACGCCTACGCCACTTTGGGAACAACAGCCTTCATAGTAATAACTAGGGGATGAGTCGCCCAGAGCAAAATCACAGTCTATGAAATCGGAAACGAGGTGCAGAATTACCATACAAGGTATGATTGCAAATCTGACTGTACATTTCAACAATATCTAAAATTATTAATCATTACTGAATAAAAATAACCCCGATTTATTAAATATAGGAATCCGATTTGATTTCTGAATCACTCGTAGAGGTAAGGGACTGGGGATTGGGGACTGGGGACTGGGAAGAAGGAATAAAAGTGTACTGAGTTTTGTTCAAAAATCAAATATGAGTCCTATAAATCGGAGTTATAAGCCTTAAATTAATTCAGAATTCTGTTAGCGCAGCGGGGCGTAGCCCATTCAGAATTCTGAATTCTCTTTTAATACACCAAACAAGTCTGTATTATTTAGCCAGAATTACTCGGAGAATCGCTTTCCTGTGGATTGTATGTTTCTGTACTTTCCTGTGGATTGTTCTCTTGTGCTGAATGTTCTTCAAATGAGCTATCTTTTTCAGGTTGTTTGGGAGTTGTGGTCATTCCATGATGCTCTTGTCCTCTCAGTCCTAGATATGTGGCGGAACTGATTCCTTGTAGAGTTAAAAGTGTTTCATCAAATTCCGGCATTGCCATATTTTTGGCGACCTCCCAAACAAAAAATATTCCGATGGCAACCGTCCAAATAAATGTTTGAAAACGATGAAAATTGACTCCATTAATATCTGATAATATATCTTGAAAAAAGCCTTCAGAAATTCGTTGAGTCCCCTTTCTCTTATTATCATCACCTTGTCCATCAATTAAGGAACTACCAAATGCTGTTACGGAATTAATCCCCAATAATACTAGGGATTGTTGGTTTAAAATATTGGTATAATCTCCTGTTATACCGTAGATAATCATGTAAGAACCAAAAATTATCAATGTCCAGAAAGCAAGTTGAGACACCGATAGACTGAACGGATTTTGATTTATTTTTTTCCTACCAAGAAAAATTTGAGCAATTCGGCTTTTCCGTTGTTCAGGTTCAATGTTAACTTGTTTTGTGATCAACTTTTCCTCACCATCGATCACCTCTTTTTTCGAGTAAACTCCTTCTATCCCAGAACTCCGAAGAGTATTTCGGCAATACCTGGTGAATAATAATAGAACACCTAAAAGTAGAAGAAGACACAGCCAAAAGCGCCATGATAACAGAACTATTTGGATTTGCGGAGGTGACTGAGGATCGCTGAATGGAATTGCAATTTTGTTGGGACAGCCTACGCCTACTATGACGTTAATACTGTATTTACTGGCTCTACCAATCAGAGCATTCCATGCATTTTGAGATGAGTCATTACGTTCAAGTCGAAAGGCTAACCAATTCTCATCAACAACTCTTTTTTTATCTTGATCCTCAACCATAACGATGGTTGGTTGTGCGTATACGTCCCTTAGTTCATAGCCATTCAAGTACAAGACTAATTGTCGAGGATCGAATGGATTGCCCTTAGCAGTTGAGTTTGTGGCTGCTGACAGTCCTTCAACTCTAAGCTTAATGCGATCGCCCATTTTAACTCGGCCACCACCATTGTCAGCGATGACTTGTTGAGTTCTGAGATTAGGAGGAACTGAACAAGTCCGAGATGGTGCAAAATTCAGAGAAGGAACATCTGGAGTATCTTGAGCGATGACAGCAAAATTGAGAGAAACAATTAGACAAAACACCAACACAAAAATAGCAGCAAATCTTTTCGTATTTCTATGCATTGGGCGGTATTCCAAAGCGATCAGTATAACGGTAGTTTAACCATACTTGAGTCACTCCAAATATTAAAAAACTTGTCTGAAAAACAAATTGTAATCTGTCCTTTAGAGACCATTTATAAAGTAAATCTTAAGTAGGGTGCGTTACGGCTTTGCTATCACGCACCGCAATATAGCAATCCGATAGCGAAGCGGTAGCGAGTCATCGAGCGTCTTTGATTTGGAGAATCACTTGTAGAGGTAAGGGACTCTTTATTGGGGACTGGGGACTGGGAAGAAGGAATAAAGGTGTACCTAGCTTCCGAAAAATAAAATATGAGTCCTATACAAGATGGTGCGTTAGGCGCAGTTCATATTTTTCGCGATCGTTAATCTCAAAATATGCGCCTAACACACCCGACAATAATTTTATTTTTACTTTATAAATAGCCTCTTATTATTTGTCCTTTGTCACTTGTCCTTTCTCCTTTGCTAATAACAAATGACTAATGCCCAATGCCCCAATTCCTACTTGATTTGACAAGTCGGAATGCGAGAGAATAAAGCAACACATAATCGCCACCAGGAAGCTGTGGCGATCGCACTATGCCATTCCCAAACACCCAATACCTTTACCCGCCAAACTTGCTCAAAAAAACCAAAGTAAGGTAACAGCCCATTAGGAGCATCGTCATTTACATTTAGCTCACTATAATCTATCCAGGAATCTTTTAAACGCCAGCCAACGCGATTGGCAAAATCAATACAAGTTTGAGAACCAGCGACATTATCATTACCAATCATCAAAGCTAGCACAGGATCGCCGCCAGAAGTATCTTTAATACTCTCCCAAATGCGTTTCTGAACGCCAAAACCAAAGCGTCCATGACTATATTTAACCCAGAGTCTATCCATAGTAGATAAATCACTGCCAGAAAAGTTTTCCAAACTTGCTAAATCAAGATAGCGTTTTTCTTCTTTACCAGCTATTTTCAACATCAGAGTTGTGGTTTCCTCATCCGCCTCCAACCATCTCCCAGCTTTGAGTAAATCTCGCAATTGAGTGTAATCTACACCCACTGCTGAACTCAAATCATCTACATCTTCAGCTTTTTGCTCAGAAGTATCACTAGAAAAGAAATTTTTTCCTGGGAAAACTTCAATCACACCTTGAGATCCAAACAACCAAAAATATAATTGGATATCAATGCCTGACAATTCAACTTGTAATTGTGTAATCCAAGCTGCTGCGGTTAGTCCAGATTGTTGAATCGTAGGGGTGGTAGGGTAGCACAGCTGTGCTAACCTACTGAGAGTGTCCACCAAAGAAGAAGCAAAGCATTGACTTTCCGAAGATGGCGCAGCAGCAGCAATTAAACATTGTTCAGCGTCTAGTCCTAATTGCAGTTCTTCCACCCAATCCCGGAGAGATACACAGCTGTTGCTTCCTAGAGGACAATCGAGGATAATAATTTGTTGCGATCGACAGCGGCGTAGCTGTTTTCTTAACCAAGAACGATTAATTACAACATTATCAGAAAGTACGAGTACAGCTTCTCCTTGTTCTGTTTCTTGAATCTGTCCTCGGAGATATAAAAATACAGTTGGAATTTCTTCTAGAAGATTGTTGCTAGTGGGTGATTCGGAAAAAGATTCAGATAACAAACACTTTTGAATTGCTTTACGGACATCTGAAGCCGGGGTTTTTTCGCTAACACTCCAATAATTTACCTCAAAGCGACCAGATGTATTGAGTATTTTACTCAAAGCTAAAGCACTCTTGCTTTTGGGTAATCCCTCTATTACTAATGCTTGTCGTGGATGTCTTGTAGACACTGTTTTATCTGGTTTAATTCCTAAAATTACCTCTCCAATTCCTTCCACAATTCGCTTAGGTGTTTGCGATGGATATTCTGAATGAATTTGGTTGTCGCCTCGGCCTTTTTTTAGCTGATTAATTACCCGCAATTGCTGGTTAGCTTTATCTATATATGCCAGTGTTTGGTGATAGACGTAGCGATAAAGTCCATCTGCTTCAATCACGCCTTGAAAATCAGCAGCTTCTCCCCGCAGTCCCCGAATTAAATAGTAAGTGAATACTCCATGTTTTAATTGCGGAAATTCCCAAGATTGTTGCCCTTGGTCGCAAGATAATAGGGCATAAAATCCTTTTCTTTTAGCAGCGCGTTGTCGGAGAATTTCTACTAATTCTTGTGTGGGGTTGAGTTGGGGATCTATTGGTGTTTCTCCCCTAGCACCCAACAATGTCATGTTACCGCTATGACAAGCATCCAGCCATAAAAGTTGCTGCTGGGCAGGACAATTTTCTAATAATTGCAATAATTCCTGCAACTTCAAACCAGTATTTATTAAGTTGTCTTTTTGAGTATCTTGGAGACACAATACCACCTGTTGACTCGATGGCTCTAGCATTCCATGTCCGGAAAAATAAAACAGAACAGTGTCAATGGATTTAGTAGCAGCAGCTACTTCTTTGAGACTGGTACGGATATTTTCTAATCGGGGCTGCTGCTGAGCAAAATCATGGTAGATTCTGACATCCTTTTGGGGAAATCCCATAGTTGCAGCGTTTAATGCTTCCCCTAAACCCTGACAATCTACTGCTGAGTAACGCAAACAGGGTATTTGCTCATCCTCGTATTGGTTTACTCCCACCAGTATCAGCCAAAGCTTTGCTAAGCCGGTTTCTAAGGCATGAGTTGAGTGACTAGTACGAACACCGACTGGACACATCTTTTAAAATTCCTTGACAGGAAGAGTACGGTAGGTTTTATATAAATATTATTCAATCGTACTGACATCAATTACTGAAGTTGGTTCCAAAAGACTAGCGATCGCCATGACTACATTACTGATAAAATATCTAAAATGCGAGAACTTTACCCAGCGATCGAGCCTTACCTAGAAGGAAATTTACAGGTTTCTGACCTGCATACTATTCATTTTGAAGAATCAGGTAACCCCCAAGGTCAACCCATCGTTTTGCTGCATGGAGGACCTGGTGGCGGATGTCCACCTTTTTATCGCCAATATTTCCACCCAGAAAAATGGCGGGTAGTGATGTTTGACCAACGCGGTTGTGGTCAAAGTAAACCCCATGCTGAATTACGAGAAAACACCACTTGGGATTTAGTCAGTGATATCGAAAAACTACGCCAACATTTAAATATAGAAAAATGGACAGTCTTTGGTGGAAGTTGGGGTAGCACTTTATCATTAGCCTATAGCCAAACCCATCCCTCTCGATGCACGGGATTAATTCTTCGTGGTATCTTTATGCTCAGACAAAAAGAGTTGCGATGGTTCTACCAAGAAGGTACTAGCTATATTTTTCCTGATGCTTGGGAAGAATATTTAAAACCAATTCCCATAGATGAGCGTGACGATCTGATTGCAGCATATTACAAACGCTTGACCAGTCCAGATTTAGAAATTCAATTGACAGCAGCGCGTGCTTGGTCAATTTGGGAAGCTAGTACAAGTAGACTTTTTTTCGATCCTGAACTCATGCAAAAGTTTGGCGACAGTGAATTTGCCTCAGCTTTTGCTCGGATTGAATGCCATTATTTTATGAATAAGGGATTTTTTGAAACAGAAGATCAATTACTTTTAAATGTTGACCGCATCCGCCATATCCCCGCTGTAATTGTTCAGGGACGTTATGATGTAGTTTGCCCAATGATATCAGCTTGGGAATTACATCGTGCTTGGCCAGAAGCCGAATTTATTGTAATTCCTGATGCAGGTCATTCCATGAGCGAACCAGGAATTTGTAGTGCTTTGATTGAGGCAACAGATAAGTTTGCAAACTGAATAGTAGAATTCAGAATTCAGGAGTCAGAATTCATCCCGTTTCTTACTGAGTCCTGAGTAAAAACCCAGCTGATTCAAGGCTTTGGGCAATCAACAGTGTCCTAACCTATATGACTACTGCTAATAACTTCTGAATTCAGAATTCAGAATTCAGAATTCTTCATTAGCATCGAAATGCACAACAGGAAGATTTGACCTGAAAAAAATCTTTCATGACTCGTTTGAGTGAACTAAACTTAACCCACCTGATAGCTTGATTCACTTCTACCCACTGGCGTTTTCTTTTAGTTGCTTCTGGATAATCTTCACTCAAGATATCTACTGGTAGTAAATACATTTTGACCTGGTAAGCTTTGCCTTGTTTGCGGTATTTATAAGTGCCCAGTTGATTCGCGTCCACCTGTCCAATCACCCCTGCTTCTTCCCATGCTTCTTTGGCTGCTGAATCAGGCGGACTCATTCCCGACGGAATATCTCCTTTGGGAATTACCCAGTGTTGATAGTTACGAGTTGTAATCAATAGGATTTCGACTCTACCATTGTTAACTCTATAAGGAATAACTCCAGACTGTTTAAAAACTTTGCTAACTTTTCGACTCATACAACTTACATCCTGTACTCTTTAATTGTTTTGTACAATGTTTACTTCATAAAGTCGAGAGCTGATACCGGGTAATTTTTGATTTATTCTTTGTTTATCAATTTCTTTTCCCTACTCCCTTACAGACGGGATTAATCGCGTCTTTACCCACTTCCTTTTACATTTATTGACCACTTTTGAGCCGCGCAATGTCACGCAGCGGTGGTGCGCCGAACAACCGACTGTATTCACGGCTAAACTGTGAGGGGCTTTCGTAACCCACGTAATGACTAGCTGTTGCCGCATCCATGCCCTGCCCTAGCATTAAGCGACGGGCTTGTTGGAGCCTAAGTTGTTTTTGATATTGTAAAGGACTCATGGCGGTGACAGATTTAAAGTGATGATGAAGAGATGACGGACTCATACAGGCTTCGTGGGCGATCGCATCAATGCGAAATGGCTTTTCATAGTTCCATTTGAGCCAGTTAATCGCCCTGCTGATCCCCTGGAGCCGTTTATCGACTAGGGCAATCTGTCGCAATCGCGCACTTTGTTCGCCTGATAGCAAACGGTAGAGAATTTCTCGTACAACCAAAGGCGCGAGGATGGCAATATCTTGGGGAGTTTCCAACAACTCTACAAGTCGGATCGCTGCATCCAGCAGTTGGGGAGTAACGGGACTCAAAGACAAGCCTGGTTCTGGTGGTTGGTTAGCAGCAGTGTCTAATTTCGCCTCCATCATCAGTGTACTGAGTTCTCCTGGATCTAAATCGAGCCTGAGGCATAGATACGGAAAGCTTGGCGTGGCTTCAATGACTTGGCCGACCACAGGTAGATCGATGGAGACCACCAGACATTGATCTTGACCATAAACATACAGATTCTCCGCCAACATTACCTGCTTCTTGCCCTGAGCGACGATACACAGAGCAGGCTCATGCAAAGCATGAAGAGGCGCAGTTGGTTGCGAGCAGCGGATTAAAAACAATCGCTCGATCGCCGTGGCATGGACACCATCTGCACTACTGTTCTGTGCAATCAAAGCGGCAAGCTCAGACTGCTGCTTTCTAACTGTTTGTTCCATAATCTCGTTTGAAATCTTTTATCAGACTAACATTCAGGGCAGCCGCAATATATTCAGCCACTTGCATCAGCCTGTCTTTTGCTGCTAGGTAATAAAAAGAATGCAGGATTAGGCAAGAATTCAGCAGGTTCAGATTACCGCACCAAGCTTTGACTCTCTTAAATTAAGAGTGTGCTGGACATCCAATCAATCCAAGGTTCCGCGCAATTTAGATACCTCTACTAAAACTTGGAGATACTGTTTTATGACTACTAAAGAACAGAAAGTCGTACTGATTACGGGCGCAAGCAGTGGCATTGGTGAGGCGACAGCACGTCTACTCGCTCGCAAAGGTATCCACGTAGTGCTGGGCGCACGGCGCACGGATCGCCTGGAAACCCTCGTGGCTGCAATCCGCTCTGAGGGCGGTTCGGCAGAGTACCAGACTCTTGATGTTACCCGTCGCGCTGACTTCCAAGCCTTTGTAGAATTCGCTGTGAACAAATTCGGCCGGGTTGATGTCATCGTCAACAATGCCGGCGTCATGCCGCTCTCGAAGCTAGAAGCCCTCAAGGTCGATGAATGGGACTGGATGATCGACGTGAACATTCGTGGGGTACTCAATGGCATCGCCGCCGGACTGCCCCTAATGAAACGCCAGGGGTCCGGCCAGTTCGTCAACCTGTCTTCCATTGGTGGACACGCCGTTTGGCCAACCTGTGCCGTTTACTCAGCTACCAAGTTCGCTGTGCTAGCGATTTCGGAGGGACTACGCCAGGAAAATACTGATATTCGCGTGACAGTGATTTCGCCTGGTGTAACGGAGTCGGAACTAGCCGATAGCATCACTGACGCCGAAGCTGGCAAAGGGATGCAGGAATTCCGCAGGATTGCACTTCGGGCTGAGGCCATTGCCAAAGCGATCGCCTTTGCCATCGACCAACCAGACGATGTGGATGTCAACGAGATTATTGTGCGCCCCACAGCCAGCCCGTATTGAACCTCAAACCACACTCAAACAATTTTGGATTTTAGATTTTAGATTTTGGATTAATATCAAGCCTGGTACATATAGCAGTCCTAAATCATTTGTGAAAATTATATATCTCTTTTTTCTTTCTTCTCTTTGCGTCCTTGGCGTTCTTGACGGTTCGTTTCCTTATCTATGTTTTTCACAACTCATTTAGGATCGCTATAGCGGGCTTGATATTAACCCTTAGTTTGATTTTGCTCTTAAAAATAGTAATACTATTTGGCAAGCGACATCCCCACTAACTAATCGCAGTTGATGTTTGCAGATTTTGGTAGATATACAGCGAGGACATTGCATCTAAATTGACTTCCTGACTTTCACCTTCATTAGTATTTTTAAACAGTACTGTAAATGCACCAGCCCCTAACCTATCTTGAGGAAACATTCGATAACAAGGCATTGTAGTTAAATGAGACTGATATTTTGCTAAATGACTAATTTCCATCGCTTTAAAATGAGGAAAACGTTCTAAAAGCCACTCACAAACCTGCTCATTTTCTTCTGGGGAATAGGTGCAAGTCATATAAGCAAGATATCCTTGTGGCGAAACAAGTTTAGCAGAGTTAGCTATAATGCGTTTTTGTCGATTGGCACTTTTATTAATAGCAGTTGGATGAAAACAACCAGGTGCTTTTTCGCCTTTAGCAAGTAGCGATTGTCCAGTACAAGGAGCATCAACTATTACCAAGTTGCTAGAAGCGGGAATCATTTCGGCAAATATACTCGAATCTCTATTAACTATAGCGCTAGGGCTGATATGACAACGCTTCAAATTAGAAATTAGCATTCCCAGACGTTTGCCAATCACTTCATTGCTGATGAGTAAATCTGGTTGCAAAGCTTTCCAAGCGAAGATGCTTTTCCCTCCGGGTGCAGCACACATATCAAAAATTAAACCTACTGGCTCAGGAATTGCTAACAAAGTAGCAGCGGCAAAAACCGAAGAAAAATCCAAACAATAAAAATAGCCTTTTTCATGTAGTGAATTTTGACCAGGTTTTTCTCCTAACTGTAACCGGTCTATAAATTGCGGTTGCCAATGCGTTGGTGTTTCCACTGCAAAAGGCGAAAATTCTGGTTTTTCCTGACACCAAAGAATGCTAGATGAAAAAGGCTGAGGATTTATTAACGCCTCAATAAATTTTTCTTGTTCATCTAGATTTGTAAACAAACGCCGCGAAAGTTTCAGTAATAAATTAGAAGGTTTTTCCATGTAGATATATAAATAATTGCCGTTAAAATTCTGGCTTCTGAATTCTGACTTCTGAATTCTGACTCCTGAATTCTGAATTCTTACTAATTTGTTTGTATCAGAATCCAACTAAAACTGTTACACAAGAACAGTGTAATTAAAGCTTTTGGCTTCATACTCAAAATATAATGACCGCCATTGGGAATGCAATGGCCAAGCTACCCCACTGCACCGGAGAAGGTCATGTTCTTAGATAATTTCCCGCAAAAATTACGCAAAGAAGCACAATTATGGAGGGATGAAGGAATAATTAGTTCTTCGCAGTATGAACAAATAGCAGAACGTTACCAATTTAAAAACGTGGAAGCTGCTGCACGCGATCGCTTTGTTGCAATGGTGATTGCTATAGGCAGCATCCTTTTATGCTTGGGCATAATTACCTTTGTAGCAGCAAACTGGCAATCAGGCTCACGAGAAGTCAAGTTTATTCTCCTGATGAGTTTGTTTTTTGCAACCGCTATCACTGGTTTTTATACTTGGAGACAAGCTCAAGGAAAGAAGGCACAACAAAGCAAACGCTTACTGGGAGAGGGTTTGCTAATTTTAAGTGCTTTCATTTTAGGCGCAAATCTACTGCTGATGGCCCAGATGTTCAATATTAGCGGTTCAATTTCCCAATTGTTTCTCGCCTGGGGGTTCGGTGTTGCAGTCATAGCCTATAGTCTGTTCTTAAATTCCTTAGGAATTCTATCGATTATCCTTGTGGAAATTGGCTATTGGACGGGGCTAGAAGATTTGTGGTACTCTTCAAGTGAAGTAAGTTGGTCACGAATAGTGGTGCAGCATATGCCTCTGTTGGCATGGCTGGTATTTGTACCTTTGGCTTACTTCTGTCGATCGCGTTGGATTTTCGGTCTAGCAGCCTTTGTCTTTGCTAGTTCCTTGCAAGCCAACCTCAATCCTCTGCCACTGCTAAATTATGCTGATATAGCCCCTTGGGTGGCATCTTTTGCTTTTGCACTCCCACCTGCATTATTCTGGAGTTATGATGACCTGCTGTTTCCAACCATAAATTACAGATTGTTTCAATCTCTAGCTCGTAATTTAGCGTTGGTAAGCTTTGGTGTTGTCTTCTATGTCCTGTCTTTTCGTTGGGTCTGGGACTCTCCAGATTATAGCTATAATCAGCCAACGACTTTGACAAACTTGTTCGAGTCTCTGCCGATAATTGATTTGGGAATTCTCAGCGGCTTAGCGGTGTTGCAGTGGTTGTTTCTCCTGCGTCAAAGAAATAATCCTCCCCGCCGCGAAGTGATTTTTACGACTGCTGTCATTACTACTTTTCTTGTCTTTATTGCCTTAGTACCTTTTTGGCATCAAACTATCAGCCGAATTGATGAACTTGGGATTTTTATTTTCAATGTACTTCTAGCAACATTAGCCTGGGGACTAATTCAAGAAGGATTGAAATTAAACAACAGAAGTTCCTTTTGGGGCGGTATGCTGTTAGTAACACTCCAAGTTATCAGCCGGGTACAGGAGTATGATACCGACTTACTATTTAAGTCCCTGGTCTTTGTTTTGTGCGGTTCAGCTTTAATTAGTGCTGGACTTTGGTTTGAACGCCGCCAACCTGGTACATCTAAGGCTACAAGTCAGAAGTAGTGCAAAAGATGAAAGAAAGAATTCAGAATTCAGAATTCAGAATTCAGAATTCAGTAAAAATTTGGAACTTTAGATTTGAGATTTTTTCTTCAATCCAAAATCTAAAATCTAAAATCTAAAATTGTTAAAGTTTCTCTGCGTCAGTCCTAATCTCGTTACTTTTGTCCTCCTCATCACCCCCTGCTTTTTAGGACTACGCTCATGACAAGTAATTCCTCTGAATCTAAAAATAAATCCTTGTCTCCCGAAGCTGAATTTTCCAAGACGGTGACTTTTCGGGATTACCTGATTGCTACTGAACAAAAATCGAATAAGCCCTTACCTGTTTGGCGGTTACTAGCACCATTGGCGGTGCAAACAGCGCTAATTATGGCAGTACCAGCCCAAGCGCTTTACACAGACATGACGGGCAAGACGGTGATTTTGCAAACCGCGCCTGTAAACCCTAATGATGTCCTACAAGGAAACAGCCTAGCCCTGGACTATAATATATCCCGGACTGCTAATTTGAGCAGACTGCCTGGTTGGCAGACCATAGTCAGTAAAGGTCGTGGAAGTGGTAGAAGATTGCCTGAAGGAACCAACATCTACGTGACTTTACAAGAACAAGTATCTTCTAGTCGTGGTGTTCCTAGAGCTTGGAGACCGTTACGAGTAAGTACCTCGCGCCCCGCTTCCCTAAGAGCTAATCAAGTAGCCCTAAGAGGCGTCTATGAAGATGGTTCCATCAACTACGGTTTAGAAACATATTACATCCCAGAAAACCAACGGCAGCAGATTCGCAATGATTTGCAAACCCAACGCGCTAGGAGGGGACAAGTACCACCCATCGTGGTGAAGGCGAAAGTCGATCCCCAGGGAAATGCACTACCGATTAGTATGTGGGTACGCGATCGCAACTATCGCTTTTAGGTTATCACGCAATTGAGTAAGACGTTTACGCCTTCTGGTATCTTTCATCCCTTGCCTGAAGTACGAAATACGGTTTACACTCTCCTGTTCCTCAAGGATTTCCAGATAGCCTTTCTTGGTATTCAACCGAGATATAACCGTGGCAAGTGTCCAGAATTAGCCGCCATCTAAGGACACTTGCTTTTTAGGCATAAAAACTATATGAGGAATCCGGTTTGATTTTTGAACAAAATTAAGTCTTTGTAGGGTGCGTTAGCACAGAGAGTACGGCACCAAATCCTTAAGAATGGTGCGTTACGCGAAACGCAACGCCAGTCGCCTCAACTCTTGGAACCCCCGTACAGCGCTGGCTCCCCTACGTATCTTTTCAAAAATCAAATCGTAGTCCTATAGGTTGGTGTAAGACCCAACCTAAAAAAATTATTAACCAAGCGGTATTGGTGGCTGAGGACCGCCTGTTATTTGTGTGATTAATAAAGAGAAATCACTGTTATCTAACAGAGGTTTAGTATTCAAAACTGCAAATTGTCCACCACTTCCTAATCCTGCAACCGCACCATCAGAATTATAGAAAAGGCTGCCAGTAGATGTATTGTAAACAATGAAGGCACTGCTACTGCCGGCAAGACTGCTTTCAGTAGAAGTATCGGCAGTAATCGTTGCAAATTCATTGGCAGCTATGCCATTACTCAGGGTTAACGATCTAAATAAACGTAAGGATAATTGGATTTTATCGCTGCCTTTGGTAAAGTCAGTTATGGTGTCTATGCCTAAATCACCAAAGCGACTCACACCACTAAAACTGAAGATATCTCCATTTTGCCCACCTGTTAAGACATCGTTACCTTGACCACCTGTGAGTAGATCGCTCCCAGTTCCACCCAAAAGCGTATCATTACCTAAATCCCCGTTAAGGATATCGTTATCTGCACCCCCTCTAAGGATGTCATCGCCTGCATCGCCATAAAGGGTGTCATTGCCGGCAAAACCTCCTAAAGTATCGTTGAAGCTTGTGCCAGTAATTATGGTTCCCTCCTGTTCTTCCCAAAACAACAAACTTCCTTGGTCTTCTCGCTCATTATGAGAATTGAATGCCATACTAAACTGTCCTCGCTTTACTTATCAATAAAGGATTGATGTGTTTATTGTTGATTTTGACTGTTACCGACTTTCACCCAAATGTTGCTATTTGCAAGAGTAAAAACCGGATTTATTAGTAACCGTGTACTAAATCTAGCCTTCTCAATATTTGGAAAACACTAGAGAGAGCTAAAAAGCTGAAAGCTATATATAACAAAAGCTTTGAGGCTTAATCTCCGTTTTTGCGGTTATCTCGTTTCTATGCCGTGTTTACTGGACATCTGTCCCTACTGGTAAAACTTGGGCTGGGTTTGGTTTAATACCTTTACCTCCAGATTTCTTTTGAAACGAAACCGTTTAGTTTACTCTTGATGTCAGCAACACTGATACGGGTATTTATAAAATCACTTCTTGGCGATCTGATTTCGGAAAATTCTGAATTTATTTGTGAAGATTTTCGGAAATCGAGGGAGATTTGGCGAACGGCTCAAGTATACACCCGTAGTCTTAAAAAGGGGGAACCGGAATCAAAGTCCCCTTTATAAAAGGAGCCACTGACGGCTACATACAGCGTATTTCAGGTAAATGAGGTACGCGGGTAGGGGCACGGCAGTGCCGTGCCCTTACAATTATCTGTACCTCACCAACTTGCAATCTGCTGTAGTATGGGTAGGGGCGTACAGCTGTACGCCCCTACAGTCGATATAAGCTGTTAAGCATTTAATTTGCACATTTAATTTGCACATTGAGATCGCAGGGGGGCAGGGGGCAGGGAGCAAGGGAGAGGGTTTGCAGCTTTTATTACCATGAAAATGGTGCAATTTAAATGACGATTAGCTTATTATGTTGCAAAGATTTTTTGAATTGGTATAACAAACCCAAAAAGAAAACTCCAGCCACAGGCTACTGGCTGGCGTTCACCTTATGGGCGACTCAATTGGGCGCATATTAGTTTAATCTTCATGGCGTAACTGCCATGCTGCACCAAAAGCAGCTCCAGCCCCAGCTAACAATCCTGTACTCATTCCTTGGATAGTTTTTTCAATAGGATCTTGTGTTAGGCAATCACTTGTAACCTTGCTATCTTGCAAACACAGATTGCTTTCTGCCCAACTGGCAGTACCCCCTAAAATTACACCAGTTATGCTACAGGAAACAACTAGCAGCAGAAGGCGTCGGGTTTTTCTACTTTTTCTATCCATAGATGGATGCGTCAAAGATGAGATTGGCTAACTGATCTTCAACTACTTTACACATCCTGACTGTTAATGTCAGCTGTCATTTGTCATTAGTCTAAAACTAATGCCCAATGCCCAATAATTAATGACTTTTTTGATGACGTACTTCAACTACGGTATGAACATTGCCGCGAGGGGTGAAATCTGTTTTTACGGTAACTTCTAAGGGGTCACAAGCTGCGACAAAATCATCCAAAATTTGATTAGCAGATTCTTCGTGAGAAATATAGCGATCGCGGTAACTGTTAATATAAAGTTTGAGTGCCTTCAACTCCACTACTCGTTCATCAGGCACATAGGTAATATAAATAGTCGCAAAATCAGGATACCCGGAAAACGGACATTTACAAGTAAATTCCGGCAAAGTAATGTTAATGTCGTATCGCCTTCCCACACGCGGGTTCGGAAAGGTAATTAGTTTGCCTTCCGCAATATCACGCTCACCATACTTCATTTCTTGGCTTGGCCCAGATACACTTTCAGGTAAATTGTTATTAGTCATTTGTTATTAGTCATTTGTTATTAGTCATTTGTCATTTGTTTTTGTTTGCGTCTGGCTCATCTCCCTACTCCCCACTCCCCACTCCCTCCTCCTTCTCCCAGTCTGGACAATTCTCATCTTCATAACCGTGGGGATGCATGGCACAAACTAACAAGTTACCGCCATAAACTTGACCGTGGTAGTGAGTACAACCCATGCAAGCTGGATTTCTTTCGGCTGTGGGTTCAACTGAATACGGAAAACCGGGATCTACGTCTCCTACAACGTCTTCTAACTCCCAGTAGGCTTCCATCATTGGTTCAGCTAAATCTTGTAAATACTGATCTACTTCAGTGACAATGTTACTGTGTACTTGCTCAGTAATTTCTTCCGTTAGTTCAAAAAAGGCGTCTACCATTTCACCCATTCCCAGGAAGAAACGCTCTACTTCATCTGCCACTGTTTCTACGATTTCTACTAAATCTTTTTGCCATTGCTCCATAAACTTGATGCCTTTACAGGCTATAAACAGGACGTTTTGTGCTGTCTCATTTGAAGCACTAAAGTACACATTGGGCAATTTATCATATCAAGTTTGTATATATAGCACCATGTCAAAATGCCAGTTATTAATCATTTAGAATTAAAACAATGCTTTTTACTAATCGCGTTGCAATCGTTTTAACTCTTCTTGCAGTTCTAGCACTTGTTGGCGTAATTCATCGACGTTTTCACCTGATGCCTCTTTCACCGTTGGTTCTTCATCTTCCTCTAAGATTTCGATGCGGCGAGGTTCTGAAGAAGGCGTTTTTTCAGGGGTTTCACCAGATGCTTGGGGTTGTTGGGCTTGCTTCATCATATCTTCGACGAAGCGGCGGGCTTCTTCCGTGTTCATTTCGCCCTTGGCCACCATTTCGTCTGCCAGTTTTTGGACTTGCGATCGCACTTCCGCTAATTTTCCCCCTGCTTTTTCGCCTGCGTAAGAAGCTAGTCCTACACCGAGGTAAAAAGCTTTTTGAACAATATCTCCAAAACCAGGCATTGCTCCTGAACGCTCCTAAAAATAGGGCGACCCGGAGACTACGCCTACCACAAGCCTCCCGTGTTGCTGCCACCTTCCGGTTCTGACAAGATTTGGGTGTTGAAGTCGCATAGATCCAGGTCTCATAAAACTATAACATTAAAATTCAGTAAATGTGTGTTATTCCATAACAATCCGCCATTCATAAAGTTGGTAATCGACACAACCGTGTTGCACCAAGGGATCGCTGGCTACAATCGCTTCTGCCTCAGCCCTTGAGGCTGCTTCAAACAGCAACATTCCGCCTGGTGCTTCTGCCCAATAGCCTGTTCGCGCTTTGTGTCCTTTTGCAATCAAATCCTGAACGTAGGCTTTATGGGCAGGTATATATTGGTCAAAGGTAGATTTATCGACTTTCCCTTGTTCAATCTTGACAAATGTTGGCATAAGCTTCTTAACTCCAGTTACAACAGACATCCTGCTTTAGTTATTACTATTTTGAGTAGCATTTAAGTAGCGTTTGAGTGGCGATCAAAAGTCTGGGCATTCTGCCTCAACCACATTGGGGTGGCAGTAGAAGCGGAGAACCGTCTCTACTGTGTCCCCAATCCAAAGAGCTACTTTTTCAACCGATACATTTTGCGCGATCGCCCATGTGGCGAAAGTATGCCTAGTGGCATAGGGTTTTAGATAAGGTACTAGCCCTTGTTTTGCTAATTCTCGGACTACGCCGATGTAGTGGTACGTTGTTCCTCCCTTTTTGCTGCTATACCCAGTCCAAGCTGGTTTAAATAAATCCGAGGTTATCGGTAACCCTGACTTAGATTGAAAAATTAACTCTGATTTTTTATCTGCTCTGAGCTTTAATAAAAGCTCTTGAAGTTTTGACCCTTTTACAGTAGGAAATATTCGTTTTCGGTTGTTTTTAGTGCTTTTTAAAATTTTGTACTTATTACAAGATTTATTGAAGCTTATCCGGCAACAATCGGCAGAAATGTCATTCCACGACAAAGCAAAAGCTTCACCAGGTCTGCATCCAGTCCAAAAAAGAAATTTGATGAGGGATGCATAATTAGAATAGAGTGTGTGACTTTCAAAAGCGTCTATTATGATATCCCTTTGCTCAAGAGTAAATGCTCTATAATCATCTTCCTGAACTTTGGCTCTAGGCTTGCTTAGTGTTAGTTTTTCAAAAGGATTATCATCAATTAGCCGCGAGTCAATAGCCCATCGACAACAATAATCAAAGTAATCAAGCATTAGTCGTGCATTATAGCTACTGCTATATTTCACTAGCCAATCGCGAATAGTTGGTGCTTCTTCTAGCAATAGCGTGGGCAGTCTTTTGCAGTATCTACGAATGTATACATACCGACTTAAAATTGTTGTTTGCTCAAGTTGCGTTTCCTGAAAATCAGTAAATTTATTCCACAGTTCCAAAAGATTGTAATCGTACTTAAGTTTCTTTGTTGCTATTGGTGGTTCAATTATTGCTGGTCTGAACTGATAGCTTTCAAGGGTTGAATCAAATCGATTTAAGCTGATATCTGTGGCGATCGCGTCTCTCTTCAATCTCACAATGTCACGATTACGCTTGCTATCGTTTAACCCAGTGCTGATAAAAAACTGTTTTGGAAATCCTTTCACCCAAAAACGAAGCACTAGTTTCTTCGTTCGCGGATCGCAGCTAATCCACTTGTCATCATTCATTTAGCTAGATACTCCCCCTGCCGTTGCACATAGTACAGGAGTAATTTTCGCCGCCAAAAGTCAGCACCCCTTTCCCGTGACACTTAGAACACAGTTCTATTTCGTCATAATCTGGATCGTCGGCATCTAACGCCCGGACGTGACCGCAGTCGTTGCACTCCCAGTAACCATAATTTTCTTGATATTGCAGCCGTGAGGAGTCGCAGTTTGGACAATTGGTTTGAGTCATAGCGAAGTTAAGATTTTTTCGGAATTTTTAAGTTTTTTGAACTTGTCTTGAGCCACGCCAAAAGCAGTCCTGGCAATATTTTTGGCTGTCTAGAGCGATTTTTTAGAAATTTTTGCGTCTTGATTTTGTTGGTTTACAACAGTGGCATGATCGCAGGACTATAAACAGTCAATCGGCGATCTGTGGTGATTAACTCCCACAATAAAACTTGATTGCAAACAAGGTGAAGTGGGAGTTATCTTGCAGTGTCTAGGACTGTCTAGAGCTTGTCTAGATGTTGCTGGTCGATTCGCCAGTGGGTATGCCCCTTTTCGTCCTTAACTTCTCCAATGCCCCTGGATGCAAACCCGTGGAACATCAGCCGGATGTCTTCTAAGCTAATCGTCCTCAATGAGCGGTCAAGGTTATGACATTTCCAGGCCGGGAGCCACTCACCCTGGTGCTTTAGTCCGAGTTCAACGATGTCTCGCTCTGGATACTCGAAGGTTGCTAGCAATTCATCGCCTGTCACTCCGATCTTTTTGTCGATCGCTGGTTCTGCTTTCCCGGTGGCTACTGCCTTCATTAGCTCGTAAGCTGGCAGTTGACACGGTTCATCATCAATCATGCATCGCCCAAAGGAGTCAGCTTTGAGCCATTGCACGAGCTTGTCATCTCCCAGTGATTCGGCATGTTTGATGGCGATTTTGCCTAAACGAATGCAGCGAAAGCAGTCGATGAGGTCGGATTTCCCCTCAAGCCCCCACGCTGCCACCTTGTCGAACTGACTCAGGAGGATTAAAAACCGTTTCCCTTTGCGCCCTCGTCTGGCATGTCTTTCTAACCATTCATCAGCAGTGGGGCATTTGGTGCGGACTTCGGGGTATTCTTCGCCGATGTAAACGCGATCGCTCCCCGCTAATGCTGAATCTCCTTTCTCGGTGCGGGTTTTTAGTTGGCTGGATAAATCCAGTAAGTCCTCAGCCATTGCTTGGTTGATGGCTGTCCAGTCCTCACCTTTGCCTACTACCTCCAGTCCTTGCCAGTCTTCAGGTGTTCCCTCTGGCTCATAAATCTTCACCTTGCCCCCTATGGAGTAGGCGAGATATTGAGCAATCGTGGATTTTCCTGCACCACTGGGAGCAACGATGCGGACTTGCTTACCCGCGATCGCGTCCAAAAGACTGGTTAAGTTTTCTGGCTTCCAATTGACATCGATGCTGCCAACAGTCAGCGCTAACTGTGCTGTGGGCTGAGTCTGAGCTTTCACCCATGCTTGAAAATTGAGTTGTGATGCTCGGTCGATATCGCCAAGTGATTCAGAGAGCAGCTTGGCGGTCTGGCGATGTCTGCGCCCTACTTCTAAAGTAGCGACTGATGCCCCTAGTACCCAAGGTTTGATGTTGGGCTTTTGGCTTGCCCCCAGGAAAAACAAGCCACCCCCGACAAGCAAGCCACCCCAGAACGACCACTTGGCGCGGGCGTACATCTGCAAATACTGGTGTAGCTGGGAAGGGTGTAATTCGCTCATATTCCGAGTAACACTCCCACAGCGATCAACCCAACGCGCAACAAGAGAACATCTTTGATCTCTGGAATGGCTTGGTGCAAATAAACCGCCATAGCTCCGGCGACCGCCAGCGCTCCTAAAACTCCCAGCCGGAGAAATCCAGGCAGCGGCAAGGTAACCCAAAAGCTACTTAATAAAGCGGGAATTGCGACTGTGGAGGCAAGGTCATAAGCCAAATCGGGGATGTTATCAGAAAACGCGATCGCGTTAATCCACCCCTTTTTAAAATCATCCAGTTTATTGGTTTGGGAAATGGGGAGTGGGGAGTAGGAACCGCGATCGGGAACCTCAACTACAATTTTTGGCTGTTCATCTGGCACGATTCACCTCACAGTTGACGCGAACAATATCTACTGTTGCTCTCAGGCTCAATGCCGCCAGTGGCAAGAGTAAAAGCAAAATAATTAACGCTCCCATCGCTTCCCCCAAGGCAGAAGTTAGTTTTGATGGTTCTTTATTCATGGATATAGCCCCCGTGGTTGGGGGCTTGTTGGTTAGTCGAGTAAGCCGTCAAGGATGGCGTTGAAGTTGTAAACCGAATTTTCTGGCACTGGTTCAGGCATTGGTTGAAGGCTGGCGGCGATGCCATCCTTGATTGCCGATTCGCAGGCGGCTAGATGCAAGTCGTAGTCGAGTTCTTGGGCTGCGATTTCTGCCTGTACCTCATACCAGTCAGGGGGAAGGTTGCTGTTCATCGTCTTCCCCTTGCAAGTATTCGAGAATGTCGTTTACCGCTTGCTGGTCTTGGGGGGTTCTGCCAAAGTTGGGCTTTTCGCCGTCGTCTTTAGCCACCACCAAGGATGCGGCTTCGGCTTTCTCCCAGGGCGCACCGCGTTCAATGAGTACCTCACGGGAGGCAATATATAGGTTTTGGTTAAAGTTGGTCATTCCCTCCCCCAATCGCTGTAGCTGCCGTAGTTAATACCTTGGGTAAGACGCTCCGATATCCGGTTGATTACTGGATTTTCACTTACAGGCATTGGCTTACCCTGAAGGTAAGCGGCTGAGATTTCGGCGCACTCTTCGTCTGTCGCTCCGTTGGCGAGTAGTTGCCCCTCTGGGAAGCCGACATTATGGATCTCGTTTCTCGGATTTGGTTTATCAGTCATATAATTTTGATG
>NZ_JACJSJ010000128.1 GCF_014698115.1 Nostoc sp. FACHB-973
TTCAAGCTAGAGCAGAGAAGGGAAATTACAGTACACAACGTATAAGATTTAACTCTAACTCTTCTCCTTAATTGTTTGTTACATAGTTATAAATTTTCTCCACGACTTACTTAGTTTGTACAAGTAAGTGTGCGGAGCTCTTCATCGCTGTTGTCTTTTGATATACCCTTGCTCATGAACGTGACGTTTTCCACTCCTATCACTCCTGTTAATTATCCCCTCCTAAATCCTTTCCCTAAATGTCTAAACCTGTCCTAACTATTTTTTACCAATTTAATCCTTGGCATACTACTATTGGTGGCATTCAAACACTGGTAAGACTGTTTATCAAGTACGCACCTAGCGAATTTGATCTGCGGCTTGTAGGAACAGGAAATGATAGGCGCCAACCGACTCTGAAGTGGCAAGAAGCAGAACTTGCTGGTAGAGAAATTAGTTTTCTGCCTTTGTTTACTTTAGAAAATGATAATGTTCGGGGTCTGATACCAACCACGGTTAAGTATACGAATGCACTTTTAGGGCATTGCTTTGCTTCTGACTTTATGCATTTTCATAGGTTGGAGCCAACTTTAGCAGCATTAAATTGGCAGGGAGAGAAAACCCTGTTTATTCACACTGATATTAATGCACAGATGCAAAAAAAAGCGATTCTATGGCGAAGATTTCCGGCTGCATATTTTGCCTTGGAAAGTTTGTTAATTCGTCAGTTTAACCAGATTTTATCGTGTAATAGTAACTCTGCTAATTTCTATAGCCAACGTTATCCTACTTTGAGCGATCGCATTTCTTACATCAAAAATTCATTTGACAACGAAATTTTCTATCCGTTGAGTCATCAAGAAAGGGAAGCAAAAAGACGCGAACTAGCTTTGAGATTGGGTTTGGTTCCCGAAACACGTTTTATTCTTTTTGCTGGTCGCTTGCATCCAGACAAAGATCCACTTTTGTTAGTGCATACATTCGCGGCTTTAAATGAATCCCATACTCATCTACTCATAGCTGGAGATGGAGAGTTAGCCACGAAGATTCGTGCTGAAATTGGTCGTTTCAGTTTAACTGAACGAGTGACGATGCTGGGAGCAGTTAATCAAACAGAACTATCAAAGTTACATCGTATCTGCAATGTCTTTGCCCTTACTAGCGCCTACGAAGGGTTACCATTGGTAGTTCTAGAAGCACTTGCTAGTGGAACTCCAGTAGTCACAACTCGAACTGGTGAAACCCCAAAATTACTGACGGATGATAGTGGAGTAGTTTGTTCTCAACGTACTCCAGAATCCATAGCAGACAGTATACGCCAAGTACTACTACATCCAGAAGATTATCCAAGTGTTTCTTGTGTGCAAACTGCACGTCCCTATGCTGCCTGCACTGTGATCAGGGATATCTACAGAGAAATGCTAAATCGCTGGGAATTGCAAACCTTCTCAGCAGTGAGTTCGTAAGTAGAACTAATTTTTGGGAAAAAATTCATGAAAATTGCTGTAATTGGTACCAAAGGTCTACCACCTAAACAGGGAGGCATTGAACATTATTGTGCAGAAATGTATCCCCGGATGGTAGCGCAGGGTCATAGTGTTGATTTATTCGCCCGCTCTTCATACACTGATTGTCGTTGGTTTAATAATTATGGCTTTCAGGGTGTCCGAGTCATCTCCTTGCCTAGTTTCAATTTTAGAGGGATAGACGCTTTTATTAGCTCTGCCTTAGCAGCGATCGCTGCTTCTGGAACCCAGTATGATATTATTCATTTTCATGCTCTTGGCCCATCTCTATTTACCTGCCTATCGAGACTTACCGCCAAGAAGGCAAAAATTGTTGTTACCTGTCAGGGGTTAGACTGGCGACGTTCTAAGTGGGGTAATTTTTCTAGTCGCCTGATTCTTACGGGAGAAAAGGCGGCAGTGCACTTCGCCCACGGACTAATAGTAGTCTCAAAAGATTTGCAATCCTATTTTTTGCAAACCTATGGTAGGCAGACAGTCTACATCCCTAACGCTCCAGCTAACTATGCTGAGTCAGACCCGAATTTTTCCTATGGCACCTCTCTCAAATTAATGCAGGGACGCTATATTCTATTTTTGGGAAGACTTGTACCAGAAAAGCGTCCGGACTTACTCATTGAAGCTTTCTGTAAACTCAAACCACCAGGATGGAAACTTGTTCTGGCTGGTGGTATCAGCGATACTAAGCCCTATGTCTCCAAGCTATTAAATACTGTTGCCGAGAATCCAGAGATCGTATTTGCAGGCGAACTGCAAGGAAAACGCTTAGCAGAGATTGTTCGGGGAGCTGGGTTATTTGTCCTACCTTCTGATGTGGAGGGACTACCTTTAGCAATGTTGGAGGCGATGCGGGAAGGGATCTCGGTAATCGCAAGTGATATTCCACCCCATCAGCAGTTGTTAAGTGAGCAGCGCGGCATACTCTTCCAAGCAGGAAACCTAGACTCTTGTATTAGTTGCCTGGACTGGGCCGTGAATCATCCCCAGGAATTAGCAATAATGGCTAGTAATGCCCAAAAGTATGTAGAACTCAACTATAGTTGGGAACAGATTACTGCTGAGAATTTGAAATTATATAGAACACTGTTGAACTCGTCTGCAACTATCAAGATATCCGAACCTCATTCCATGAGAATAGCTGGAGTTGACTCAATCCAGCAAACTTCAAGTGCAGTTGTTGTGAAGAAAGCTGTAATTTCCGAGCAAATCACAGTCTCAGAAAAATAAATCTAGATATATACACAAAGAAAATCAGTTTTAATTCCAGGAGGCATCAGCCTGTTGTTTCTTACAGGGTACTTGAGGTGGGGAAAGTTAGCTAATGAGAAAAGACATTTCATCTTTACTGAAGGTTTTGAAACGGCGTAGTCTACCTGCAATAGCTACATTTGTTTCAGTAATTAGTGGATCAATTATTTACTTGGCTGTGACTCCACGATTGTATGAAACATCAGGGCGGCTAATACTAGACGAAAAACAAGTGAGCGTTTCCCAATTAGGACGCGAGCTTAGCCAAGTGCCTCTAACTACACCAGGAGGTTCTAACCCACTAGCTACTCAAGCAGAATTAATCAAGTCGCAACAGGTTCTGCAAAAAGCGATCGCTAAAATTGACTCTCCAAAAAAAATAACAACCGCCAAACTTAGTGAGAATTTGAAAGTCAAAATTATTCCAGCAACAAACATACTGGAACTGAGCTACCAATCACCAAATGCTATTTTAGCTGCCAAAGTTCTGAATGCTATCTCAGAAACAATGGTCAAGGAAAGTGCGGATGCAATTAGTTCAGAAGCTCATTCTGTAAGGCAATTTTTAGAAGTGGAAGTTCCCAAACAGCGATCGCTGCTGAAAAGAGCTGAAGCATCAGAAAGTATTTACCGACAAAAAAGTGGCATTGTCTCCATTGAAGACCAAACGAGAACTCTAGTAGACAGTCTGGCAACATTGGAAAATCAAGAACGGACTCTGATGGGTGAACTGCAAGAAATTCAGTCTCGCACTATAAGCCTGGAGGAAATTACCAAAGCTGGCAATCTCAAAAATGCTTATTCAGCAGTGCGTGGTGGTGATAATGAAGAACTGAAAAAATTACGGGATAAATTGGTGGAATTAGAGGCACAGGTAGTTGAAGCTCGTGTGCGTTTTACAGAGAATCATCCTACCTTACTCAACCTGATAGAACGACGGGATGACCTACGTCAGTTGTATATACAAAAACTGGCTTTGGTGTCACCCAACAATAGGGCGATCGCTCCAGAAAAAGTCGCTAACGATCAGCTTTCCCAGAACTTAACATCTCAACTCATTACTCAAAGAATCGAGCGATCGGCTTTGGAAAATAAGCTCAAAACTGTCCAAGCTCAACATGTCAAACTCCAGGCTAGTTTGGTAGAACTACCAATTAAACAAAAAACCCTCAATGGTCTGGTTCGCCAACGACAAGAAGCCGCAGATTCTCTCAAATTCCTACAAACCAAATTTGAAGAAGCACGAATCGCAGAGGCTCAAATAGTCAGCAATATCCGCATTATTGCTAAAGCGACAGTACCCGATTCACCCGCATCACCCAAGCAGGCAGCAGTGCTAGTAATTGCTATTTTCTTCGGTATGATTTTTGCCGTTGGGGTTGTGCTGTTATTGGAGGTGTTAGACAACACCTTGAGGGATGCGTCGCAAGCAGAGGAATTACTCAAGTTGCCATTGCTAGGAATATTGCCACGTCTCACAGCTAACACCCTAAAGCTAGATTCAGCAGAAAGCTTCTTAAATGATGTGGGTTTGGTTGAGCCGTATCGAATGCTCCTTAAGACTCTAGAATTTCGTAGTCGTGAGAACTTGCAGCTGATTGTTGTTAGTAGCGCCCTCTCTGGCGAAGGCAAATCAATTGTTGTTTCACATCTAGCTACTGTCTCTGCCATGTTGTCGCGCCGGACATTGATTATTGATGCCGACTTGCATAGACCTGTACAACATCAATTGTTTAATTTAGCTGCAACCCCAGGAATGAGTGAAGTGCTGGAAAATAATCAATCTCTACTGGACGTGATACGCCCAACAACAATTGACAATCTTTCAGTCTTAACTTGTGGTGAACTACACCATTGTCCTCCTCAGTTACTAGAGTCTACGGCGATGAAATCTCTGATAGCAGAAGTGACAGCACATTTTGATTTGGTAATTATAGATACCCCTCCTCTGTGTGCAAGTATTGATGCTGCCACATTGACCCAGCAAAGTCACGGAATCATGTTAGTTACTCGTCCCGGCTGGACTCACAAAGAGGTTTTGCAAAAGACAGTATCAGAATTAACTGAAAATGGCATACCCATACTGGGAGGCGTGGTGAATGATATGGCTACTGAGCTTGAAAAGTATTACCGGAATTCTGTAAATAAATACCAATCAAACAGGCGTTTGACTGCTCTAGGATTGTCCAACACTTCTAGCGATGAGGTCTGAAGATGTTAACCAATCAACGTTCAAGTCGCTCTCTGGCTTTGGCAACATTGCTTGGGTTGGTAGGCGTGGGGGTTTGTATAGTTGCAGGATTCTTGGCAGGAACCAGTGCTAAGTTAGTGAGTTTAGCTATAGTTGCAGTAGGGATAGTTTTTTACTTCTTTACCAAGTTTGAGCAAGCAGTATTGGTATTACTGATATTGCGTAGCTCACTCGATGTTTTCTCAGATCTACAGATACCTGCGGTCTTTGCTATTGGGCTAGATGCTCTGACTTTGGTGTATGTAATAGTCTCGTTCTTGACGGGTCACATTGTCCGCACCGATAGATTTTGGTGGTTTTTAGCTGGCTGGGTTTTGCTACAAGGCTTATGGCTCATCCTTCTACATTTAGGAGCATTGGGGCTAGACGCTTCATATTTGCCAGCTAGTATCCGTGAGTGGGTACGTCTATTTTCTTGGGTGATGGTCTATTTACTAGTAATGCAGCTCAAGGATCGACTCCCTCCCCAAAAAGTGATTGCTAGCCTATTTTTAGCTCTTCTCTTACCAATCACTATAGGATTATTGCAGATATGTGTGCCTTCACTCACAGCTTCCTTGTTTTCAGGTAATGCAGGCGCTGACATTGGCTCATTGCCATCTGAAGCCCACGATCGCATTGTAGGTACTTTCGGTACAGCAAATACCTTTGCGACTTTTTTGTTACTGTTCATCAGTCTTGTGTTCTGGAAGCTGAACTGGACACAGCAACGCTGGTTTTGGTTAACGTTATTGGGCTTACTTTGTTTTTTTCTGATCAGTACCAAGACCCTGTTTAGCTTAATGATGATTGCGGTTTTTGTTTTAGTTTTAATTACTCCTAAATTGAACTTAGTAAAGCTAATTAGTGGAGTTTTGTTTTTGGGATTGGTCATCGTCTTTTTTGCTAGTACAGAGTTTGGACAACAACGTCTAGCCTCCATTGCTCAAACACCATTACTTAATCCAGACATTGATATATCACGAGCAATTCTGTTATCACAGGGAGACTCCAATAGCTTTAATTGGCGGCTTTCTCAATGGTATCTACTACTTAATGCTTGGAAAAATAGTCCAATTTTTGGTTATGGTTTGGGGCTGAGTATGCCAGCAGCAGGAAATGACTTTCTTCCCCACAATGATTACATCAGAGCTTTGGTAGAAGGAGGAATCATTGGTTTAGTATCTTTTTTGGCGTTGTTTGCTGCTCAGTTCACACATCTTTTGCTATTAATTCAGCAGACACCATATGGGAGTAAACAACGCAACTTGTGTTTTATTTTGTTAGCTATGCTGACATCCATACCTGTGGGAATGATTACCGAGAATATTTGGAGTCATACTACCTTATTCTTTTACTGGTGGACTTTGCTAGCAGTTGCTGGCTGGAATTGGAATGAACAGCAAGTTAGAGAGGATATGACATTTAAATAAATAGAATATCATTCTCTTTAATTTAATTGGTCTAGTCTCTTAAAGATAATTTTTGCTGATATTCTTTGGGATAAATAAATGAATAAAATAATTGATTACTTACTTCAAGATTGACAAATTAATCAGAATACAAGCTTCAACTCTCGTTTGGTTTTATTGATGTTTCGATTAAATATAATAGTGATAAATTTACCAATTATTGGAAAAGAAATATCAAAAATTTATCGTTTGTTTTATCAGTTTATAGTAGAGTATATATTAGGTATTGAGTTACCTTGGGATACAAAAATCGGCTCAAATCTTAAGCTCCAACACGGTCATGCTTTGGTTGTTAATCATGAAACTGTAATTGGTGCAAATTGTACTTTGAGACATTCGACAACTATTGGTAATAAAAAACTACCAGATGATTCTATCAGTGCATCACCGCAAATAGGTAATAATGTAGATATAGGTTCAAATGTTGTAATTATTTGGCCAATAAAACTTGGTGATAATGTTGTTATTGGAGCGGGTTCTGTAGTTTTAAAAGATATTCCTCAAGGTGCTGTAGTTGCAGGAAATCCAGCAAAGATTATTCGTCTGATAAACAGCGATTCGACTGACTTATCTACACGTGATTTAGAAAATAATTTTGAACTGCCTACTAACGCTTTCAATTAATCTATAACCTCATTGATGGCCTACTTTTTGAGGTTTGAAGGCTGGCGAAATGAAAACCGAGATGAAAACCGAGATGAAAACCAAAATGAAAACAAGTTATCAGACTAATAATTTTTTACGGTCTGAAAAAAAACTTCAAGAAGTGATATCAAGGTTACAGGCATACTATAGTCATACGATCGCAAATCCTCAATGGACTGTGATATCTATATTGAGTCGATTTGTATTTTTGAGAAATTTAATAAAATTATTATCTAGAACCCCTGAATTAAATCACTATGATTTACATAAATCTCTTTTTCAAGAAATTGACGTAGATAGAATTGTCAATTCTTTAAATAAATATGGTTGCTATTTAGGTATAAAACTACCAAAGATTATTTCTCAAGAAATAATTATGTTTGCTATGTCTACAGATTGTTATGGTAATTTAGATAGCAAATGCGGCTTCCTTTATTCCCAAAAAAAACAAGCAGAGAAAAAAAACAAAGCCCCTTTCTCTACCGCGACATACTTCAACGTAGATATTCTTTGTCCAGGAATTAAGAGACTTAGTAATGATCCAGGCATCAAAATGATTGCGGCCAAATATATGAAAACAGAGCCGATTTTCACAGATGCCAGGCTTTGGTGGACATTTGCTGTTAACAAAAAAAATTATGATGTTAGTAAAACAGCTAGTTTCTTTCATTATGATCCGGATGACTATAGTTGTCTTAGATTTTTATTCTACTTAACTGATGTAGATTTACAGAGTGGTCCCCACATTTGCATCCGTGGTAGCCATATAAAAAAAAAGATTACCCAAATTGTTTCTCTAACTCAACGGACAGATCGGGAAGTTCTTAGCTCTTACAACCATGAAGACGTTTTAACGATTTGTGGAGAGGCAGGTTTTGGTTTTATTGAAGATCCCTATTGTTTTCATAAAGCGACTCGCCCATTGCTTAAGGATCGTTTGATATTGCAATTAAGATTTGCTACCAGAGATTATGGCGTTCTAAAAAGTTCCATAGATCCATCTTTACTAAAAAATATCTTTGAAGATAACCATTTGATAGAAAAATCTAAAGTTATCTTATTACGAAATTGACAGACTAGATACTTAAAAAGAGGAGAAAAGATACAAAGCTAACTATGAAATACAAGAAGTTTGACAATTCGCACTTAGAAGTATCTGTCTTAAGATTATGAATAGATTGAGAACTAGACTACATCAGCAAATACAACAAGCAGAATTAAAATCAACTAGATTAGTTTACACATCTGAAAGTCGGATGCGGCATCCCTTTAAGTTGTTCAAGGAAATGGGACGAGATTTATTAGCCTCCCAAGAATTAGCTTGGCGACTTCTAGTAAGAGATATTAATGCTCAATACCGTCAATCATTTCTAGGAATTTTTTGGGCATTTATTCCGCCAATAATTACGGCAGCAGGTTTCACTTTTGCTAAAAGCAATGGTGTTATCAATATTGGTAATACAGAGTTACCGTATCCTGCCTATGTTATGTTCAGTATGACACTGTGGCAAACCTTCACAGAGGCACTAAATGGGCCACTCCAAGCAGTGAACGATGCCAAGTCAATGCTGGCAAGAATTAACTTTCCCCATGAAGCACTAATTCTTGCCAAACTAGGAGAAGTATTTTTTAACTTTGGTATCAAGCTCATATTAATTATGGGTTTATTTACCTGGTTTCATATCCCAGTTACTTGGAGCCTAATTTTAGCCCCAGTTGCATTAATTCATTTAGTCTTGTTAGGAACATTTATTGGTTTGTTGTTAGCACCGATGGGTGCTTTATACCAGGATTTTTCTAGAGGATTAACCTTGATTACTGGATTTTGGTTGTTTCTTACGCCAGTAGTTTATCCAGTTCCCAGCAATGGAGTATTTGGCAGTATTGTGAAGCTAAATCCGGTTACACCTTTGTTAGTAACAACGCGAGAATTAGCAACAACAGGCTTGATATCAGACCCAGAGGGATTTTGGACAGCGAGTGTAATTGCAATTTTAGGATTGCTCTTAGCTTGGATTATCTATCGTCTAGCAATGCCCTTTGTAATCGAGAGGATTAGTTCATAATTATGACGATTATTAATAAGCAAGAAATAGCAGCAAAGCCACAGATGAATGAAACTGATATTATTCTTTCAGTTAAAGGAGTTTCTAAAAAGTTTTGTCGAGATTTAAAGCGGTCTTTAATGTATGGTGTTCAGGATATTACCTCTGAATTATTAGGGCTGCGAGAAAAGAACGATCAATTACGAGAAAAAGAATTTTGGGCACTAAATAATATCAGTTTTGAATTGCGTCGAGGAGAAGCATTAGGCTTAGTTGGGAAAAATGGTAGTGGAAAATCAACACTACTGCGAATTATTGCTGGTTTGATTAAACCTGATAGTGGTTGTGTAGAAGTTAACGGTCGAGTAGCACCGTTAATTGCATTGGGAGCAGGATTTAATCCTATTTTGACAGGGCGAGAAAATATTTATGCCAACATGGCAATTTTGGGATTGTCTAAGAAGAAAATTCATGAGAGACTTGATGAAGTTGTAGAGTTTGCAGAAATTGGGGATGCGATTGATGCACCTGTGCAGACTTATAGTTCTGGGATGGCAGCGCGGCTGGGGTTTGCTAGTGCAATTCATACAGATCCAGATATTTTATTAATTGATGAAGTATTAGCTGTAGGCGACGCTAAATTTCGAGCTAAATGCCATCGTAGATTAGCTCAACTTCGACATAAAGGAACATCATTTATACTGGTCTCTCATGATTCTTTATCAATCATAGCTGTTTGTGATACGGCAATTTATTTGTCAAAAGGCCAAATACTTCTGAGTGAAAAATCAAGTTTTGTAATTGACAAATACGAAGAAGATTTATTTCTAGAGCGTAAGGGTAATGAACAAGATAAAATAGCGGCAGAATTTGTGCTGCCAGATCGAGCAGAACCAACAGGTTTACAAATAAAATCTTTATCATTCAGAGATAATGATGGCAATATTCTCGAATACCTTGTCAGCGGTAAACCTGCTTGTCTCAACGTTCATGGTTGTACATTTGAAAATATTTATGATGTCAATCTAAGCGTTATAGTCAATTATTTATCAGAATCAAACGAGGAAGTATTAGTCTTAAAATCTAGTTATGATGGGCAATCATTTAATTTATCTCCAGGAAATTTTACCATACAACTTTATATGCCTTATTGTGGTTTAAAAGCAGGTGTATATTCTGCAAAGATTAATTTAAGCAATAGCCCATACTTTAATGTTATTGACCTTGTAGAGTCATACAAATTTGTAGTCAAAAACGATAAAAATATGAGTAAATGTTTGTATTATCAACCAAGAAACTGGAAACTAATAAATGAAGTTATTTACTAAGGATAAAATATGAAAGTACACAGAATAGTAATTTGTGGAGAAGTATTTAGCAACAATCTGGGAGATGCGGTTATTGCTGAAACATTTTCATATTTAATTAAAACTTCAATCCCATCTGTAAAGATTGACTTCCTCGATTTATCACTTCGGGAAAAGTTAGATAAATATATTCTGGCTGAGGAAGAAATTCCTAACATTGATGCTTCAAAAACATCATTAAAGTTTTTTATTTGGAAATTAATAGTAAAAATTTTTTCAGATAGAGGTGCAACTACTTTATGGTGGTTTTTTAAATGGAGAGCGCAGAGATATAGGCTTTACAAGCATAAATTAAAGGGAGCCTCGATGCTTATTATCGGAGGAGGGCAATTACTTGCTGATAACAACTTTGATTTTCCTTTAAAAATTTACGGTGTTTCTCAATGTGCTAAAAAATTAGGTTTACCTTTTTATTTTTATGGCTGTGGTGTTAGCTATCATTGGTCAAGATTAGCTACCTTTTTATTTAGCCAAGCTTTGAGTAATGCCACAAGTATTACTGTGAGAGATATTGAATCTCTGAACAGACTATCTAAACGTATACCAGGAATCTTAACAAAATTAAGTACCTCTTATGATATAGCAACTTGCTGTGCAGAAGCTTATGGAATTCACAGAAAAGAAAATTCTCAGTATATAGGGTTAGGCGTTGCTGAACCTGATGTTTTAAAAAGACATTCCAAGGAACTAATACAAGATTTATTTACTCAAACTAAATTAATACAATTTTGGATTGATATTGCTCATGAACTTATTAATAGGAAATTAAAATTTAAGTTTTTTACTAATGGTTCTCCTAATGACCAATTATTTGCAGAAACAATAGCCGATTCCTTAGTTGAATCATGCGATCGCTCTGATATTCTTCTACCAAGACCTACAAATGGTAAGGCACTTGTCGAGACAATTAGCAATTTCCGAGGAATTATAGCTTTTAGACTACATGCTTGTATAGTAGCCCATTCCCTAAGTATACCAGCTATTGGTATCAAATGGGATGATAAATTAGAAAGCTTTTTTAAAGAAAGCAAACAAGAAAATTATTGTTTTGAAGTAAGCACTATCACTCCTGTAAAATTAGTTGATAGTATAGTTAATACTATTTTCAAAGGAGTTGATTCAGATACGTTGAATTCCATGAAAACAAAAACTATTCAAACGGTAAAAGAACAACTAGCATTAGAAATAAAATTTTCTTAAATTTAATAAAACGCAACAAGTATAAATGATGCTGGTTTGTTTTTGAAACAGTTGTGTAGTTTCCATTTTTTAGCCATATCAATTTGATTTCAATTGGTTTATTACTAATGCGATGAGTGCAGTTTTTTCAGTAAAAAATAAATTTAGTTACATCAATTGTTTATTAAGCACCCAAAAGAATATTTCAAATATCTAGTTAATTTTTATGGACTCATATCCAAACATTCGAGTACTGCTAGTTCCAGATTCAATACATTGGGTTACAGGAACGATTGCTACTGAAATTTCTAATAAAGTTCCAGGAATCGAAGCATATATCTGTTCTGAACCTGTTTTACATGAGTTACTCTCACTCTGTAATGGACAATTTCCACTGCCATTAGATGTCGTCCATTTTCTTACTCCCCATATAGCCACTGCTTTATTTCCTGCCTTTTCAGAGACTACAGCTTGTGTTGCAACCATACACCATTTTGAAAATTTATGGAGTCTTGAGCCTGCACCTTATGCGGACAGTATTATGACTGTTTGCTCTCAATGGCATGATTTTTTAATGGAAAAAGGTATTGCTCAAGATCGGCTAGTGATGGTTCGTAATGGCGTGAACACAGAACTTTTTCATCCTGCCGATGAAGAAGAACGTAAAGATTTGCGTCGGCGGTACGGAATTCCTGATGATGCTTTTGTTATAGGATTTTCTGCAAAAAGGTCAAGTGATTCATGTAATCGAAAGGGTATCAACATTCTAGAAAACCTTATTGATGAAAGTAATGCAAACTTTCCGTCTGCTTGGTGGGTTATACGAGGCCCAGGTTGGCAATCGCTCGTTCAACAAAAGAGACAAAATGGAGCCAGAATAACACATTTACCATTTTTATTAGAAAAAGATGATGTTGCTGAAAGCTATCGGTTAATGGATGCATATGTTGTAACGGCACGTATTGAGGGTGGGCCAGTACCGTTAATTGAAGCAATGAGTTCGGGACTTTGCTGTGTAACTACTGAGGTTGGTTTAGCTCCAGAGTTAATCCAGGATGGTATCAATGGTTTTTTTGCTAGCTTTGATGATGCTGCAATATTTTTAAAAAAGCTTGCATTTTTAGAGAAGAATCAAGAAGTGCGGCAACGTATTGGTATGGCTGCACGACAAACTATAGTAGACAATCTTAGATGGGAACAAACATTGAGAAGTATTCCTGAGCTTTATCAGACTGCTATTTCTGCATTCAAAAAAAGAAAATTATTATCGCCAAAATTTAGAGATAATTCTCGATATAAAACTATCACAGAATGCTCAAAAAGACGTTTGAGAAACTGGATTGCCGATAGAGAGTTGTTAGCACTTATCCACCTGCTACAAGCCGAGGGAGAATCTGAAATTACCCGTCGTTTAGCTAACTCAGCAATACTTAATAAACCCTTTAATTGGGAAATATTATCTCTATACAGTTCTCATTCTAGTATCTCTAGTCTTATAGAAATAGCCAAAAGGACAAAAATAACTATGAAAAGAGTAATATCGAAAGCAATTACTGGTACAAAATAATCAAGAATATCTTGGATTCTAATTTCTTGAGATAGATAAGAAATATCCAGATTGTCATGTTGCCTTTGTAGGGTTAGATGTATCATCTTCTCTTGCACCTTCCATGAAAGAATATGCCGTTTCCCTCTGTAGTCAGTATACAGACCGCCTCATCTTTATTGATCAGATACCCCATACCCAGCTCTATCCTGTTATCGCTGGCGCTAAACTTGTTGTTTTACCGTTTCTGATTGATAACTTGCCCAATGCTTGTTTAGAAGCTATGGGATTGGGTAAATCTATTATTGGAACGATTGGTGCTAGTTTTGAGGAACTGCTGGCCGAAGGAGAAACAGGCTTTCTTGTACCTGTGGGTGAAGTAAATGCACTAGCTAGCAAAATAAATGAAGTATGGATGCACCCTAGTCTGAATGAAATCTAGTCTGAATGAAATTGGTCAAGCAGCAAAGAAAAAAGTTCAGTAATTTGCTATTGAAAATACAGTAAAATATCTCCTTAATTATTATAAAAAGGTGGTTAAAACTATTAAATATGCTTAAATTTTATGAGGTAATAACAAATGCCTAAAGTCACAGTTCTAATGCCAGTTTATAACGGAGAACTCTACCTTCGAGAAGCGATAGATAGTATTCTTGATCAAACCTTCCAGGACTTTGAGTTTTTAATTATTAACGACGGTTCTACAGATAGTACGCGAGAAATTATTTGTTCCTATGACGATCTACGTATCCGGTTAATAGATAACAACTACAACCTTGGCTTAACCCGAAGCCTAAATAAGGGACTCAAATTAGCTGAAGGGGAATTTATTGCTCGTCAAGATGCGGATGACGTTTCGGAGTCTGAAAGGTTAGCTAAACAAGTGGCTTTTTTGGAAACACACCCGGAAGTAGCATTGGTAGGTACATGGTACAAGCAGATAGATACTCAAGGAAATCTCATTTGCGAGTGCCAGTTACCCTATGATTGCACACAAATTCGTTGGGGCCTTTTATTTTACAGTCCTTTTATTCATAGTGCGGTGATGTTCCAAAAATCTGTTGTTTTAGAGCAGATTGGATTCTACAACGAAGTTGCTATTTATGCTCAAGATTATGAATTATGGTGTAGGATTGCCCTTCGTCAACAAATTGCGAATTTAAGTGATTATCTAATAAAGTGGCGAGTACATCCCTCATCTGTAACAGCTACCTATGGTAATATACAACAAGATACAATGCTTCACATTCAGATTAGTAACATAGGACATTTACTAGGTTCGGAAGAAGCTGAGAGGTGGAGTAATGGGGTACACCTTAAAGAAATGACTTCGCTATGGCTTGGTGAGCTAGAAGAACTCAAGGATATGAATCTGCAAAAGCTTAATCAAGTTATAGAACGAATATTTCACTTACATCATGCTTTCTGCAATTACTACAAACTCGATTGGGAAGAATCTAAAAATCATCGTAATGAAGTTTTGATTCATCTTAGCAATCAGCTATTAGACTTAGCTTACTACTATTCGGAGCGCGATAAATACACTGCTTGGCGTCTGTTAAATCGAGCTTGTCGCGTGAATTTTAGTCTTTTACTGACTAAAAATTTTATCCTCTTATTTTTGAAATTAATGATAGGATCGCCGCTAGTCAGAGAGATTCGACACATAACTCAAGAAAAACTGGAACAGAAATCAATCTGTGATGAAACCTAAGACGAGCGTATAGCAATATTTAAGAACTAAGAAAATAACTTCTATTTAGCTCCAAGAAACCTCACTCTTGTAAAGATGCTGACATATGCCTAAAATCACAGTTTTAATGCCAGTTTATAACGGAGAACTCTACCTTCGAGAAGCGATAGATAGCATTCTTGCACAAACTTTCCAAGACTTTGAGTTCTTAATTATTAACGATGGTTCCACAGATAGCACGCGAGAAATCGTTTGTTCTTATGACGATCCACGTATTCGGTTGATAGACAACGACTACAATCTTGGCTTAACGCGAAGTCTAAATAAAGGGCTGAAATTAGCTGAAGGGGAATTTGTTGCTCGTCAAGATGCAGATGATATTTCAGACCCTAAAAGGTTAGCTAAGCAAATTAGTTTTTTGGAAACACACCCAGAAGTAGCATTAGTAGGTACGTGGTACAAAGATATCGATCCACAAGGTAAATTAATTGTAAAGCGCAATTTACCTTGTAACAGCACACAAATACGTTGGGAATTTTTGTTTTATTGCCCTTTTGTGCATAGTGCTGTGATGTTTCATAAATGCACCATTACAGAGCAGATTGGGTTATATAATGAAGCTTATTCTTACGCTCAAGATTATAATTTGTGGTGGAGAATATGTCGCACCCTACAAGTTAGAAACATAAATCAATATCTAGTGAAGTTGCGAATAAATCCTTCATCTATGACAGCTACTTATGGCAATATAGTTGATGATGAACCACTGCAAATTCAGCTTAGTAATATAGAAGATTTGCTGAGATGGGATGGAGCTACAAAGTGGAATTATGGGCTACTTGTTAAACAAATGACTTCGTTATGGCTTGGTAAGTCTCAGGAAATAAAGCATCTGAATCTACAACAGCTTAATCAAGTTATAGAACGAATATTTCACTTACATCATGCTTTCTGCAATTACTACAAACTTGATAGCGAAGAATCTAAAAAACACCGTAATGAAGTTTCGATTCATCTTAGCACTCAGCTATTAAAGCTAACTTACTACTATTGGGAAAAAGATAAATACACTGCTTGGCAGCTTTTAAATAGAGCTTGTCGTATGAATTTTAGTATTTTGCTGGCTAAAAAAGCTATGGGCTTATTTCTTAAGTTAATTATAAGAGCGCGGTTAGTCAGAGAGATTCGACACATGACTCAAGAAAAACTGAAACTAGAACGGAACTGAATTTATTATGAAATCTAAATTACCAAACGCTTCCAAGCATCATTATTCCAATATAAATTTAAATGCAGGTTTCTCAAAGGCTTTAAATCATTTGGAGGTTCGGCATATTGGTGTTTATCACGAGAACTGAGAACTTGCAGAATATATCAACTCATTCATAATTCATAATCCTGATTTCGTTATTTCGTTGAATTTTTTAAAAACGTATTAACTCCTGATAAAATCTTTTTTCAAACCATTATTATGAATTATCCTTTTAAAGAAAAAATAAGAAACAAATCTATGACCTATACACTGTGGCTACATTCTTCGGATCATCCAGAAATTTTGGGGATGAGTGATTTCAATAAATTATCTCAATCACTTTGTTTGTATGACCGAAAATTTGATATCACTAATGAAACAATTAAAAACTTGGATTTATAGAGAGAATAATGAATACTAATCTATTAGTCTCCATCATTACCCCGTTTTTCAATACCGAGAATTTTCTGCAAGAAGCAATAGAGAGCGTAATTTCTCAAACTTATGAAAATTGGGAGCTTTTATTAGTAGATGACGGTTCCACTGATAATAGCCTTACAGTTGCTCAAGAATATGCCGCAAAATATCCTCAGAAAATTCGTTATTTAGAGCATGACAATCATCAAAATAGGGGTAAAAGTACTTCACGTAATCTGGGCATAACTAATGCCAAAGGTAAATATATAGCTTTCATAGATGCTGATGATGTTTTCTTGCCGCACAAACTAGAAAAACAGTTAGCAATTTTAGAGTCTCATCCAGAGGCTGCTATGGTTTATGGTAATACCTTGTATTGGTATAGCTGGACAGGCAATCCTGAAGACAGTCAACGAGACTATATGCCAGAACTAGGTATTCAGCCGAATATGCTAGTTCAGCCGCCATTTTTGCTAAAACTTTTGCTTGGACATGGGGGAGCCGTTCCCTGTATCTGTAGTTTTTTGGTGAAACGCGAGTTGGTTGAAAAGATTGGTGGATTTGAAGAAACTATCCAACACCTTTATGAAGATCAAGTATTTTTAGCCAAAATCTTTATTACAGCCCCTGTATTTGTGGAGGATGGATGCGGGGAAAAGTATCGGCAACGTAATGATTCTAGCTGGTATATTTCAATGTATACAGGCGAAGATGATAAAGCACGCTTAATTTTCCTTAACTGGTTGGATCAGTATTTGACTGAACAGAAAATCAAAGATACAGAGGTTTGGCAAGCTCTTCAAAAACAGTTATGGGGTTATCGCCATCCAATTTTGTCAAAACTAACAAAGCCTACTCAACATTTTGTCGAAAAGATGACTTTTAACTTTACAAATCTAATTCTCATGAATAGAAAACAATTGAAGGAAATTGCACAGCAAACATTACCATCACCTCTCTACCATTTGTTACGTTCTCAAGTACTCGGTGAGAAATATAGTCCACCAACGGGGATGGTGAATTTTGGCTCCCTGCGACGGTTGACTCCTATAAGTCGGGCTTTTGGCTACAATCGAGGTCTTCCTATCGATCGCTACTATATTGAAAATTTTCTTGAGCGTCAGGCTAAGGATGTGCAAGGACGAGTGTTGGAGATTGGAGACGCATCATATACACGCAGATTTGGTGGCGATCGCGTTACTCAAAGTGACGTACTACATGTAATTGAAGGGAACCCAGAGGCAACTATCATCGGCGATCTGACTAACGCAGACCATATTCCATCAGATGCTTTTGACTGTGTGGTTCTAACGCAGACATTACACCTTCTCTACAATATGCAAGCAGCTCTAGCAACCCTCTACCGCATCCTGAAACCCGGTGGTGTTTTGCTAGTAACCGTTCCTGGTATTAGCCAAGTAATCAAATGCGAATGGGGTAATGATTGGTGTTGGGCGTTAACGGCTCAATCAGCAAGATTGTTATTTGAAGAGAAATTTCCCAAAACTAATGTTCAAGTTGAAACTCATGGTAACGTTCTAGCAGCGATCGCCTTTTTACAAGGACTTGCTGTCAAAGATTTACGCCAGAAAGAACTCGATTACCAAGATGATGAATACCAAGTATTAATTACTGTTAGGGCAGTAAAACCAGAGGTGGCATCATGAATATCAGCTTGGTTAAGAAACTGCCAACTCCTGTATACTATTGGCTACGAGATATCCGGTATGGTCGCTTACCAGTGGGAAACATAAACCTTGGTAGTTTAGGACAAGTCAAGCCAATTAGACCTAACTTCGGTTTAGATCGGGGTTCAGTGATTGACCGCTACTATATTGAAAATTTTCTGGCTCGTTATGCTGAAGATATTCAAGGACATGTACTAGAGATTAAGGAACCTCTCTACACAAACAAATTTGGTGGCGATCGCATCACAAAAAGCGACGTACTTCACGTAGAACCAGGTAATCCCCAAGCAACTATTGTTGCAGATTTAACTAAGGCAGACCATCTTCCATCCAACACCTTCGAGTGCATTATCCTGACTCAAACACTGCCATTTATCTACGATGTCCGAGCCGCAATTAAAACTCTTCACCGTATTCTCAAGCCAGGGGGTGTTTTACTCGCCACTGTACCAGGTATTACCCAAATCAGTGATGATGATATGACTCGTTGGGGTCAATACTGGAGTTTCACGACTCTCTCCACACGGCGATTACTTGAGGAAGCTTTTGACCAAGACAAAATACAAGTTACAGCTTATGGAAACGTGTTGAGTGCGATCGCTTTTCTGCACGGCATTGTAACTGAAGAACTAGAGCAATCAAAGCTAGACTATCAAGACCCTGAGTACCAGGTTTTAATTACAGCTAGAGCTGTGAAATAGTGAAACCAATGATTATAGGCAAACTCAACAACAAAGTTCAACACACTGTTGGGCAGCTAAAAAATAAAATTTTCCCTGGTGCGCTCATCTTAATGTATCATCGCGTAGCTGAAGCAGATTCAGACCCTTGGTCATTATGTGTAACACCAAAACACTTCGCTGAACACTTAGAAGTTTTACGGCAATATGGCTATCCTCTGCATTTACAACAATTGACAAAAAGGCTCAGCGATCGCCAATACATAAATCGATCAATTGTCGTTACATTTGATGATGGTTACGCAGATAACTTCTATCATGCCAAACCTCTATTAGAAAAATACGATATCCCAGCAACAGTGTTTGTTACCACTGGCGGTATTGACCAAAAGCGTGAATTTTGGTGGGATGAACTAGAACGACTGTTATTACAACCTGGCATCTTACCAGACTTACTCCGGTTAAATATTAATGGCAGAACCTACCAATGGGAATTAGGAGAAGCAACACATTATAGTGAAGCCGATCGTCAGCGCGATCGCCATTGGCAAAGCGACAGAAAACCAAAACGAGCTCCGACCCTACGCCATACACTTTATCGCTCACTGTATCAACTATTGCAGTTTTTATCTGCCGATGAGCGAAGTAAGTTGCTAGATGAATTAGCTATCTGGGTAAACGCTGAACCAGTAGGGCGATCGACCCATCGCTCTCTTTCCAACGAGGATATGCTTGCATTAGAGTCAGGGGGACTGATCGAAATTGGTGCCCACACTGTAACACACCCCTTTCTTTCTCAACTTCCCATAGCCTCGCAACAAGATGAAATTCAGCACAGTAAAGACTACCTGGAGAAAATATTAGGGCATGTAATCACGAGTTTTTCGTATCCTCATGGTAGTTATACAAATGAGACTACTTCTATCGTCCAAGAAACTGGATTTACCTGCGCTTGTTCTAGCATAGTTGGTAAAGTTCAACAGAATAGCAACTTTTTTCTGTTACCTCGTGTTGTGGTTGAAGATTGGGACGGAAAAACCTTTGCCCATTGGTTGTCAAGGTTCTTTTAATTATGACTAGCAAACCTCTGATTTCTTGCATCATCATCTTCTTTAATGCTGGTGAGAAGTTTTTTGTAGAAGCAATACAAAGCGTATTTACCCAGACTTATGAGAACTGGGAACTACTACTAGTTGATGATGGCTCTACTGATGTTAGTACAAACATTGCTCTAAACTACACACAAAAATATCCTGGAAAAGTCCGTTACTTAGAACATGAAGGACATCAAAATCGCGGCATGAGTGCAACTCGCAACTTAGGTATCCGCCATGCCAAAGGCGAATATATTACCTTTTTAGATGCCGATGATATCTGGATACCGCAAACTTTAGAGGAACAAGCCGCTATTTTAGATGCCCATCCTGAGGCTGCTATGGTTTATGGGCCAACTCAGTGGTGGTATAGCTGGACTGGAAATCCTCAAGATATGAAACGTGACTTTTTAGATACTCCTATTGTCTCTGTTGGAGACTCTAGAGCACAGATTGATACTATAGTCCAGCCACCAATGCTGTTTCTGCTCTTATTACCGATGAAAATTTACATGTCAGGAATGTTAGTACGCCGTCAGGTAATAGAAAAAGTCGGTGGTTTTGAAGAGACATTTAGAGGTTTGTACGAAGATCAGGTTTTTTGTGCAAAGGTTTGTCTGCAATTCCCTGTATTTGTGGCGAGTAAATTTTGGTATAAATATAGACAACATCCTAATAGTTGTTGCAATACAGCCGCCAATCGAAAAGCTAAAGAATACACTGCCCGTCTAACTTTCTTGAATTGGGTATACCAGTATTTAACTGTACATAGTATTCAAGACAGCAGAGTGTGGAGAGTATTCATAGAGGAAAAACTACGGGTTGTGCATCCAATTTTATACTTTCTATCTCGGAAGCTCAAAATAAGAATTTCAATAGCTGGAATAGAGAAGATTTTCTTCAAGCAGCTTTTGAGGTGGGTTAATGATTGAACAGATCAAGAAAAAATCATTAGTCTCCGCCATTATTATCTTTTTGAACGCTGAGAAGTTTATTGAAGAAGCGATAGAAAGCGTATTTGCTCAAACTTATGACAACTGGGAACTTCTGCTTGTAGACGACGGTTCTACTGACGGTAGCACAGCGATCGCCTTGCACTATGCTGAAAATTACCCAGAAAAAGTGCGCTATCTGGAACACGATCGCCATCAAAACCTCGGTATGAGTGCGACGCGCAATCTGGGTATCCGCAACGCTAAAGGTGAATATATAGCCTTGTTAGATGCTGATGATGTTTGGTTGCCGCAGAAACTAGAACGGCAACTCTCAATGATGGAATCTAATCCTCAAGCAACAGTAGTTTTTGGAGTAAGTCAATTTTGGTACAGTTGGACAGGGAATCCTGAAGATAGCAAACGCGACTATGTTCGAGAACTTGGTATTCCGCTCAATGGGTTATTCCATCCGCCAAAACTGCTAACACTCTTGTTGCAGAACAAAATCACTACACCTGCTACTTGTAGTGTGTTGATCCGACGCGAGTTATTTCAAGAGATTGGGGGATTTGAAGAGAGCTTCCGGGGTATGTATGAAGATCAAGTCTTTTTCGCCAAAGTTTATTTCAAAGCATCTGTGTTTATAGAGCCTAATTATTGGGATAGATATCGACAACATCCAGGTTCCAGTTGTTCTATTGCCGAAAAAACAGGACAATACCACCCTTATAAGACAAATCCCGCAGACTTTGTATTCTTAAACTGGATAGCCGAGTATTTGTCTAAAGAAGATGTCAAGAATGCTGAAATTTGGCAGGCTCTACAGAAGAGATTGTGGCCATATCATCATCCAGAATGGGACTTCTTTTTATACTATTTCCAACGAATCAAATTTAAATTGCATCGTATAGGGCAGAGAATTTTGCTCCTTCCCATCCGTAACTAGATACCAACTGAATAAGCTCTACCCGCTCCGATAGAAAACAGAGGTAATGCAGATATAGGTTTAGGTTCATCTTCAAATCTGATGAGAATATTTTCGTAAAAGCACCTCAAAATTATGCACTTTATTGTCACTGGTGGAGCCGGCTTTATCGGCTCCCATCTGACAGAACAGCTTTTGTCAGATGGTCATCATGTCACTGTCGTTGATAATCTATCAACAGGTAGTTTGCAAAACCTACCTGAGCATCCTCATCTCAAACTACTAATAAAAGATATATCCAGATGTCAACCCCAGGATTTTACCGAGCAGATTGATGGACTTGCCCATTTAGCAGCTACCCCATCAGTTACTCAATCTTGGCTGCAACCACTAAAGGCTCATCACAATAATCTTTCTGCAACGATCGCTGTAATTCAACTTTGTCAGGCCTTAAATATTCCCAGGTTAGTTTTTGCTAGTTCGGCAGCTGTGTATGGTAATCCAACACAACTACCAATTTCAGAAAATCAACAGACTTACCCCATTTCTCCCTATGGTTTACAAAAACTGGTATGCGAACAATATGCCAGATTGTTTGCCAAACAATTAGGTTTTTCGTTTGTAGGATTGCGCCTGTTTAATGTATTTGGCCCTAGACAACAACCTAATTCCCAATACTCTGGTGTGATTTCCATTTTTGTGAATACCATGCAGCAAGATTTACCCCTAACTATTTATGGAGACGGTACTCAAACACGAGACTTTATATATGTTAAAGATGTGGCAAATGGCTTTACTAAAGCTTTAACTGCTCCTTTAGAATCAGGATATTCTTTAATTTGTAACTTAGGTAATGGAAAAAATACCTCTCTGATTGAACTAGTTGATATTCTCAAAACTTGTTTTCCTCAACACCAATCAGCAACTAATTTTATGCCTGCCCGTCCAGGGGACATTCAGCATTCACAAGCTGATATCTCAAATGCATGTTTAATGTTAGGCTTTACACCTGAGTGGTCGCTAAAATCAGGTCTACAGACTTTGATTGAATTACGCGAGACATCTTTAGTTGGCTAATTTCCAAGGAGCAGTATCAATTATAGCGGTTTTCACTTGTGTGAGAGACAATCAAATGTACTATATAGCAATTCTAAATTTAAGCTAGCGTGGCAAAACTTACTAGAGAAGAGCGGAAATCCTGTAATCTTGACCTTGTAGCGAAATAATGGTGCGAAAACTTGGCAAGGAAAAGTCTAAAACCAGAGGCAACATCGTTTGAAGTACTCGATTGTGTTCAAAAAAGATGCCCTTCGTGCGGGAAAGCAATGTGGAATGAATACAATAATCCTCGACATATAAGAACGTTAAACGGGGTAGTAGAACTACAGCTAAAAATTCGTCGATGTCAAAATAAGTCATGTCTGCGGTATAAAAAAGCATATCGACCAGAGCTTGAAGGGTCACTCGCTCTACCACAGAACGAATTTGGTTTGGATGTGATTTTATAAGGAGCATTACGCTACCAGGAACATAGAAGTGTTCCTCAAATACACACTCACCTTGAATTAAAGGGTATATGTATCAGTCAACGAACGGTCACGCACCTAATTGACAGATATGACGAATTACTCTCTTTATGGCTAAAAGATCATAATTGGTTAAAAGCAATAGTGGCTAATCAAGGACGGGTGATATTAGCGAGCGATTATTGCAGCCAGAAATTGGACATGAGGTATTATGGGTCATTCGAGATTGTATATCAGGAGAAATATTACTAGCTAAAACCTTATTATCATCAAGAAATGAAGATTTAGTGGCGTTATTATTAGAAGTAACTAACACCCTAAATGTACCAATTGATGGAGTTGTTAGTGATGGACAACAATCAATTCGCAAAGCTGTAAAAGTAGCATTACCTAGTATTGCTCATGGTTTATGTCATTACCATTACCTGAAGGAAGCAATTAAACCCATATATGAGGCGGATCGACATGCAAAAAAGCTGCTGGGGTCAAACAAAGTTATCAGCAACTATTAACAGAAATGTCCCAACAAAAGCAGAATGCTGGTACGCTGAACACTGCAATCGATAACTTTATAAAAACCACTCATAGCTACTGGTCTGGACTTTTTCATTGTTACGAAATTGAAGATTTTCCCAGAACTAATAATGACTTAGAACACGCTTTTGGTATGCTACGTCATCATCAACGTCGTTGTACTGGTCGTAAGGTTGCCCCCTCATCCCTTGTTATTCGTGGTTCTGTCAAACTTGCCTGTGCGATCGCTACTAAGCTTCATTCTTTTACCGCATCTGATTTAGCACAAGTTGATATTCATACTTGGCTCGAATTACGCTCTCAATTGCAAAAACACTACGCATTGCCAGAATTGAACAATATCGATTT
>NZ_JACJSJ010000129.1 GCF_014698115.1 Nostoc sp. FACHB-973
ATTTTTCACATTCTACTGAGTTGGGTGATTCTGTAGTAGCACCTGTTCAGTAAACCAAAAAGTTTTTGAGAGAAGAGCAATCGCTAGACACAATGTAGCTTACGATACTTAGAAATACAGAGTATTCTGACTAGCAGACATAGTATAAAAAGCGAATGTTTTGGCAATGCTCGATGAGGTAACAACTTTAGAAGATGTTCGCAATTTGGCATCAGATGAGGATGTGGAAAAATGGCAGAGAGCGATCGCTAACCATCTGATAAATGTCAAAGATGAGATTTCTTTAGTTAAACTGCAATGTGTGTTGGAAATGCCGATGGTGGAGGTGTGGTTAGGATTATTACTGGGTGGGTTTACATTAGAACAGCGTGGTGATTTTTATAACAGTCGGAATATTTGGGTAAAAAGTTCTCCAACTACTACCAATAAAAATACATTCGCCATGACAAGTTCCAGCCCTGTACATCAAATTTCGCATAGATGCAGCGATCGCATCGCCCGCGAAGTTTAAAGTCTGGCATCCGCTATGATCAGTCCAAAACGATGTGCAATAAGTTGTAATTGGTGTACATCGCGCTCAGTAAAATTGTGAGATTTAAAGTTACCAACGTGCAGAACCCCAATCACCCCTTCCTCAAGAGGTAATGGAACGCCAACGAGCGATTGCAATCCCTAACACGATTGCTCAACGTTTATATTCAAGACAGAACCAATTAAATACCAAGGTATTACTTGTAAAGCAGAAGTGTTGAATGTTAAGAAAAATCCGATAAAAATAGCCCAAAATATGGTAATTTTGGGCGAAGACTTAAAATAAATTAGTTTAATTGTGATTATAAATTCATTTCCAAAAATTGTCAAAGATATACTGAGAAAGCTGCCAAAAAACGATTATCCAGTATTGAACAGTCGTCTATTTTTTGAGTGCTGGCTATCCTATGCCCTGGATAACAGTTTAACAAGTATGCGAGATTTGTTTAAAAGATTAAATAACACAGGATTTGAGGTAGATATTTCTACTTTCTCTAAAGCAAATTTACATCGGAGCCAAAAACAATTTCAAGAAATTTACCAAAAATTAAACGAATTAGTACAGAAGAAAGTTCAAAAAAAGTTACACGATAAATATGCAATTTGTCCAATAGATTCAACAATTATTAGTCTGACAAGTAAGTTGTTATGGGTACTAGGTCATCATCAAGTCAAGCTGTTCAGTTCCTTAAATATCTCCACAGGAAGCCCAGAAGATAACTTCATCAATTTTGGTCATGACCATGATTATAAATTTGGCTCAAAAATGATGTATAATCTACCAATAAATGCTGTTGGAGTAATGGATAGGGGGTTTGCTGGATTGCAATTTATCCAAGAATTAGTGCAAGAAAACAAATACTTTGTTTTGCGGATTAAAAATAATTGGAAACTAGAATTTGAGGATGCAAGTGGATTAGTCAAAGTAGGTGCATCTGATGATGCTCAAGCCTATAGAGTCATTAATTTTTGTGATTTAGAAACTAAAACTGAATTCCGTTTAGTAACTAATTTACCTTCATGGGGAGATGCAGCTGTTATTGATGATGAAATTAGGGATATTTATCGATTACGTTGGGGAGTTGAACTCTTATGGAAGTTTTTAAAGATGCACTTAAAACTTGACAAATTAATTACCAAAAACGTCAATGGTATCACCATACAAATTTACGTTAGTTTGATAGCTTATCTGATTTTACAGCTTTTATCTATTCCCACACAATGGGGACATACACTATTAGATAAATTCCGCTATCTTCAATCTTGTATGTGTCAGAAAATCAGTTATGTTCATTGGTTTGAGGAGATGATGTTATGTTGACTAATTTAGGCTTTTTAGAGTTAGTGTAACTATCTATGTAAAGTTTTGTATCAGCATTCAACATTTCTGCTTGTAAAGGAATCGTGATTGAGGATGACTGTTGGCTAGGACATGGGGTAAAAGTATTAGATGGTGTCACCATTGGTAGAGGCAGTGTAATTGGTGCTGGCGCTGTTGTTACTAAAGATATTCCCCCATTTTCGGTAGCTGTGGGTGTACCTGCACGAGTAATTAAAAGCCGTGACGGTAAACAACTTTTCAAATCTACAGAATCAAATTTATTAACTTCAAACTAAGTTTGTATATGGTTCACCTGGGTAGTTTACTCGGACACAGGCGACCATTTTCTAGTTCCATACACAATCTTTTGAAAACATAATCAAATCAAGCTTTTGAGTATTATTCAGAAGGTTATTAGCGTCAATTAGAGGTCAAACCATCTATCAGCAAAAACATAATAGGAGATTAATTCAATGACTAAAATCGCAGAAAAATCTACAGAGAAGAGACTGCATCTCCCTTACTTGGATGGCTTACGTGGATTGGCATCTCTGTATGTTGTATTTGTACATATCGAACCATCAATTGGAGGATAATTACCTACATTGTGGTCATTGTTTGGCAGAACTCTGAAATATGGTTCATTTAGTGTTGTAACTTTTATTGTACTTTCTGGTTATGTTTTGATGCTGCCAGTAGCCCGTTCTGAAAATGGTCATTTAAAAGGAAGTTTGATTAATTATATCAAGAGGCGATCGCAACGAATTCTAAAATCCTGAAAATACTTTTTATAAAAAAACGATAATTACAAAATTTTGTAATTAAGCAAAGAGGCAGTTAACTCTTTTTAGAAAGTGTTCAATTAGGTAATTTAAAATATAATTTTCTTATCTTATCGGCTAACTTATCTTTCTTCACACTCAATCCTGCTGGCTCAAGGGAAACTTATTATTAGTAGTGCTAAGTCACTAAAACACTCATAAAGCATAAATATCACAAAAGAGACGATGAATCCTAAGTTATATCACTGTTGTGGACAGTACCTGTGGGTGTTGCAATTGGTCGCAATCGGCGGTTAGCTCAAGTCTTGCAACCATTAGTACAAATCGCCGCTTCTGTGCCAGCAACAGCTTTATTTCCAGTGTTGCTGCTAGCTTTAACTCGCATCGCTGGCGGTTTGCAAATTGGGGCGATCGCTCTAATGATGTTAGGAACAATGTGGTATATTTTGTTCAATGTTATCGCTGGGGCACAGTCGATTCCTTCAGACCTCATCGAAGCAGCTTGGGTATATAAACTTTCAACTTTGCAGCGTTGGCGAACCTTAATTTTACCTGCTATATTCCCTTATCTGATTACCGGAATTATTACCGCCGTTGGTGGTGCTTGGAATGCTAGTATCGTTAGTGAATACGTCACATTTCAAGGGCGAGTAATTAGTACTTCTGGATTAGGATCAACGATTTCTCATGCCACAGCCACAGGGAATTTTTCTCTATTATTAGCTTCGACTGTAGTTATGTCTTTGTTAGTAGTATTGACCAATCGCTTGATTTGGCGACCCCTTTACAATCTGGCTCAAGAAAAATATCAATTATTGATTTAGTCGGGGCGTACATCTGCGCGCCCCTAAGGTAAATGGTGAATGATAGGTTCTTAAAAATCGGCTCTTGTGTCAATTTAGTGCATTCTTCTAAGTACCTGGTTTGAAGTAATCTAGTAACCTATCTCCTGAATCTGCTCTGACTAATGCTACTACCACATCGGGCAGAGCAGCTAAATTGGGATACACTAAATAACGCGGTTCCCAATGAGGATTAAACTTATCTTTAAATGTATGCAAACCTTTAAATTTATAAAATTTATTTAGATGTTCATAGAGATATTTTAAGGCTTTTTCTAAACGAGGAGAATATTGGGTTTCACCAACTCCAGAGAGTGCTGATAATCCTAAACTAAAGTTATCATATCCCAGCAGCTTAAAGTGTTGAAACATGGAGATAAATAGAAATTCCATTGTTCCGTTTTCAACTTCTTTATGACGTCGCATCAAGTCAATAGTAATTTCCTTTTTTTGATACTCACCTACCACATTTGCAAAAGCACTAATTATTCCTTCTGGAGTATGTACAGCCACAATCTCACATTCCTGCAAGTAGGCATAATCAAACCAACCAACAGAAAACTTCTTCTCAGATCCCTGCATCATTTTGAGCCATTCATCACTTACTGTCTGCAATTTGTTTAATAATTCATCTGTAATGGGTGGTTGATAAAATTTAATTTTATGACCAGACTTTGTAAGTTTATTCATAGCATTTCTTAAGTTTTGATTGGCTTTGCCTTGAAGAGTAAAATTATGCAGGTCAACAATTGCTTCTTCACCAATTTGAACAGTATGATAGCCTAAAGATTTATATATGTCTAAATCATCTGGCAAGGTTTGATAAAAGGCAGGATACCAGTCATTTTTTTCACAAAATAATTGGAATCCGATAATTACTTCTTGTCTTTCTTCAATCGGGCCAATTGGATCGCCTAAAGCGATCGCACCTCTACCCTTGGTGACATAGGCGATAAAACTTCTACCTGAAGTACTGAAATAATACGTTTTATCAGTAAATAGAGTAAATCTTGCTAGAGAAGATTTAGCATATTGCTCTACAATTTCCTTTGCTTGTTTTCTTTCTGCTTCTAAAGCAGGATTTCTTAATAATACTGGACGCAAGAGCATGAATAAAGCATAGCCTAAAGTAAAAGCCCCTATAAAATATATTGAATTAGCGAAAAAGTTGCCAAACCTCGTTGTTGGCTTTAATCCTGCATTATCAGATGTGAAAAACATTGCCAAAGTTTGCAGCAAAGCTTCGAGTAAGTCAAATTTAACCGTGTATTGTCTATCTAGCAGAAAAAAACCAACAGTGCCGTAAGCTAAAGTAAATAATAATGCGCCAAGCAAAACCCTAATTCCTTGAGTAATCGAAGGCCGGTCTGATTGAGCGGTGAAAACATGACGCATTAGAATAAGTTGAATTAGCAAAATTCCTGCTAGCAAGCTCTCTTCATAGTCCAATCCTTTAATTAAATGGCTCACAATAGATATAACTAGCAATCCGACTGCTATTAACCAAGCTAATCGTTTACGGCGTAATAAATTAGCTGCAATAGTTAATAAAAAAAATCCAGTAATTGCTGCAAAAAAATGGCCACCTGCACGAATATTAAAAGGGAGAAATTGCTCTATTAACTCTATGCGTTTATATGAACTGGGAGTGATTGCAGATATTAAGTTAACAACTCCTACTACGGCGGTTAAGATAGAAGCCGTCCATAGTCCAATTCGTTGGTGTTTATTTAGCAACTACTATTCCTCAATTGCCTGAATTGTTTGATTATGTCGTGGGACAAGTCGAATTTCAAGTAGGGACGCACGGCTGGCTGTATGCCCTACAATTCAATTAATTTGCGCCTAATTCGAGAGATATTTAGCGATTTCTGCAACTAACTCCTTTAAACTGACAGGTTTTGCCATGTAGCTATCTACGCCAACAGCTAGTATTTGTTCTCGATCCGATCGCATGGCAAAGGATGTAAGAGCAATAATTGGGATGTGGGCAATATCTGCATCTGCGCGAATTTGGCGAGTTGCTTCTAAGCCATCCATTTCTGGCATTTGCACATCCATCAAAATTAATTGTGGTCGCTGGGCTTTGGCAATTTCTACTGCTTCGTATCCATTATTTGCTATTACAATCTGATAACCATAAGCCTCTAAGTACTGAGTAATAGTTAAGACATTTGCTTCGTTGTCTTCTGCCAGGAGAATCAACGGCTGAGAAGAAGAAAGGATATTTCCCATCTTTAAAATTCTTTCACCGTGGATCTCAGTCTCTTCTTCCACAACTTCCCTAGTTTCTCTTTGCAATTCTTTCCACAGGAGTGTAACTGTAAATCGGCTACCTTGACCGACTTCACTCTCAACAGCTATACCTCCACCATGTAGTTCGGCAATCCGCCGTACTAAAGACAATCCTAATCCAGTACCATCATAGCGACGAGTGTAAGAGTTTTCTACTTGGACAAAGGGTTGAAATAAATTGGCCAAATTTTCTGGTGTAATGCCAATGCCAGTATCTACAATACTAAATTGAATTGTACTCAGTTTGTTGGTGGTTGCATCTATTTGGGTTTCCACTTCTAGCCGAACTTCACCACCGTCGGGTGTAAATTTCACAGCATTACTTAACAAATTAATTAGTAATTGCCGTATCCGCCGCTCATCTACTTGAATTTTCCCTATATTTTCAGCTATTCGGGCATTGAGTCTGATATTTTTCTTGAATGCTTGCTGTTTGACAAAGGTGAGACTAGATTCACATAATCCTTGTACAGAGGTAGGAGACAGTTCTAGTTCCATCTTGCCTGACTCAATTTTGGCAAGGTCAAGAATATCATTGATTAGTGCTAGTAGGTGCTTACCGCTACGCTCTAAAGTACTTAAGGACTTATTTTGTTCTTCTGTTAGCGGCCCACACACCTCATCCTGAAGTGCTTCTGTAATCCCTAAAATGGAGTTGAGAGGAGTCCGCAATTCGTGACTCATATTCGCCAAGAAAGTACTTTTGGCTAAGTTGGCAACTTCAGCAGCTTCTTTGGCTTGGCGTAAAGCAACTTCTGCGCGTTGGCGATCGCACACTTCCAATGTTAAGGCCACAAAGTCAGTAATCGACCCGGCAAAATTTTGCTCACTTAGTTCCCATTCACGAATAATGCCAACTTGTTCGTTAAACACCATACCCACCACCTCACCGCCAACCCAAATTGGCGCATCCATCAGAGAAACGATGTTTTGCGGTTCTAGGAATTCATGCCAAAATTCCTGTACTCGTGGATCGTTGCGGGTGTCATTAACGGTAATAGTACGGGCGCTGGCTACTGCTTCAAAATACACAGGATAGCTGGCTCGGTTACGTTCTAATCCTGCTGAATGTCTGTTTTGGCTATTTTCGTAGAGGTCTACACATTGTAGTTTGGCGCGATCGCTATTATAAAGCCAAATGCTCACTCGTTCTACTTCTAAAGCTTTGGCGGCTTTCTCTGTAATCAGTTGAAATGCTGTTTGCAAATCTCCTTCAGAAATCGCCCTATGCTTTGCCAATTCTGCTAATGCTTGACTATGCTGGCGCAATTGTTGTTCATTGTGGATACGTTCTTGAATTTCCTGTTGTAATTCTTGAGTTCGCTGTTCAACTCGCAATTCTAATTCTTCAAAGGATGCTCGTAACTGTTGGGACATCTGGTTAAAGGACTGAGCCAACATTTCCAGTTCTGTAATACCTTGAACGATAACGGTTGATTCTTCTTCATTAGGAAAATTGGCGGTGGTGGCTGTTTCTGCTAAAGCTTTAGCCGCACGACTCAAGAGCAGAATAGGTTGGGCAATCCAGCTAGTTGTAACAATTCCTAGCGCCGTGGCTAGTATAAAGGCTCCCAAGCATAGCAAGATTGTAATTTGCGTGTGGCGATTGATTTGCTGCATGAAATCTGCTTCTGGGACAACCACCGCAATCAACCAGTTGACATTTGGTTCGCTTTGAAACGGCTGGATTTCCAGAAACTGCCGTTTACCTGCAAAAGAAAAGTCTAATTCTTGTAAACTATTGATTTGATTCAAGTTGCCAAATTTGCTGGCTAAATATTTTGATGTGGCTTGAGTTAAAGAATTGCTACTTTGGGATGCGGTTAATCTGATGGTTTGACCACCTTTGATTAGATAGGGTTGTTCGCCTGTAGAAGCTGCTACTAATAATCCCGATCGCTCTACAATAAAAATCTGTCCCGATTTACCTACCTTGATAGTTCGCAGGTACTTGCCAATATCTGAAACACTTGTCAAAGTACTGTTGACTCCCAAGAGTTTGCCTTGGGAGTTGTAGATGGGTACAGATGCACTTATACGTAGTGTTTTTTCTGTTAGAGGTGCGTAGATTTGACTAAAGCTGAATTCGCGTTGCTTCACTGCCGTTTGATAGAAAGGGTGCGATCGCGGATCGAAATTTTTGATCACTTCTGGTAATTGAATACGCTTACCTTTACTGTCAATTTTGTAGCTGTAGAGGTCGTAATTGCTTAACCTTCCCGATTTTTTCACCAAAAATTCGTCATTATTTAGCTTTTCTATCGATAGGTGTTCTCGTTGTTGATTACTGACAGCAATGGCAACAGCAGGCGGAAAAATTTCTAATTGCTGCATTAAATATGGTTCCCAGGCAGTGATATCCTGCATATTTAACAGCCCAAACTGCAAGGCTTTTTGGTTGGCATCCAGTACTTGATGCGGGGTAGATAAAAAAGTCTGTAAGTCCTGTTCTACTTGGCCGGCAATTCCCTGGCGTAACTCGCTGGCTACTTCATTAACTGCCTTTTGCCCGTTACGGAAAGATAAATATCCTGTTAATCCTACAGCCAGGGAGATTTGTAGCAAAAATGGCACCACAAGAACGCTACGCAAGGGTACATTTTTTACTAAGTTTGAAAACTTACTTTGGCTCATCTGCTGACTTCACCTTTATTTTCAATCGCTCCCAGTGCTGTGATTGTTCCTTGTTCTGCTTGTGTTAAGCCAACTGTCCCTGTGATATTCATCCCTTCGTAGGGACGCTTTGCTCTCAATATTTGCACACACTCGCCAGTGTTGACACTCCACAGGCGAATGGTTTCATCGGCGCTGCTACTTGCAATAATTTGCCCATCAAAACTGAAAGTTACAGATAATACTTGGCTGGTATGTCCGCGCCATGTCTTGAGACATTTACCTGTATTTACAGCCCAGAGTTTGATTGTTTGGTCAGCGCTGCTACTGACGAGAGTTTGTCCGTCCTGGCTCAAACTTACTGATAAAACCTGATTAGTATGTTCTTGCAGGATTTTAAGACATTGCCCAGTTCTCAGATCCCAAATTCTCACGGTTTGATCGGCACTAGCGGTTGCTATAATTTGCCCAACAGGACTGAAAGCCACTGATAAAACCGCATTCGTATGTCCTTGGAGAATTTGCAGACATTCTCCAGTTCTCAAATCCCAAATTCTGATGCTTTGGTCAGCGCTAGCGGTTGCGATAATTTGCTCAATGGGACTGAAAGCCACTGATAAAACCGCATTCGTATGTCCTTGGAGAATATCAATACACTCTCCTGTTTCTGCATTCCAAATTCTCACGTTTGCATCTGCACCACCACTTGCAAATACCTGACCATCGGGACTAAAAGCCACTGAAGAGACTGTTTGCTGGTGTTCTGTTAAACTTTTTAGGCATTGCCCAGTTTCAATATTCCATAATTTAACGCTTTGGTCAGCACTACTACTGACAAGAATTGCTTGATGGGGATGAAATGCGATCGCTAAAATATGATTTGTATGCCCAGCTAATGTTTTTATACACTGCCCTGTAGTTGCATCCCACAGCCGAATTAGCTGGTCGTGACTGCCACTGGCAATAATTTGAGCATTGGTGCTAAACCTAACAGATGATATCTGGTTGGCATATCCCTGTAATGTTCTGATACATTGCCCTGTGGTAGTATCCCACAAGCGAATTACTTGGTCATCACCGCCACTGGCAAGCACGGCACTATCAGCATTAAATACCACCGTTCGCACCCAATTTTCATGACCTGACAAAACTCTCAAACATTGCCCTGTAGCAATATCCCACAGCCTAATAGTTTTATCGGCGCTGCTACTAGCAATAATTAATCCATCTGTACTAAAACTGAGTGATAAAATCGGGCTGCTATGCCCTAATAATGTAGTAATGCACTGCCCCGTTTCAATATCCCAAAGCTTCACTGTATGATCATCGCTACCACTGGCTAAGATTTTACGGCGTTGCATAGTTGCGGGATGATTTAGCAACTTCCAAAATTCTCCCCCTGCCTCCCCTGCATCCCCTGCCTCCCCTGCTTCACTCAATTCATCCCACCGTTCTCCAACACCGATTTTACCTGTGCTAAAAGCAAGACATTGGATATCTTCTCGATGACCATATAAATTATGCAGACATTCCCCTGTCTGTGTATTCCACAATCTGATGGGTTCATCTGTACCTACTGTCGCCAAAAGCCCGCCATCTGGACTCAGTGCTACAACTTGGATCTGATTAGTTTCCTCTTGTAGCGTTGCCAAAGATTTACCTGTAGTCATATCCCACAGGCTAATGTTTTGATTTCTACCTTGACTTACGAGAATACTACCTGTGGCAGTACAAGCGATCGCCAAAACTTGGCTAGTATACCGTTGTAAAGTTCTCACTGCTTGTCCAGTATTCACATTCCAAAACTTAATTGTCTGGTCTGCGCTGTGAGTAATTAAAGTTTCACCATCGAGACTGAAGCATAATGATTTTATTGGAAGTGTATGACCTTTCAAAGTTAGGCGCAACTGTCCATCTGCAATTTGCCACAGATGCACCTCGCCATTATCATCACCTGTTGCCAAAAATTCTCCGTCTGAACTAAATGCTGCTGACAAAATGCTGCCAAAAATTTGCGTGAAAACTGATTTAGAGAAATCTGCATTGGCAAAATTTACGTGATGTAGCGTTACTCCTCTGAGGTCAGCTTGCCAAATCGGTAACTGCGAAAAGTCATAACCACTCAAATCAGTACCTAAATGATGCAACAGGTTGAGAATATTTCCAGCTAAATACCCTGATTCTAGGGATGATTGCTCACGCTGTGTAGTCAATATTTGCATTAATTGTTGTGCGATCGCTTTTTTGCTGCTCAATTGCCGCAACAATTCTGCAATTATAGGTTTGACAATTAATCTAATTTGTGCATCTCGAATATAATCTTTCGCCGTCGCTTTGAGAAAGGCGTGGGTTATCGATAAGATAGAACTGCTATGCGCCCCTACGACAATTTCGGCAGACACTTGCTCTACTAATTTTTCAATGACATACTCCATAATTACGGGTTGTTGGGTAAACCCAATAAGACTCTGTTCCATCAAAGAACGCCGGAGTATGGATTCCACCGCTTCTAAAAGTTGATGTTTGAGTAGCTTAGGGTAAATATCATCTTCCAATTCATACAAAGATACGCCTTCGCGGTTAATCGCTAACCAAAACATGACGCTTTTTTCGGTTTCAGTCAGGCGTTCAAACTGCTGGCTTAGTAAGGCGCGGATGCTGTTGAAGCTAGAAATACCCGCCGCTAGAAATGCTGCAACATCACCACCGAATAAATCCTTAATTGCGGTAGCGACGATTTTTAGTGCTAGGGGATTACCACTGTATAGCTCAATTAACTGCTGACTTTCTTGCTCAGATACAGACAGCCCCTTAATCGTGAGAATTTCCTGAGCCTCTGCATTCAGTCCTATTAATTGTAGCGATCGCACAGGCAAAATTTCTCCAGCTAAGGCCGCAATTTCATCAGGCTTTTCGCGGCTAGTAATCAGCACACAGCTGCGATGGGAAACTTCACCTACACGTCGCAGCAGTTCGCCATACCCCTCATATTCTCCTTGAAACTTACCTGCATAAGTGTCATCTTGCATCAAAGTTTCGAGATTATCCAACACCAACAAACAGCGATGCTGACGTAGATATTCCATCAATTTGGAAAGCTTACCTGCTGTTGTGCTTGGTAAATCACTAATTTGCTGTGAAGATAGAAATTTGAGTAAATCGTCTAGCAAGTCCGTTAAAGGAGGAGCATTCCGTAAACTCCGCCACACCAAAAACTCAAACTTGTCTTGAATTTGCTCTGCTAACTTTGTCACCAAAGTTGTCTTACCAATTCCACCACCGCCTAAAAGTGCTACTAACCGACACTTATCATTAAGCACCCATTCCTGTAACGTCGAAACTTCTGCCAAACGCCCGCAAAACAATGTTACATCAACAGCTTCGCCCCAATCCCTTTGATTGTGGCTAGTGAATTCTTCCTTACTTTTTTGCTCCTGTGTTCCCCTACTCCCCCGCTCCCCCTCTCCTATTTCCAAAACTCGCCGTGCGCCTGTATAATCCTCAAGCTCTAGCTGTAAATCTACAGCTTTAAACACCAGAGCAATGGAATCTTTGTCAACGCCCTGACATCGTAGAATTTTCCGAATTGTAGCCGGGTGTAAACCTTGACCTTGAACTAATTGAGAACGCCGCACAAATTCCTGAACAGCATAGCGTTCAATGTCTAGCTGAAGCATCCGATTTTGCAGTTTTGCCTGTCCTGTGGGACTAAGCACTACACCTCTACTTCGCTGTCCTACGGGCAAATCCATTGCTCATATTTGGTCAAGTCAAAAGCAATATACCACTTCTGGCGTTATAGCAAAAGACAATAGTCGCAGGGTAGGGGCGTACATCTGTACGCCCCTACATTAACAGGACTTACACAAAAATTGCCGAAAAGCTTAATTTAAAGAACCGCCTTCTCTACGAGAGGCTTCCGCCAACGCGCAGCGTCTCGTAGAGAAGAATTCGTAAAATGTGCGTAAGCCCTGATTAATTCCCCGTGAGGCTGATAAGCAAACCTGCCAACACAATTAGCGTCACAATAATATAAGTAGTATCTCGCTGTCGCATAAAAGCGAATAAGGAAAAGGCAACTCTAGCAACAGGAGTAATTATTAATAATAGTAACCCCAGTTGAATTATGCCACGACGGCGGTCTGAAAAAGCTGCTGTTGCCACTCCTTCAGGGCTACGAAAATAAGGGGGTTCACCGTGAAAAATCTGATAATTAGGAGCCTCACTGCCATGACGAATTAAATAAAATACTCCACCAATAAAAACTATAACGGTAGCGATAATTACTCCATATCTTAAAAGGTTGCCGACTAAAATTTCAAATTGTCTTTCGCTAAAGTTTCGTTTATTACCTAGCATTTCAGATTCTCCCAGTCAAACCGTTGTAAATCATTTGAATTCCCAAGAGCGAAATTACTAGACTAAAAATAGTTCTTAAAACTCCTACTTTGACTCTAATTAATACTTTTGCGCCTAACAATGCTCCTAATAATACACCTAACATTACAGGCATTGCTAAACCGGGATCGATGTAACCTCGTTTTAAATAAACTCCTGCACTAGCGGCGGCTGTCACCCCAATCATAAAATTGCTGGTGGTGGTGGAAACCTTAAAGGGAATCCGCATAAATTGATCCATTGCTAATACTTTGAGTGCGCCAGAACCAATACCCAATAAACCAGAAAGGATGCCGGCAACAAACATCAAACTAAAACCTGCTTTTACAGCACGGACGTTATAAGCTTGTTCACCTTCGGAAGTTGGGTAAGTACTATTTAACCGCAAACGAGTTGCCAGAGGATCAGGAAGTTTATTATCTTGTTGTTCTGAGTGGGGTAAACGTGAAAGGTAGGCACTGTAAAGTAAAATAACGCCGAACACCACAGCTAGTATTCTAGTAGGAATGTAGGCGGCGATGATTGCACCTAAGATCGCACCAAATGTTGTAGCCACTTCCAAGAACATCCCCAACCGGAGATTTGTATAACCTTCTTTGACATAAGCAGAAGCCGCGCCGGAAGAAGTTGCAATTACAGAGACTAAAGAAGCACCAATGGCGTAACGAATATCAACGTGAAAAACCAAAGTTAACAGTGGTACTAATACCACTCCACCCCCTAAACCTGTCAGCGCTCCCAAAAATCCGGCAGTGGTAGAACCAAGCCAAACCAATAAGGTAAATTCTAGAATATTCAAGCGATACCACCTTCGCTATTCAGGACAAATTACACCGTTTGACAAGTAGGGACACACAGATGTGCGCCCTACAGCTGATTCATTTGTTGCAAAGATTGATGGAAATGGTATTAATTATCTAGAAGCGTGATGACAACGCTCGTATCATACAAGAAATAAGTTACCTAATTCTTTTCATTCAGAAAAAATTATATCAATCACAGTGATTCTGGATGAGATATAAATAGAATCCTGAAAGCACTTACAAGCAGTAAAAAAGCAAAAGTTTTGTTTAAAATATCATTAGGTAAACTTATCCCAATTTTTGCACCAAGCCATCCACCTAAAATAAATCCTAAACACAAGATAGTAGCTACTTTGATATCTACGTCACCCTGTTTATAGTACGTCCAGGCTGCTAATAAATCCACTGGCAGCACAAGCAATGCTAGTGTAGTTCCTTGCGCTAAATGTTGAGAAAAACCTAAGAAAAACATCAAAGCTGGCAAAATGATGATACCGCCGCCGATACCTGTCATTCCGCTAATTATGCCTGCCACCAATCCTAAAATAAGACAAAGCAAAACGTTAGTCATAGCAATTAGCCTGTTGATTAAATGTTGAAATTATCTAGCGAAATAAATACTGACTAATTCCTTATTTTGTCTAAGGACTTTAAGAGCCTGTTGCTCTATTTGTCGCACCCTTTCTCGGCTCATACCCATACCCCTACCAATTTCGGCTAAAGTAAGTTCGTTTCCATCTTTTAAACCAAAGCGCATAGTTAAAACTTCTCGCTGTTGGGTAGATAATTTTGATAGCAAGTTTTGCAAGTCGTTTTGTAGAGATTCTTCAGCAACGTAGTTTTCTGGAGAAAGTCCGGTATCTTCAAGAATATCTTGCAATTCTGTATCTTGGTGTGAACCAATTCGGGTTTCTAGAGACATGGGTTTACGACTAAGGTGCAAACATTCTCTAACTTCATTAGGTGTTATAGATAAAGCTGTAGCGATTTCATTAGTATTAGGAGTACGACCTAATTGTTGTGATAATTCTCGCTGTACACGCTTAATTTTATTCAGTTTTTCAAATACATGAATAGGTAATCTGATAGTGCGACTTTGTTGGGCAATCGCCCGCGTAATTCCTTGCCTAATCCACCAATAAGCGTAGGTAGAAAACTTGTAACCACGATTCGGATCAAATTTCTCAATTCCTCGCTCTAAAGCTAAATTACCCTCTTGAATTAAATCTAAAAACTCCATGTTTCGTTGCTGATATTTCTTCGCTATTGAAACTACTAACCGCAGATTAGCCGCAATCATTTTTTGCTTTGCTTGTTGTCCTTGATTTAATTGTTGTTGCAACACCCCAGCATCTACATTCAGATATTCGCCCAATTCTTGTAGTGTTGGCTCATGCTTTAATTGCATAGCTAATTCTTTTTTAGCAGTTAATAAATTCATCATCTGCTGTACTTGTTGAGCAAAAATAATTTCTTGCTTATGGGTTAACAAAGTTACTCGCCCTATTTCTTGCAAATAATTACGCACTCCATCATTTAGCTTCTGAGATTTTGTTTGATTATTTTCAACTTCAATTGGGAGAGACATTAAGTTATTCATGGTGATTCAATCCTCTGTAATTTATTTTCTAAAGTATGAGTAGAAATTTCGCAATTGATTCAATGTGTAAGCTTTGAAGGCAACAAGCTCAAAATTAAGCCCCCACATAACACCAATACAATTACAAAAACAAATTCAATTAGCAAAATTGTTGTGAGCATAATATCATTCTCTTAATTTTTTGTAGAACTTGAAACGTAAACATGTCTAGAAAATTCCCCCATACTGTTCAAGGGGAAGAAGCGGAAAAACGCCTTACCAATGATGTTTTTACGGGGAACAAAGCCCCAATAATGGCTATCATAGCTATCATTACGATTGTCTCCTAAAACCAAATAAGAGTTAGCAGGTACAGTCACTGGTCCAAATTTATAGTCTGGTTTAGCTTCGATGTAATTTTCTTTTAAAGGTGAACCATTGATATAAACTTGTCCATTTTTAACCTCTACTTTTTCTCCAGGTAATCCAATAACACGTTTAATGAAAGCATCATGATAGTTTTCTGATTGGAGTGTCTTGGTAGGATTAAATACTACTATGTCTCCTCGACTGGGAGAGCTAAAATCATAGCTAATTTTATCTACAATCAAGCGGTCATTTGGCTGAATAGTTGGCTCCATAGAACCAGAAGGAACATAACGAGCCTCAGCCACAAAAGTACGAATTCCTAAAGCCAAAATCAGACTTAAAGCAATTGTTTTTATTCCTTCAATCCAAACATTTTCTGAACTAGGTAAGGATGAGCCTATTTGTTTATCATGAACGGTAGACATAATTTACCAATCTATAAACTAATAATTGAGTTTTTAGCGTCTGTCTTCGATACGCTACGCGTTTGCGTAGTATCTGTAGAGAGCGTCATTACAAATTATTCTGAAGGGTGAATAGATTATCAGCAGCATCATTTTGATAAACGCAGGAGACTTGTGGCGAATTTTCTAACTTTCCAGTGTAAGCAAAGGTATTTAAGCTATTTTTACAATTGCTTGCTTGTTGCGATGTCACAAGATTTTTTTGTTGTAAAATTGCCCAATCGCTAGTACGCAAAACGCATCCAGGTTGCATACGCGGTTGTGTCACATAAACTTTAAAGGGATTGAGAGTGAGAAAAACGCGAGTATCTGTAACGATCGCACTTGCGCCATATTGTACGCAAACATTTGCATCAGGTGCAACACTATCGATATAAACACTGCTATTGATATTCTCTGGATTAGAATTAGCGAGGCTAGTTAAACTCACTCCAATAACAATTCCTAATAGTATAGCGGCGCTGATAATTGCTACTATCATTGTATTGAAACGGAAAGGCTTATGTTTATTAGGTAATTGAGTGTTATGTAGCATAAATTAAGCCTGAATAAATTTATTGAGCAATGATTTGATAGATAAATAATTAACTTCGGTGAGAATTAGTTTTGCATAAAAGAAGATGAAGATGATATTTGTCAGTTCTTAATTAGATACTGTGTTAGGATTTGTTTAACAGTATCCTTATAGCCTAAAGGAATCAGCAAACGCCAATAGAATCTAATGAATGGGAAGCGAGGTTGAAAGCCAATTATAAGTACGTTATTTATCCCTTTTTCCCAACTGTAGGATGTAACTTTTTCCCATTTCACGAATGAAAACATATAGCAGATGCCGTTTTCTGTGAACTCTAATCTACTCAAACTACGGGAAATCAAGATAATTACTGAAGACCAGAGAATGAGTACTCCAGCTAAGTGACTCAGAGCAAGGCTATCATAACTGAAGCCTTTAGTTAAAGCTTCATAAATAAATGAAGCAGAGTACAAAGATGCAAACAGCACACTAATTAAAGTCACCCCAATTAAACGTTTATTCCTTGACAGCCGCCCAATATTTAGTAGCAAATAACCTGCTTGTTTTTTACGCCAATGCCAAGTTAAGAGATATATCAGGTAGCTTGCCAAGTAAACTGCGTAAATAATCAGCAAGGTTAATGAGCCATATTTTCCCAATCGATAAATTATCAATACAAGTGCAAAGCTAACTAAAATCCACGGGAGAGTGTAAAGTAATTCTCTGCTAGCTTTTTGATTACCAACAGCACGGGTAGTTATTGTATATCTAATTCCCAGCCAAATAGCTAACAAGATTAATGGGAAAATTACCGAAGTGATATAAGTATTCCCAAAAATATTCATGGTTGTCTTCTATTTTTGAGTAATGGGTGAACACCTGAATTAAATAAGTCGATTTTATTTGGTATTGGCAGATAATGCTCTCGGCTCAAGGCTCAGATTAAAATTTTGTCCATTTCGCATAATTTGCAGTTGTAAACTTTTGCCAGCAGAAGTATTTTCTACAGCCTGTTGCAGTTCTTGAGCATTATTAATTGGTTGATTATTTGCTTTTACAATCACATCACCTGCACGGATTCCGCCTGTATTAGCTGGTGATTTTGGCGCAACTTTGACTATTAGTACACCCTGAGATTCTTCAACAGTAATGGGAGAGTTGGGATCGCTGTTAATTTGCTCTTTTACCTCTGGTGTCAACGTCAGCATCTGGATACCCAGATAAGGATGATTAACTTTCCCTGTGCTGATTAATTGTGTAGCGATTTTCTTGGCAGTGTTAATGGGAATTGCAAAGCCCAAACCTTGGCTATTCTGAATAATTGCTGTGTTAATCCCAACTACTTCGCCAGAAGCATTCAGCAGTGGGCCGCCAGAGTTACCAGGATTAATTGGCGCATCAGTTTGGATGTAATCAACACGTTCATTAGGCATTCCTACCTGAGAACTAGAGCGACCTGTGGCGCTAATAATGCCGTGGGTTACTGTATTATCTAAACCAAGGGGATTACCGATCGCGATCGCCCATGCTCCTGGTTGCAATTTGTCAGAATTACCTAACCTCACTGTGGGCAAATTATTAGCCTCAATTTTCACCACAGCAACATCTGTCACCGGATCGGCACCCATAACCTTGCCCTTGAAGGTACGTCCATCTTTGAGGGTGACACTCACGGTATCAGCACCATTGACTACATGGGCATTTGTGAGAACTTCTCCATTAGAATCAATGATGAAACCAGAACCAATACCCCGTTCAATTTCTTGAGATGGCACTTTTGGCAAGTCGTAGCCAAAAAATTGCTGAATTAGAGGATCGTTAAAAATAGCAGCGTTGGGATTTTTGATTGTACGTGTAGAATCAATTCGCACCACTGCCGAGCCAACTTGATGAACTACGGCGGTGATAAAGTTAGGATTACTATCTGTGGCTAAATTTCCAGATGATTGATTTGCGGTTGCTTCTAGCGAAGGTTGCAGTGCTTGAGGCAAAGACTGAGTATATGGTAATAAACGCAGACTTCCAACTGCGATGCCGACTCCTGCCAACATTAATCCTAAATGGGTTAAAGGCTTTTTCCAAGTATTTTGCCGTGGTTGCTCAAGCTGCGGTAATGATGAATTGGAATCTACATCAGCTAGTGGATGGGAATTATCGTTAAAATCGTGTTTTACTGTCTTCATAACTCAAAACTCCTTTGTGAATCGATGTTTTTCCTTTCTCTTGGTTACAAGTTTCGGTTTTTAACAAAGGGTTTTGGGTGAAGATGGATAAGTTAGCGAGAACTTAACAGCAGTTTTTATTTATTTAAAACATATTTATCGTGGGGGCGTACATCTGTACGCCTCTACTCGATAATCTTAAAGGTTTCGTTGTATTTTCATTTCCCGATCGCTCTGCCATGTAGAAAGATTACAGTGGTCATTCTTATCTAGCGATACCTGCGGTAGTCACTGAGCTTTGTCGAAGTGTACGCCAAGTTTATCCCTGTATTATTCACGACCACGTTCTTTCATACAAGTTCAGTTTATTAAGTGCCTAATTAATAACTTCTATGGAACGCAAACATTCTGTGTGGGTAGTGGACGATGAACCGAATGGATTTGAAGTGATTGAATTGCTACTGCGTCGGGAAGGACATCACTTAACTTACTTCAACAGTGGCAAAGAAATTTTGAGTCGCTTGGAATCGAGTTTACCTGATGTCATCCTGTTAGATGTGATGATGCCAGAAATCGATGGCATTGAAACTTGCAGACGCATCAAGGCAAATTCTAACTGGAAACCAATTCCCATTATTATTGTGACAGCACTTGATTCTAAAGAAGACTTAGCGCGAGCGATCGCTGCTGGTGCTGATGATTTTCTGACCAAACCTGTAAATGGGGTAGAATTGCGATCGCGTGTTCGTTCTATGTTGCGAATTAAGCAACAATACGACGCACTCCAAGCTAGCGTTAATCTGCGACGGGATTTATCTAAGCTTGTAGTAGAAGATGTACGACAGCCAATGTCTACTGTTTTATTGGGGAGTCACTTACTACTGCAAAGTAACCTGGAACCAAAAGACAAAGAACGCGCCGAAATGGTACACGCAGCCGGACTGGAAATTGATACTATTATTAACGGTTTGCTGCGGTTGGCAAAGATGGAATCTGGCAAACTCGTGTTAAATCCGGTCGAGATAGACCTTAACGAACTAGCAGAAGTAGTAGTAGAAAATTTTCAGGCGATCGCAAATTCTAAACAAATCCAATTTATCAGCAAATTACCAGAACAAGGACGTTGGCTGTCCATTGATGCTGAATTGTTCCATCGCTTGCTTGATAATCTCATTACTAATGCAATCCAATCATCTCCTCAAAACAGCACAATTACATTGGAAATTAATTATCCAGAGACTTCTGAATCTGTGAAAAAAGCAATAATTCGCGTCAATGATGAAGGTGTAGGAATAAATCGAGATTTGCAGCAATCAATTTTCACTCAATATGAATCAGGAAGTTTGATTAGTGGCACTTCACAAATTGGTTTGAGTTTGGCATTTTGCAAAATGGTTGCTGAGGCTCACGGCGGCACAATTACGATTGATGATAATCAGCCACAGGGTACAGTTGTTACTGTGGAAATTTGACGGGTTACGGTAGCACATCTGTGTGTCCCTACAACATATCTTTTTGATAACTTATCTATCTTGACCCCGAATTGGCTTTTTCAAATCGACACTAGAAATGAAAGTCAACTCGCCGAGCTATTTAATAGCTCTATTCAAAATTATGATGACTCGTAAAATAAGTGCAATTGGTCTTTTAACTGGATTACTCGCAGTTTCTTTAGGACATGGCATTGCTTTAGCAGATATTCCAGGTAATCACCCCTTCTATCTCCATGCACGCAGCGACTTGCGGAAAGCTGAATTAATGCTGGAAACTCCTGATGAATATAATGTGACTCAAGAAGCGAGAATAGCTGCTCAAAAAGTTCATAACGCTATTGAAGATATTGATGTAGCAGGAGTTTTAGATGCTAAAAATATCGATGAGTATCCCCAAATAGATACTTGGTTAAACCACCGCGATAAATTCCAGAAGATTTATACCCTGTTGCAGCGTGCAGATCAAGATTTATCGAGAGAAGAAGATAACTATTTTGTTATTGGCTGGCGTAACCAAGCCGAAGCTGATATTAATCAAGCCAAACATTATACAGCGATCGCAGCTGGTAAAGATGCAATTGATGATTTGAATTATGGCAATTAATTCAGTTGTTTTCTTCACTTGCAACTCTCTATAAGCTAAGAGGTTTGAATGTAAATTGACGAGATATATACGTGAATTTACATTCAACAACCAAAAAAATATAAAATATTCAGAGGTTAGCTATGATTCACCACATTTCTATTGCAGTAAAAGACCCGCTTCGTGTTGCTAATGCTTTAGCAGAAATTTGCAATGGCACTGTCTATTCATTCAGTCCTATTTTAGGAGGATACATTGTGATGGATTTTGATCGGCATGGTACAGCGATTGAAATCTATCCATTTGGGACTCAATTGGTTCCTACTGCTGGACATCGAGATGTTGTTCAAAATGCAGTCTCTCTTAGACTTTCGCCGTTTCATGCTGCAATTTCTGTTCCTGTTGATCGAGAACGCATTGAACAAATTGCTAGACGAGAAGGATGGTTTGCACAACTGTGCGATCGCGGCCCTTTCAAAGTAGTTGAGTTTTGGGTTGAGAATCAATTACTACTCGAATTACTAACACCTGCATTTGTTGCTGAATATCTAGAATTTACTCAGCCACAAAACATTGAGAAATTTTTTGGTACACCAGTTACAGCCTAATTAGTAAAGTAAAAATCAAGCGCCATCTTTCACAAAGGAGATGGCGCTTATTCCATATATAAGTAGCGATCATGAACTTATAAGTAGCGATCATGAACTGAATTAATTAAGAATTAGTAGGGTTTAGCATGGCTCGCTTTTTTACTGAGCTAGCTTCAGACGGGAGCCTATTAAAGGACTTTGCCATGAATACAGCGCTTCCGGCTATTATGCGATATATTTTTCTCCTTCCTCCTCTCCTATCATCGCTTTCAGCTTTTAGGATGTACCTCATAGCTGCCGGAAGTGCTGTATCGCGGTTAAACTAGCTTATATGAATTTGAAGGTAGGGGGGCACAGATATTTAAATCTACATCTTGTGTCCTTATAATATCTTATTTTATACCAAATGAAAACAGCTATAAATCAGTTAAAAAGTAAAATTAAAGTTTATTTTTTGAGTTAGTGACTTTCATTTGCACAATCTGCCGAGAATTACACCTAACTGTATACTAATAACTCCCAATATGGCACTACCAGACCAATACAGCCCTGCTGCTGCTAAACGACGAACGCCCAAAAGGGTGAAGGTATCCAACGCATAAGTTGAAAAGGTGGTGTAAGCACCTAAAAACCCAACTGCGACAAGTAGCCGCACTTCTGGAGAAATTAGGGACACTCGTTCTACAGATAGGGTAAAAAAGAAACCATAAATAAACAGCCAGTAATATTAATAAACAATGTACTGTAAGGAAAACTAATACCGAATCGCTGGGCAAACCATAGACTAAGATAATAGCGACAGAGCGCGCCTGCGATCGCACCTAAACTTACAGCAATTGGATAACGAATTGTTGGTTGTTGGAAAACTTCTGGTACTAACCTTGGTCCTATAGTCAACAATTGGATACTCTGCTCAACCAAAGTCTTTAACCCAAATCCCATCTTGAACCTACCTTTGTTCTAAAGTTTTTCCGCAGCGATTCCATGTAGGTGTAAAACACTGGAGTAATATATAGTGTCAGCAATTGAGAAAATAGCAAACCTCCCACTACTGCCATCCCTAAAGGTCGGCGTGACTCTGCACCAGCCCCCAAACCAAGGGCGATCGGCAATGTTCCCATCAAAGCTGCCATTGTGGTCATCATAATTGGGCGGAAGCGGACTAAACAAGCTTCATAAATGGCATCACGAGGCGACTTATCTGTATGGCGTTGGGTTTCCATTGCAAAGTCAATCATCATAATGCCGTTTTTCTTAACAATACCCACTAGCAAGATGATGCCAATAAAAGCGTAAACGTTGAGATCCATGTGAAATAACATCAACGTCAGCAGTGCGCCGAACCCAGCAGAAGGCAAACTTGATAAAATTGTTAGCGGGTGGATGTAATCTTCATAAAGAATGCCCAGCACAATGTAAATTACCAAAATTGCCACTAGCAATAATAAGCCCAATCCAGCAATTGAAGATTGAAAAGCTTGGGCTGAACCCTGAAAACTAGTGCTAATGGTTGCAGGTAGGGTATCATGGGCAACTTGTTGGATTTTGTCTGTTACTTCTCCTAGAGATACGCCCAGTTTGAGGTTAAAGGAAATGGTTGTGGCTGGGAGTTGTCCCTGGTGATTGACAGTTAACGAGCCTACAACTTTTGTTAAGGTGGCCACTGCATTTAAGGGGACAAGCTGACCATTAGGAGAACGAATCGAAAGCAAATTCAAGGCTTCCGGGTCTTGTTGATACTGTGGTAACAGCCCTAGTATGACTTCATACTCATTATCTGGGGCGTAAATAGTCGAAACTTGTAACGTACCATAGGCATCACCCAAGGCTGTTTCAATTTGTTCGGCAGTTAAACCAAGGGCATTGGCGCGATCGCGGTTAATTTGCACATTCACCTGGGGGTTATCAATTTGTAAATCGCTATTGACATCCTGCAACCCGGCAATTTTGCTGAGTTTATCTTGCAAAATTGGCGTATATTTATACAGGTCTTGTAAATTGGTGCTTTCTAAGGTGAACTGATATTCGGCGTTTGTCTGCTTACCGCCAATGTTAATGGTTGGTGGATTAATTAAGAACGTTTTAATCCCCGGTTCCCCTAACACTTTTGGTTGCAATTCCTGAATCACCTGATCAGCGTTGAGATGTCGTTGGGAAGTTGGTTTGAGGCGGATAACAATAATCCCAGTGTTATTACCTGCCGTACCTGTAACTGATGTTCCCACAATCGAGTTGAGGACATCTACATTTGGGTCATTGCGAATAATTTTAGCTACTACTTCCTGGTGCTTAATCATGTCGCCAAAGGATATATCTTGAGCAGCTTGGGTTTGGGCAAGAATTAATCCGTTATCATCACTAGGAAGAAAGCCCTTCGGAACGATCGCAAATAAATACATTGTCGCAAGCAAAATTACACCAGAGACAATCATCGTTGTCCGGTGATATTTTAACGACTTTCGCAAACTCCAAGCGTAGAAACGTAGGGAAAAGTTTTGCTTTTTATCATCAACTTCTTTCTCTTCTCCTGTTTGGTGATGTTCTGATTGCAAAAATCTGCTGCATAACAAAAGTAAACCAGAAACTAAAATGGCGGCAGCAATGGTGACGGCAAATTCATGAAATAATCTCCCCAAAATCCCCGGCATGAATAACATGGGGATAAAAACTGCCACTAGGGATAAAGTCATGGAAATAATCGTCCCGCCAATTTCTTTGGAACCGTTGATGGCTGCTTGCAGACGACTCTCGCCCATTTCTATATGACGGACAACATTTTCTAACACTACTACCGCATCATCTACCACGAAACCCACACTCAAGGTTAGCGCCATCAAGGAAAGTGTATCTAGGGAAAACCCCAGCAGTAACATAACTGCAAAGGTAGCCACCAAAGATAAAGGTACAGTCACACTGGGGATTAAGGTAGCACGGAGATTTCGCAAAAATAAAAAGATGACTAAGACTACC
>NZ_JACJSJ010000013.1 GCF_014698115.1 Nostoc sp. FACHB-973
AATCACCAAAAGCTAAAGGTGAAATTGTCACATCCTCTGCAAGTATACTCTCACTGTGATAGCCGTCTGGACTGGGAAGACGATACATATACAACTTGCGTCCATTCACATCTAAAATCCAGTACTCAATAATACCTGATTTAGCATAGGCGATCGCTTTGACTTCGCGATCGTACTTGAGACTGGAATCAGCTATTTCAATCAGTAAAAACACTTCCGAAGCATTAGGATGGTGATCCTCATAATCTAATGCATTGGGCTTCACCACTGAAATATCTGGTTCTGGTTCCGAGTAATCATCAAGTTGCACTGATGACTGAATTCTTAATAAAACTTTGTCACCCAAGCGTTGACGTAATAACCTTTCTGTGCGGGTAATTGCCGATTCGTGAGCAGTTCCTTTTGCTGACATTTTGATGATTTGTCCCGCTATTAATTCTAAGCGTTCCTCAGGATGAAAAATTCCCGTTTCCGCCATTTTGTGATATTCTTCGACACTAATTAGGCGAATATTGGTCAGCATAAGAATCACGTTAACGTCCTAACATTTTATCCCGCAGATGTTTAATAGACATCTCCGAAAAACAAAGAAGACCCCTCTCCAAACCTCTCCCCGAAGCGGAGAGAGGCTTTAAAATCCCCCTTCCCTTGTAGGGAAGGGGGGCAGGGGGGTTAGGTCTGCATACAAAGAAAGCGGTCTCAAAATCTTTTCCGCAGATGTTTAATGCGATCGCCGAAGCAAGTCATTAACTATTTGTTGTGCGGAAACTTTCCGTATATCAAAGTAAGGTATTCAGTGAGAGAAGGGGTTACGCTGTTGCATTTACCCTATATTGTTGACCAGTCTTCTGTTCGTAATTCTATGATTTGTCCAAAATCTGACAAATTACGGGTAAGTAAGATTGCATTGCTGGTTAGAGAAATCGCAGCAATTTTCAGATCCATATTTCCTAAACGAGGATAGGCTTTTCGCAAACGTTGATGTTCTAGAGCGGCTCTAGAGCTAAACGGAACAATCACAATCGAACGATAATCTGTTGCGAGTTGCTGTAGCCCTCGATACGCTAAAACTTGCTCCTCTGGAGTTTTCGCCCTAGATATAACACTGAGCCGACCTCTAACTTGTTCTTCGTAGGTAATCACAGTCACTGCAATTTCACTCTCTTCAACGGCTGCCAGCCTTGTCAGGATTCGCTTTCCCTCTTGTCCATTGCGTTGGATGAGACTGAGGTGGTCGGTGTCAAGAATATACATCTTGCAGTCTTAGCAACCTACTCAGCAGATTTCCGCCATTCTTGTCCAAGGCGAACCGCTTCCTCAAAAGTAGGATCGTTTTCAAAGCTACCTGCGACTTCTAACCACCAAGGAGATTTTTTCTGGACAAACCCATACAACATCTGTTTCATTTCTGCCAGTTCTTTCTCCAAAGTTGCAACTCGCGCTTCGAGTTGTTGAGAGCGTTCTTCAAGTTGCTGGGAGGTCATAGGAATCTACTAAAAGTTAGAATTCTGAAAGCATTATAGCAAGACCATCTGGTTCTGGTTCCGAGCAATTATCAAGTTGCACTTGCGAAATACCTGCGTAACACTTGACTTCATTGCTCAGAGGGAAAAACGTCTGCTAGAGGAGTAATGTCGCCAGCAGCAATTTCCTGGCGTACCATATCAGCTAGACGATCCCACTGAGCATCTGTTGTAGATTCAAACTGAGCCTTCCATACCCGCTCATCCTCCATCTCGGCAAGGAGACGAACAGCGATCGCATCCTGTTCGGCAACAGGTAGAGTTTTGAGTTGGGCGATCGCACGCTCAAGTAACTCAGTCATGGCTACCACACTCTTAAAACGTAAATGGCATCTTAATCAATTATCGCTTCTTGCTAGCAAGTTGAACGCTAGTTAGGTGAATATTCATGAGCATAAGATTCACGTTAATGTCCCAACATTTTATCCCGCAGATGTTTAATGCGATCGCGCAATTTTGCCGCCTCTTCAAATTCCAGTTTCTTCGCCGCTTCTTTCATCTGCGCTTCTAACAGAGTAATCAATTGGGGAATCTGTTCTAGAGGTAGTTCATCTAGATGTTCATCTACAACTTTCAAATCAGTTGCATTTAACCGCCGAGATACATCTAAAAAAGCCAAAATCGCATTACTTGATTTTTTCACAATCGGTTGCGGTGTAATCCCATGTAGTCGATTATGTGCCGTTTGAATCCCACGCCGCCTGTCTGTTTCATCAATGGCTTTAATCATGCTACCTGTCAGATTATCGGCATACAAAATCGCTTGTCCCTGGACGTGACGCGCAGCTCTACCAATAGTTTGAATTAAGGAACGCTCGGTTCGCAAGAAACCTTCTTTATCTGCATCCATAATTGCTACTAAGGAAACTTCAGGTAAATCCAACCCTTCCCGCAGTAAATTCACACCAACCAAAACATCAAATTTTCCCTCGCGCAAGTTCTGTAAAATCTCAATGCGCTCAATAGAAGTAATCTCGGAATGTAAATACCGTACCCTGATACTGCGCTCTTGCAAATATTCTGTTAAATCTTCCGCCATGCGTTTGGTTAGTGTGGTAATTAACACTCTTTCATGGCGATCGGCTCTATCTTTAATTTCTCCCAACAAATCATCAATTTGTCCTTCTGTAGGACGCACAGAAATTTCTGGATCAACCACCCCAGTTGGTCGAATCACTTGCTCAACTACATTGTCTTCAGAAATTTCTAATTCCCAATTTCCTGGAGTTGCGGAAACAAAAATACACTGATTCACCTTTTGCCAAAATTCCTCGGCTTTCAACGGACGATTATCAGCAGCGCTAGGCAGCCGAAATCCATGATCGATTAAAACTTTTTTTCTCGCTTGATCGCCGTTATACATACCGCGAATTTGGGGTACGGTAACGTGAGATTCATCGATAACTAATAGCCAATCTTTGGGAAAATAATCAATTAAACATTCTGGTGGATCTCCAGCTTGTCTTCCTGCTAAATGGCGGGAATAGTTCTCGACGCCATTACAATAACCAACTTGACCCAACATTTCTAAGTCGTAACGTGTCCGCTGATCTATGCGTTGCGCTTCTAATAATTTCCCCGCTTGTTCTAAGTCTAATTTTTGCTGTTTTAATTCTGCGGCAATGTCTTGACAAGCTGCTTCTAGCCGTTCTTCTGGGGTGACAAAGTGACGCGCAGGGTAGACATTTACAGCTTCTAAACTTTTAAGAATTTCACCAGTTACGGGGTCAATATAACGAATCGCATCTATTTCATCACCAAAGAATTCGACGCGAATAATTCGGTCTTCATAAGCTGGGCCAATTTCTAAAACATCACCCCGGACGCGAAATTTTCCCCGACCCATTTCTATGTCGTTGCGGCTATATTGAACATTTGCCAAATCTCGTAAAATTTGACGTTGATTTACTTCCATACCTATTTGGAGGGGGATGGCAGCTTTGAGATATTCTGCTGGCATTCCTAGACCGTAGATGCAACTGATGGAAGCAACCACAATGACATCACGGCGTTCAAAAAGCGATCGCGTCGCTGAATGCCGCAACATATCTATTTCATCATTAATTGCCGCCGTTTTTTCAATATAAGTATCGGTGACGGGAATATAAGCTTCTGGCTGATAATAATCGTAGTAGCTGACGAAATACTCAACTGCGTTGTTGGGAAAGAACTCTCGCAGTTCGTTACAAAGTTGTGCAGCTAGGGTTTTGTTATGCGCCAGGACTAAAGTCGGCTTGCCAATTTTCTCAATTACTGCTGCTACTGAAAATGTCTTGCCTGTTCCCGTGGCACCTAGTAAAGTTTGATAACGGTTGCCAGCTTTGATACTAGCACTGAGTTGGGCGATCGCTTGTGGTTGATCGCCTGTCGGACTAAAGGGAGCTTGAAGACAAAATTCTGTCATACAGTTTTGCTGGAAATACCCTGTCTCATGGTGACGATTTCACGCCCTATATATTGTAGCTCGGTAATTCAGCCACTAAAAAGCAATAATACTTTACAAAGTTTAACTATTTTAATTTACTTATGTATAAGTTTTAAAGATACTTATACCTATATGATGTTTTTTAAGGTTAAACTCTCATATATAGGAAAAAATTTATCTTTCCTTAATTATCGTAAAATTCAATTAATAAACCAGAGGTGTTGGCTTATGAGTATTAGCAGCGCTGCCAAGGGAACCAGTTCTCGGCAAAACAATGCAAAATTAAAAGAGGAAACTACAGTGGAAGTTGAGAATCAGCAAGACCAGAGCTTGAATGGAAATCAAGTCGAGTCGGTTAGTGAAGCTTCAGCGCCAGAAACTCGTGGAACACTTGCCATTGCTGGAGTTCGTCCCATAGGCGCTAGCGACTTGGAAGTTGCGGAAAAACTTTCTATTGCTGGAGTCCGTCCCGTTAGCATCAGTAAATTGGAAGTTGTTGAAACCTACAACTCAATGGGTATTCGTCCAATTGGCGCTAATACATTCCAAGTTGTTGAAAGTATTAACCTCTCTGGAATTCGTCCAATTAGCTCAAGTTCATTAGTAGTATCTGAAAACTATTCAATCTTTGGTAACCGTCCAATAGCATCAAATGAAATTGACGATTCTGCAAACCTCATGGGTTTTCTAGACTAGACCAAAAAAATATTCCCATAACTTTATTAACCCAGTTTCTCTATGGAACTGGGTTTTTTAGTTTCAAGAATCCAAAGATATTTGTATTTGTTCTATGTCTTTTAGCATAGGTAACTCACCTCTGATTATTTAAATTTACCTTTAAACAATAGCTAGGATGCTTACTACAATTACTTTTTTGAATTCTGAATTCTGAATTCTGAGTTCGGATTTTTTTAATATGCCTTGTGGTGGAAGGCTTTAGCAAAAACTTTAAGTTAGGGTGTAAGGGTAATAACAAAGGATTTCAAAGTCAGTTTATAGCTTTGAAATAAACTTTTCATCAAATAATCAGGAGTATCAAATGAGTTTAGAAGAACGTGCTAAAGCTGCTGCTAAAAATATTGAAGGTAAAGCCCAAGAAGCAGCAGGAAAAGTTACTGGAGATCCACAAGCCCAAGCAGAAGGTAAAGCAAAACAAGCTGAAAGTGAAGTGCGTCACGGTATTGAAGACGTGAAAGAAAATATCAAGAAAAAGGTTGACTAGAGTTGATATTTATTTTGCATAAACCTAGAAATATAACCGGGGTGCATCAGTGAATTTTTGCAAAATAAATATCAGATGTTTAATAGCCAAGCTCAACTCACTTTATATTCCATAAACCAGGGATAAAAAAGGGTATCAGCTTGATTTGCAGAACTCATGTAGAGACGTGTTTAATCACGTCTTTACACGTGCTAGACCATTTTTTCTAAATATTCATTTGTAAAAATTAAAACCTTAGAAATTTAATTAATTGGAATATACGAGGTATTTAGTTCATTATTCAAGGTGTTTTCTTAGGAGCGAAAAAATGACGTTACTTCAACAAAGTCGCAAAATATTGGCGACTTTCGTTTTAATTTTAGTGCTGATGATAACTACTGCTTGTAGCGGTGGTACAGTGTCACAAGTTGACCGCACAACAACCCCGCCAGCCATTGGTCGAGATGTCGCTTATGCAGAATTAGAGCGAGGCAATACCCCAGGAGGACAATCTTTTGGTAACTGGGTTGTGCAAACATCTCAAGGATTAATTCAGGATGCTTATGTACGTGATAACAACAAACTAGGTGTTGTGATTTCTCCTAAAGTTAGTCCTAACGAAGTGCGACCATTAGCAAAATCACTAGTTCAGGGTTTTCGGAAGAACTTTCCTAATCAAGACTTAAAGGTTTTAGTTTATGCGCCTGACAAGAAATTGATTTTGACTACTGAGTATGACGTTCAAACCAATCAAGTTAAGTATAGCTAATTGCTGTATTTACAATGAAAAATTGAAGAAGTTTTGATGAATTGAAGTTTGGAATTATGGCTTGGAAATACCAGCCACCAAAATAATTGGACCAAAAAAAAGGAGATAAGTAAAGTGGCAAGCAGCGAACAGTACAAACGTCAAATAATGAAAGATTTGGCTCAGGGTGACGTTGAATCTTTGGATGATACTACAACCGAATCAACGGCAGAATATCAAAACTTTGATGATTTTGCCCAACGCACAACACCAGATCAACGTAGACAGTTATTTGGTCGATCTTTACATCCAGATCAAATTCCTACTAGCCAAATGGAGCCAGAATTACAAAAGGCGATCGCCCAAATTAAACCCAATGAACGCGATGATGTAGCAAGGGCTTTTTTCAAACACTTGAAGGAAAGAGGACTAGATGATCGGCATTTAGAACAACAGTTGGGTCTTTCTACACATCACCCTAGCCGCATGAGTGCTGATGATGTTAGCAAACTCGCGTCCTTTGTCTATCATAATCACCCAGATATTTTCCGCGAAGTGTTGGCAGATCAACCAGCCATTATCAAATTCCTCAGTAATCCTGTAGTGGCAGGTATTATCGGAGTTGCAGCTGCTAAATGGTTAGGTAGTCGCAAATAAATTCTGAGTTCTTAATTTGTTGTGTTGTGTAACAAAGTAGGTGGGCTATGCCCACTTTTTTTGCATATTTTTAACAGAGATTATGTATGAAATATTATTACATTATTTTTAGTGAAATAAAATTCACATAAAATTTATATGTTTTTTGCTTTTAACTGCGTAATAACCTGATTATTCCCAGTTTTTAGCTGTTTTTAAAAGGTTTTGAGGAAATCCATATGTTAAATTTTTCATAAATCTAGTTAATAATTTGTTGAAAATATTTGTTTATTCAGCGATATTTACATTGTAATTTACGCGAAAACACGTAATTTGCGCCGTTGTATCAAATACCCATAACAAATATCATGATTACATTGCAACTAAGACAGAACTTACGGAAGGATTTTGCTGCTGACATACGCAAAGTTACTTTGAGTACATTTGCAGTGCTTGGTGTCAGTTTTGGCTTTGCTGCCTTGAGTTCGCCAGCATCCGCGGCTTTGTTGTTTCGTGAGAGCTTCGACGATGCGGCACTTTCTATAGATGCTTTTGGCAGCACCACAAACAATGGTACATTGCAAACAGACGTACCTGTAGGTGCAACTGTTCTCAAAGCCTACCTTTATGCGTCTTCTGTTTGGGAGAATTTTAATGGTCCTGTAAGTGATGTCAAACTGAACGGTAATTTGTTGAAGGTTGCTGACGCCTTCGTACTCACGCCCGACGAGAACCCAACAACTACTGTACGTTGGGATGTTACCAGCCTTCTCAGTTCTTTGGGAGGTTTGCAGAACCACACTATTGAAGAGCTAGGAGACAATGACGGTGAAACTTTAGTTGTGTCTTATCAAGATGCTAGCACTACTGGTTTGTCGTCTTTTATATTAGACGGCGAACTATCTCCCGCTGGTGACACAACTAGATTTAATTTTGATCGACCTTATAGCGGTGGCGACTTTATAGTATCTTTTGCCGATAGCTATAGCTTTCAGCCATCTGGTCAGTACACTATTATAGACGTGACAACAGACTCTACTAGCTCTCGACGCTTAACTAGCTCTGCTGGTGGTCAGGATGATGGAGAAGGAGATAATGGCGCTCTAATCACTGCTGGCGGTATTGGTGATAGTTTGACTAACCCAGCAGATCCATTTGCCACTGATGTTGCCGGTTCTAGGACTGATGATGAACTTTATAATCTAGCTCTTGGTAATAGCGCTGATCCTAATCCTTTCATCCGTCCAGGTGATACCTTCATCGAGTTCAATACTAGAAACCCAACTGAAGATGATAATGTGTATAGTCTGTTTGTGACCAGCAAATTTAAAGTTTCTGTTCCCGAACCTTTAACTACATTGGGGTCATTAGCAGTCGGTGGTTTTGGTCTAGCTTTCTGCCGCAAGTCCAAACAGCAACCAAAAGATACCGCAAAAGCTTAGGCTAACAACTTCTAAATATAGGACTCCTCTTTGATTTTTGAACAAGACTCAGTACAAATTTATCGTTTCTTTCCTGTTCTCTATTCTCTGTTAAGAGTTCCCTCACGCAAGTAAATTCACAACTCAAATAGGATTACTATAGCAATCCTGTTTGAGTTGTCAAATTAGTTGTGGAGGCAGGCAATAGGCAAGAGATTTTGTTGACGAATCATTTAGGATTGCTATACATGAAATATGGTGTGACAACATCTGAAAAATTTAAATTCAATTAATTTATTCTTGTGCGCCAATACTTACTCTTCTAGTGCCGATGTTTACGACGTATTGTTCTGTGACGCAACTTTGCTCAATTTTAAATAATTTTAAAATATTATCAAATTGTAGTAATATACCACAGGCATTAACTATCTTCAATTACATGTGATTGTTAGCGCTCTTGAATTCATAATCGATGAGAATATATTATGAGCCTAACTCTTTATTTTCTCCGTCATGGACAAACAGAATGTAGTCGTAATAATTCCTTTTGTGGTTCTATAGACTCAGAACTGACTTTAGAAGGCTTGGAAATGGCAAAAGGTTTTGCCGCTGCATACAGTTCTACACCTTGGACAGCAATATTTTGTAGTCCAATGCAGCGAACTGTGGAGACAGCAAAGCCTTTATATCAAACCATAGGGATGGAACCAGAACTTAGGGATGGTTTGAAGGAAATTAATTATGGCCAGTGGGAAGGAAAAACCCCGGAAGTAATTAGCCGTGAATATCACGATGATTATATTCGTTGGTCAGCAGATCCGGCTTGGAATGCGCCAACTGGCGGAGAAATGGCAGTTACAATTGCTTATCGCGCCATGCAAGTAATTGAAGAAATTAAACAAAATTACAGTAGTGGCAATGTTTTAGTTGTTTCCCACAAAGCAACTATCAGAATTATTTTGTCTAATTTATTAGGAATTGATGTCGGACGCTTCCGGTTTCGTTTGGGATGTCCTGTGGGGTCGGTAAGCGTTGTAGAATTTACCTCACATGGCCCGTTATTGAAGGCTTTGGCAGACCGTACTCATTTGGATGAGCGTTTGCGAAATTTGCCAGGAACTTGAAGAGGACGCGGGGATGAGGGAGGAGTATTTATTCTGCTTGTGTTGGTTCTCGGTTTATGGTTCAGTGTATTTGCAGAAAACGTTGATGCCGATTTTTAGAATATATAATACGACAATTGTGGCGATGTCTTCTCTGCGAGACGCTACGCGAACAACGGGCTACGCCTACGCTCCATCAATCGGTACTCCATTTACTGCTGCAACGGCAACCAGTGAGCTAATGATACTATTGAGCAGAGAACCACTACCAGGGTTATTGGTGTATTCTTTGATTTTGCCCCGTAAACCATCATCACCACAAATTTCCGCACGGATTTCATCAACGGTGAGTTGCAAAATAGATTTTTTGCCCTGACTATAATCTGTTTTGCCCAAAGTTTGGTTTTTTCATGCCGACTTACTTACTACCGTTAATGCAAGAGTGTATGAAATCTTATCCTCTTGGCGATCGCGATAGTAATTAGGGTGTAATATCAGAGTTAGGTGTTGAAGGATTAGCCAGACATGGGAAAATTCCAAGTCCGGCCGATCAGTTATGATTAAGTCCGTTTGTGCAGAAAGCTAAAAATCCTCTCGTCTGCTGCGTTGAATGATAAGTATTTAACCGGACACGATATTACTGGTTGGCTTTACGTTTAAGTCACTGTAACTTTGTGACTACTTTTTTGAAACTTGTTCTTCCTCAACAAATTCTGGTAATTCATTGGGGGCACCGCAGGCAGAAATATTGCCTGTAAAATTTACATCCGCCATCAGTTCTGGATGTTCCTGCTGACGCTGGGTGATTTGTTCGCGGGTGAGAATCTTCGATTCATCAAAACCAAGCTCGATTTCGGTGTGTAAACCCTTGTACTTAACTCGCTTGAGGTTGTAAAAACGTTTGTTGAGAGTAGTTTTCACAAAAGCCTTCAAGCAACCTAAAAGATATTTGCGCTTAAAGGGATCTTTTACAAACCAGTACTCAATGGTTTTACGGAGATAAAAACGGGCATAGTTTCGCAATACTCCTTTGAGTACATCCTCCCGTTCCATTGCGTCTGGTTTCATAATTGGCGTCACAAAGTTATATTGGGAATAATCCCGAACTTCTACGCGATCGCCTAAATCTTCAAATAACTCGGAAAATGGCCAAGGTGTAAACATATTCCAGTTAGCCATGTCTGTTTTCCAATCCAAAGCCATCTGATAGGTTTGCTCAATTGTCTCTGGGGTTTCGTTTTCCAAACCCATAATAAATTGAGCCTCAGCAACCATGCCATTTTTCTTTAACAGCTGAATCGCCCGCTTGTTTTCTTCGATAGTCGTTTCTTTGCGGAACAAATTCAACTTTAGCTGTGCTGCTGCTTCTGTACCCAAGGAAACATGAACCAGTCCGGCTTTGCGGTAAAGAGGTAATTCTTGCTCATCCCGCAAGATATCTGTCACCCGTGTATTGATTCCCCAGTAAACACCCAGATTGCGTTCGATCAATTCGTTACATAGCGCAATAAATTTGGGTTTGTTGATGGTTGGTTCCTCGTCGGCAAGAATGAAAAAACCAACTTTGTGTTTTTTCACCAAGATTTCAATTTGATCGACGAATTTCTTGGGACTACCAGAACGGTATTTGCGCCAGAATTTCCACTGAGAACAAAAACGGCAGGTGAAGGGACATCCTCTAGCATAGTTGGGAACTGCCACCCGCACGTTGAGAGGAGTATAGATATATTTCTTCCAATCTAATAGATCCCAATCTGGGGTAAGGGTATCTAAATCAGCAATGGGGGGATGGGCTGGTGTAGCGATGACTTGCCCATCTTCGAGGAAAGCAATTCCTAAAATATTCCGGCGATCGCTCTCTAAAGTATTATTAGCGATCGCATTCATCAAATTAACTGTAATCTCTTCCCCTTCTCCCCGAATAATATAATCTACCCAAGGAGCTTCATTCAGAACTTCATTATACATATAGGTAGGATGAACCCCACCCATAATTGTCTTGGCTTGGGGGCAAACTTCTTTAACTATCTTTAGGGTTTTTTGAGATTGGTAAATCATCGGCGTGATTGCTGTTGCCAACACCACATCCGGCTGATGCTTGGCGATCATCTTCGCTAAAACATCATCCGAAATATAATCCGTCATGGCATCAATAAAGCAAATATCGCTAAAGCCAGCTGTCTTCAGTGCCCCGCCAACATAGGGAACCCAACTTGGTGGCCAATTCCCAGCAATTTCTGCACCACCAGAATGGTAATTGGGTTGAATCATCAGAATCCGCATAATCTACCTCCTAATTTTTACCAGAGGACTCAACAATTGAAAATATCCAGCTTGCAACAGCTTCGCTTCTACAAAATTCCAAAGCGAGAAAGATTTATGAATAAATAAATGTTTGTTAATTGATGTCAAATGAAAGAAATATGCAAAAACTTACCAATTAAATTGCTGGTAAAAATTTATCATTTTGCAATTTTTGACTTTTATTGAATTAAGCTCATTTCATAACTATAAAGCTATTTATTTTTCTGGGTCAATAAGCTTTCTCAAAATTTAATGTTTAGACGCTAACAAAGCTAATTGCCCTAGTACAAATGCCCAATGTTAGTAAGAGTGTGCTGTTTAATGCCCAATCCGTATTGTCTTATCAGCTTGTGTGTAAACTAGCTACTTTTGGAGAAAAGCTCCAAGCTATACTTAGAATTGAAACCTGAAAGCCAATTTATGCAGGCATAGTACAATGGTTCAAAAAATTGCTCATGAAGCTGATATAGATCCTACCTTTAATATAGGAAATAGATGGAACATCGATGAATTATTGGTTAATGATGCAGTTGACTTTATTGAGCAAGTTGTTGAAAGTATTCATCAAATCTTGTAGCTAATTATTTACGTAAAAAACGTTAAGATAATGAGTCGATGATTTTAGAACAGGCGAAACTCTGATGCTGACATTTACCCAACTCAAGCCACCCAATTACAATACAGCAGTAACTTTGACTCTGGCGCTAACAGCAGAAGAACGTACCCGCAGTCGTCATCGCTTTGAAACCGAAGATGGGAAGGTTGTATTTTTGCATTTACCCAGAGGAACTGTCTTACACGATGGCGATATTCTCCAAGAAGAAAGCGATCGCAGTTTAATTAGAATAACTGCAAAACCAGAACTAGTAATGACTGCCTTTGCAGAAACACCACTTTTATTACTCAGGGCAGCATATCATTTAGGAAATCGCCATGTACCTGTAGAAATTACCCCGACTTATTTACGCTTGTCTTCAGATTCGGTTTTACGCACAATGTTGGAACAACTGGGATTAGAAGTTAAAGAAGAAATTTTAGCGTTTCAGCCAGAATTAGGAGCTTATGGACAACACCATCACGCTCACTGATAGCCATTTTTTAAATATTTTACAGTTGGCTAGCCCTGCTTTACCTGTGGGAGCATATAGCTATTCTGAAGGCTTGGAAACATTGGTAGAAAATGGTACGATTGCTAACCACACACATCTCAAACATTGGCTAGAAGCCCAATTAACCTACGGGGCAATTCGGCTAGAGGCAGCGGTAATGGTACGATCTGAGAAATCTGCAAAAATCGGTGATGTCGAGTCTTTATGCTCTTGGAACCTCTGGTTATCCGCTGCTAGGGAAACAGAAGAATTACGCGCCTCTAGTTGGCAAACGGGGCGATCGCTGATCCAATTACTTGGTAAACTAGAACCGGAGATTCTACCCATAACCAATAGTGTAGGTAATCCATGCAATTATGCGATCGCTTTTGGCATCGCCCTTGCCCATTGGCAAATTAACATCCAAGCCGGACTATTAGCATATCTGCACAGTTGGGCAAGTAATTTGATTACAGCCGGCGTCAAACTTATCCCCTTGGGACAAACAGCAGGACAGCAGTTATTACTAGATTTGCAACCATTAATTAGTACTATGGTATTGGAAATACTAGCGTTGGAAGACGAACAACTCAGCTGTTGGAGTTGGGGTTTATCCCTAGCGAGTATGCAGCACCAAACCCAGTATACAAGGTTATTTAGGAGTTAGGGACTAGAAGAATTTTAGATTTTAAATTTTGGATTTTCGATTGAACAATTTAAAATCTAAAATCTAAAATCTAAAATCTAAAATCCAAAATGGTATGACTATATGAACGCATTTAGAGTAGGTGTTGCAGGCCCCGTTGGTTCGGGGAAGACAGCTTTGGTGGATGCTTTGTGCAAGATGTTGCGCGAAAAGTATCAAATTGCAGTGGTGACAAATGATATTTATACTCAAGAAGATGCTCAATTTTTAGTGCGTTCTCAAGCTTTAGCAAGCGATCGCATTTTGGGTGTAGAGACTGGTGGTTGTCCTCATACTGCCATCCGTGAAGATGCTTCTATGAATTTAGCAGCAATTGAACAACTAGAGGAACGTTTTACTGATTTGGATTTAGTATTTTTAGAAAGTGGCGGTGATAATTTAGCTGCTACCTTTAGTCCAGAATTGGTAGATTTAACAATTTATGTCATCGATGTTGCCGCTGGTGATAAAATTCCTCGCAAGGGTGGCCCCGGCATTACTAAATCTGATTTATTGGTGATTAACAAAACTGACCTTGCACCTTATGTCGGTGCAGATTTAAGTGTCATGGAACGAGATGCTAAAAAAATGCGCGGCGATAAACCCTTTATTTTTACTAATTTGAAAACTCAGTCAGGACTTGCAGATGTCATTAACTTTGTCTGCACAAATATATGTTAGAGGACATGGCAAATTAGGAATAGGTTCGGTTTAGTTCCTCAACTCAACAATTAACTTTTACAGCAATTTTCAGGTAAATATACCAGGTTGTAGGGTAGCACAGCTGTGCTACCCTACCGAGGATTGTGGTTCAAATAGATGAAAAACGCTCTAACTAATAAACATATGGTGAAAATAAATGTAGAGACGTAGCACTGCTACGTCTCTACTGCTACGTCTCTACTCTAATGTTTTGCTAAATTTTTAGAACGTGAAAGTTGTTCTTAGAGTACCGATGATTGCATCATCGTTACCACTGTTTTGGCCAGGAGAGGTCAACCAAATCACCCCAGGGGTGATTGAGATGTTATCTGACACGCGATATTTATAGAAGCCTTCAAAGTGATAAGGTACATCATTGCCAGTACCAGCAAACTGTCCTCCTCGGTTACGGGAATAAGGTTCCGCACCGGCAAAAATGCCCAATACGTTACCTTTTTTACCGAAGTCAGGCAAGGCTATCCCAAGACCGTAACTCCAAGCTTCAAAATCATCACCTGCGCCGAAGCCTGTGACATCATGGTAAGAAATGAAGCCACTAACTGACAGTTTGTCACTGGGTCTGAAGGCTGCTTCTATACCGTAAGAATTACTGGAAGCTGCGTTTATGAGGGTGTTAGCTTGACCAGTACCTACGACCGGGCTACCAGCATTTAAACCAAGACCTGCATCAAATAAACCAGTGCTTCCAGCACCATGATAACCGTGAACGTAGGTGGCAGCGATCGCTATGCTATCCCCAACACTAAAGTTCAACTGTCCGAGAGCTGCATAGTTGCCCTCGAATAAACCTTGATTTACTCCAGGATTACTAGCATTTGACGCCAAATAACCTACGGTCAGTGAACTTGGTTTGAAAATGTTACCACCTTTACCAAAGGGTAAAGTAAATGCCGCACCTGCACCACCACCAATGCGATAGATGGGACTTTCAGAAGCAAAGGTAGACAACGCACCATTACCACCGTCATAATCCTCAAAGTAAGGGTTATTAGTGGCAACATAATCGCTGTGAATACCTCCAGTAGCCGCAATGTAAACTTGGGCTGGACCTATGGGTACGTAATACGCCAACCAGTCTATGTTGACACTGTTATTGGTGCTTCCACCGTTGAGTTGAAACGTTTGTGTGCCTTCAGCAGTATTGAGCGGATTATTGGCGCTGTCAAATTGATTAAAGGCTAGTGCATTACCAGCTGCCAGACGGGTGTGTAGTACATCTTTACCCGTGAAGCTGCTTTGCAAGTCTAAACGTACCCTATCTTGGAAGACAGTATTGTTAGCATCGCCAGTGTTACCGCCAAATATATCAGTAACGGCAAAAATAGCTTCACCCACCAATTTTGTGGTAGTGGAAAACTGATTTGCTTCTAATTCAGCAGTACGTGCTTCTAAAGCATCTACTCGACCACGCAGAGTTGCCAGTTCCGCCGAGAATTCTTCTTGCAAACGCTGGAGGGTCGCCAAATCCTGTTTTGTCACCAAGTCAGCAGTTGCTGTGGCAATCAGTTCATTAACCCTATCCAAACAAGCATTCAAACCTGCGGCAAATTCATAACGGGTTAGTGCCCGGTTGCCACGGTAAGTAGAGTTGGGGTATCCTGCAATACAGCCGTAGCGCTCTACCAAGGATTGCAAAGCTTGGAATGCCCAATCAGTCGGCTGTACGTCAGAAAACTGAGAAACTGATGTGACCTGAGACAGTGAATTCTGGTTTTTGCCTTCGCTGCTGTAGCGATTAATTTGTTCTAAGACTTTATTATCATCAGTCTTTGCTTGGGCAACCAAAAATTTATCGGCAGTTGGTTGCTGTGTTTGCATCGATAGTGAAGCGCCAATAGCTTCTGGTGCTTCCGTCTGAATAGCTTTTGCCTTTGCATCTTCAGAAGAGCTTGCTATTTCAGTAGCTATAGCCCTAGCGGAAACCAATACCGTCACTCCCAAAACTACTGGACTTAGTACCAGAGTTTTCCACAATAAATGAGACATTTTTTTATTTTCCTTTCCCAAAAAAGACCCAAAATCAGTGGGTTCAAGAAAAAGAGAATAAGCAATTATTCTACTTGTTGAAAATCTTATCAGATTGTAGCGACCTCAGCTATGTCTCACAGAATTTTTACCTATGAAGAATCGTAAAGTGTTGCAAATGGCTTCTTTGCCAAATTAAGGGTTGTCAGCATTCAGCACCCAGAAGTCAGAATCTAGTTATGATTGGTTGCAAGGATTCATCATCATGTTCTCCTAAATTCTGACTCCTAAATTCTCAAAAAGTCTTTATCCTGCTATTTCGCTAGCTTTTGACCCATTTCTAGACTTTACCTTCTTATTTTTGACCCTGATTTGCGGTAGGTCTTTTTTATCTTTGTAAAAGTAACAGATTTCCACCAGAGTCGGCCATATTTCTAGAGAGCCATGAAATTGGCTAATAACATCGTCGATAATTCTGGAAACGTTTTGCTGAAAAAAGTCGGGTTCAAACCCATAAAAGACTCTCGACAGGTTCGCCGCAAACAACTGGAGGGACTGCTTACGTTCTTCATTTTGGGTAGATGCTGAGGCTTTCAGTACCTGAGTGTGGATGGCAGAAATTTTTTGCAGAATTTCCTCAGAGTCTTGTAAGGTAACCTCGCCAGAGTAATCAAACTTGATTCCCAGGTCATCAAGATGGTAAACACTTTGCTTAATTTTCCTTTTCAGCAAGCTACATATTTCTTCATTAAAGAGTTCACTAGCCAAAGGATTACGCATGTAGTTATTTCTAATGTGGTTTTGGACAGCATCAACATGTGCAGCCACAATGCCTTCTTGCTGTATCCAAAGCCTGTAAATATAATCTTCAAATCTGAGGCGAGTTGGAAAAAAGGGTGGTAACCCTAGCTGATTGTCATATCCAGCGACTCCACAATCCATTCTCCAGTTTTTGTTAGTAATAACAGGTCTAAAATTAGTGAGAATATAAAAATCATTCAGGTCATTTGGACTGATTTGATTTTCATCATTGAGATACATATGAACGAAATCAAGTGTATCAATATCGTTAGTTCCGGTGCGAAAAGTTTGGGCAATCTTGACGATGGCATTATTCAATACTCTCCCTTGTTGCAATAAAAGACTGTTTTCTCGAAAGTAACCCTTGGTAGTGTTGGTTTCTAAATCCATCGCTGTATCGACAACCAATTCTCCAGCCTCGAAGTTTTCTGGTACATGGCTAGCTTTTTGACCGAGAACATCACCAAAAGCTGTGAGTAAATCAAAAGATTTATGGACAAAGCCGCCTTGTTGGCTGGACTTGATGAGTTTACCTCGACATATTTCATCGCCTGTTAAAGACTCTGGGCTAGTTTCAATCAATGCATCTGGCCGCATATCGTCATCTGCACTGACCATCAAATGTCCAAGGGTGTACATGAGGGTGAAGTTACGATTCCCGCCATAACTGGGGCGAAATAAGTTTTTGACTAGTGATTCTAGCTTGCGATCGCGGAGTCTTTCATTTAAAAATGTAATAAATTGTTCTTTTTGATGTGGCCCAACATAAAATACATCATTTACTGTTTTAGTTTGTTCTAAAAGTGGGTAATATTTCTCGTGATTAACAATGGTAGAATCATCAAAAACGATAATTTTTAAAGCATGACCATTTACCCAGAAATTCTCATCATACTTTTCAATAGTTTCTGCCACATCTCTTAATCGATGAGTTGGGATAACAAATACCGTTTCTTTTTGTCTCATAAATTTGTTCGTTTTTTTCAAAGTTAATCAAAATTCAGGAATAGGTGGGGTTCAGGAACGCTATTTATTAGCTTTAAATTGTTGCCAAAGTACATCAATTTTCCTCAAAGCTTCTTCAGGAGATAGTTTTCCACTAGTTTCTAAACTGCTGATGTAGCCAACTTTTTGAGCGAATTCTTGCAGATTTGCATTAAATATTAAATTCTCTGGTGTAATTTGACCGTAGTAGCGACTACGAGGGTAGAGAAAACTATTTTTAGCTTGATAATTAAGTTGTGTCATTAATTTGCTCTTGATGAATATATTTGGTAGTTTGCAAGCTATGAAGAAAATAATTAGATTTTGCTTGGTTCATTGCAGCCATTTGTTCTAATTCCATTTGGCATTACTGTTTCGCAGAGAATCACAGAATGACGGCTTTGGATGTCACTGTTTTTAGAAGCTTTGATAAGATTGGCATAACTAAGATTGGCATTTCGAAAATCAGTTCCTTGTAGATTGGAAGCTTGCAGATTTGCCTGTTGTAAATCAGCATTAGTTAACAATGTATTCTTGAGATTGGCTCCAGTTAAATCTGCTCCTTGGAGATCCACTCCGCGCAGGTCTGCCCACTCCAAATTTGCATACCGGAGATTAGCATTTTTGAGTTTAGCTCCCTGAAGATTTGCCGATCGCAAATCAATTCCTTGTAAGTTGGCTTTTGAGAAATTCACTCTTGATAAATTACAGCCGAAACACTTTTTTGTTTCTTTAACTTGTTGAATGACATGGTGTCGAAGCAAATCATTACCTTGATTAATCAAGGAGAGAGTAAAGACAAATACCATTGGAATCATGGGTCGTAAAAAGGGATTCATAAATCTGAACTCAAGCTAAATCAAACAACTCTACTGAGATTTGTAGTCAGAGCAATTGAGGGCTTCTTTGGTTAGAGCAATGGAAGGATGCACTGCACACTTCAGATAATAATTATTGTGAAAAAATTGACACTTTTTACAGGGATGTTGCTGTACATTTTTGATACTTACTATTTCGTCTTTATCTTGTGTTAAATTTTGTTGGGGATCTTCTAATGCTTTGCAGAAACATGAAACAATATAAACCACAACTCCCCAAACAATCATGAAGGCAACGTGAGCCAAAAACACTGCTACAAAGGGAACATCTCCGTCCCGTGATTTTGTGGTTTCATTATGTGTTATTTCAGTGGATTTAACTTCAATCAAGGTAGACTGATTAACACTTTTTTGAGCCAATAAATAAAGTTTCAAAAGCTCCGAAGTATGCATATTCAAAGCCTTTAGTTAGTCGAACTCAGGTTAAACATATTTAGTAACCTAATGGTTTGCTTACTTTCCATCCCAGGTTTTGTAAGAGATTTGCTTTGGTCGAGCTTCCAATAAGCAATTGTTGAGGGAATAGTAAAGAGAATGAATTTTTTTGAGAGTGACTTTAAGAGCGGGAACCATCATCGGATGAGTTGCGATCGCTAAGATGTAATCTCCAGCACAAATAACAGGATTATCTGTTGCTGAAATGACTTGACTTTCTCTTAAGATTCCCAAAAAAGCACATCGTTCCGGTAACTGAATTTCAGTTAAATGAATGCCGCAGTAAATACTATTTGCTTGGATTAAAACACCAAATAGGCTTGGTTCTAAAGCTTTGTTATTTTTTAACACAAAACATTTGTATTTAACTCTAATAATATTGTCCAATATTTTACAGGAAATAATATTTATCTTCGATATATTTTCAACACCTAAAAACATGTTTCTTTCAGCATATATTTAGAGATATATTTTTATATTTCTGGTTTATTAGGATTTATACCTTGACAGTAAATACCAAATATAAATCATTTGAAAACCTACATTGTTTTCAGGGTTTAGCATTGCTAAACCCCTACATTACAGGTCTATTTTCCATCAAATTATTATTTCGTAAACAACAAAATCCCCGACTTACAGCAGATTGCAACTTGGTCAGACACAGATAATCGTAGGGGCACAACATGTTGTGCCCCTACCCGTGTACTTCATTTACCTGAAATATGCTGTATTTAATCAGAACTGAAAAAGCTCTTTTAAGCACTTCTCATAGTTTTATCCCTTGATTTGATCTAGAGCTAAATTCAACTTCAAAACATTAACTCCAGGCTCACCAAAGATGCCGAGAAAGCGACCATCGGTATTTTGAGCAATTAAAGTTTCGAGTTGGTTCGGCTCAATTCCCCGCGCCTTGGCTACTCGTGCAATTTGCGCTTTGGCGGCTTCGGGGGTAATGTGGGGGTCAAGGCTGGAACCAGAGGTGTAGACTAGATCCGCAGTCGGCTGGACGCCTGCTGTTTTCAGACGATTGAAGTCACCTTCAACTTTTTTGCTGGGGTCTGGGTCATCTTTACCTTTGATGCGTTCTAGTAATGCGGGATTACTGGGAGCTAAGTTACTAGCACCGGAAACTCCGGTTTGCAAAACTCCGGCATCATCTTTTTTGGGGTCGGCTGTGCTGTAGCTAGTGGTACTGGGACGACTGTTAAAATAGCGATCGCTACTAAATGGTTGACCAATCAACGCAGAACCCACAACTTGACCTGTGCTATTTGTCAGTAGACTACCATTGGCTTGAAAGGGAAACACAATCTGCCCAATGGCAATCATCAAAAAAGGATAAATAATCGCTCCTATTACCCAGAGTACCAAGGTAGAACGAACAGCTCTACCGGCTTCGCGTGCAAAACTCATTAGAATTTCTCCGGTACAAACATTACAAAAAATAAATAAATAGAAAGTCCTACTGTTACCAGTCCTAGCAGTCCCACTCCCCAAGCTTGACTGCGGGAAAGTTGTTCGCTTGTGGCTGCGTAAACTACAGGTGCAACCACTAAGTTGAAGCACATCGCTAGGAATAAATACAGTGGCAGTTTTTGTCTACGCCATTGACACCAGATTTCAGTTATTTCTTCCAGTACTTGGGATACAAGAATAGTGCGTCGCAGATGAAAGAGTTTCATAAGTAAATTTAAGACAAAGGTAAGATTATATCTATCAGTTTGATGGCAATGAAGGGAGCAATGATACCACCAACGCCATAGATAAAGATGTTACGGCGTAGTAATTGATCTGCCGAAAGAGGCAAGAATTTTACTCCTTTAAGTGCTAGGGGAATTAGTGCCGGAATAATCAAGGCGTTGTAAATTAGCGCCGAGACGATCGCAGATTGAGCGCTTTTGAGTGCCATGATATTCAGTGCGCCGATTCCAGCCGCAGCAAAGATTGTCGGAATGATGGCAAAATACTTGGCGATATCGTTGGCGATGGAGAATGTTGTTAATGCTCCACGGGTAATGAGCAGCTGTTTACCAATTGTTACTAAGTCAATCAACTTGGTGGGGTCTGAGTCTAAGTCCACCATGTTAGCAGCTTCTTTGGCAGCTTGTGTCCCAGAGTTCATTGCTACACCCACGTTTGCTTGAGCCAAGGCGGGTGCATCGTTGGTGCCATCCCCAGTCATTGCCACCAGTTTACCCTGGGATTGTTCGGAGCGAATCACCTCGATTTTGTCTTCTGGAGTCGCTTCGGCAATGAAATCATCAACTCCGGCTTCCTGAGCAATCACTGAAGCGGTAATTCGATTATCGCCTGTGAGCATGACGGTGCGGACACCCATGCGGCGGAGTTGGTCAAATCGTTCCCGCAAACCAGGTTTGACTATATCTTTGAGGTAAATCACCCCATAAATTTTGTCATTCTCGCAAACAGCTAAGGGTGTACCCCCTAACCGGGAAACTCGCTCATAAGCTGCATCTATATCATCGGGAACGTAACCGCCACGAGAACGGACAAATCCTTTAATGGCATCCACCGCACCTTTACGAACTTCTTTGCCATCAGGTAGATTTGTACCACTCATCCGGGTTTTGGCGGAAAATTCCACACCTTCGGCTTTATCGATATTGAAATCTACGCCAATCTGGGACTTTTCTGCTAATGCCACAATTGACTTGCCCTCCGGCGTATCATCAAATAAGCTAGCAGCTAAGGAAACTCGCGCCACATCTTTTAGTGAATGATTATCCAGGGGAATAAACTCATCAGCCATGCGGTTACCCAAGGTAATTGTTCCTGTTTTATCTAACACTAGGGTGTTGATGTCGCCGCAAGCTTCCACCGCTCGACCAGAGGTAGCAATGACGTTAAATTGGGCAACTCTGTCCATACCAGCAATACCGATCGCACTGAGTAAACCACCAATAGTTGTGGGAATCAAAGCTACCAGTAAGGATATTAAAATCGCAACGCTAGCACCCGCACGCAAACTGTTTGCCGCCTGTTCGCCAAATGCAGTGCTAATAAAATTGGCGATGTAGTTGACAAATGGTGGCATCGTCGCCACTACAATTAAAAACACCTGTGTCAGCACTGCTAACAATACCGTCAAGGCAATCTCGTTGGGAGTCTTGGTGCGTTGTGCCCCTTCTACTAAGGCAATCATCCGGTCAATAAAGCCTTGTCCAGGATCGGCACTAATGCGAATCGTCAATTCATCGGAGAGTAAGCGTGTACCTCCTGTTACCGAACTGGCAATATCTGTACCTGGTTGCTTCAATACAGGCGCAGATTCCCCAGTAATCGCAGACTCATCTACTGAACCAATGCCTTTTATGACATCCCCATCGGCGGGAATCATATTGTTTGCAATCACTTTGACTAAATCACCCCGCCGCAGTTCCGTAGAATTGACTTGTACTATGGAACCATCGGGGAGGATTTTATTAGCGATCGTATCCGATCGCGTGGTTCTGAGTGAATCAGCCTGAGCTTTCCCTCGTCCTTCAGCCACAGCTTCGGCAAAGTTAGCAAAAACCAGTGTGAAAAACAGAATAAAGGTAATCAACCCATTTAACAAGCGTTGTTGGTTGACATCTGCCTGGATTGTGCCAAACAAATTTGGGTTTAGGGTTACTAGAAAGGTAACAATTGTCCCCACCCAAACAACAAACATGACCGGATTTCTGACAGTAATTCGCGGATCGAGCTTGACAAATGACTCACGAATTGCTCTTTGGTAAAGTCCCCGCATATCTGCCTTAGGGGTGTGCTTACGCGAGTCACGAGTTCCATGAGGAACACGGGGTGAAGGAGAATTAGTAGTAATTGGCATATACAATTTTGGATTTGAGATTTTGGATTTTGGATTGTAAGACAGTTGTTGCATCAGCTTTTGAGCAATCCATCTTGAGATTTTGGATTTGAGATTTTGGATTTTGGATTGTAAGACAGTTGTTGCATCAGCTTTTGAGCAATCCATCTTGAGATTTTGGATTTGAGATTTTGGATTTTGGATTATGGAAGAATTACTAAATAAACTTTTTGGCGATCCGTTTATCGCAATCATTTTTCAAATTAATTAGTAATATCAGAACAATCTGACTAAATCCAAAATCCAAAATCTAAAATCTAAAATTTCCTCACCCAATACCTTTACCAATAAAAAAGGCTTCACCAATGGGACCTAATGCAAGTACTGGGAAGAACGTAAGTGCGCCTAGAATTAAAATCACGCCTGCGGTAACGCCTGTAAATAATCCGGTATCGGTTCGCAATGTCCCAGTGGTGTAGGGAACAGCTTGCTTACGAGAAATACTATCTGCTAAGAACAGTAAACCTAGTATGGGAATATAGCGTCCTGCTAGTAAACTGAAGCAGGTACTTAGATTCCACCACAAGGCGGTTAAAGTTGGTTGTGTGCCTGTAGCGATCGCTAATGGTGAAGGTTGCGAATCCCCCAAGCCTTCAAACCCAGAACCGTTGTTAGCAGCAGCCGAGGCGTATTCATAAATCACTTGAGCAAAACCGTGGAAGCCGGGATTGCTAATTCCTGATAATTGGTCAGGAAATGCTAAGGCGATACCTGCGGGAATCATAATAGCGATCGGGTGAACTAGCAAAATCAAGAAACTAGCCAGTACAACTTCCCGCTTTTCAATTTTGCGTCCGAGAAATTCTGGTGTGCGTCCCACCATTAGTCCTGTGGCGAACACAGCAAGAATCAGGTAAGCAAACAGGTAAGCCGTTCCAGTACCCTGTCCACCCCAGATAATTTGCAGGAACATGTTGGAAAGGGTAATAAAACCGCCGTTAGGCATGAAGGAGTCGTGTAAACTGTTGACTGCACCGCACATGGTGCCAGTTGTACTTACCGCAAATAGCACAGATTGTGCCCAACCAAACCGGACTTCTTTACCTTCCAAATTCGGTTGCTGACTTCCCAGCACAGCATTCACAGCCGGATTACCGTTGTATTCGCCAATGGCGGTAACGATAATAAATACTACATAAAGCACACCCACCATGCCGTAGACTAACCAGGCTTGCTTAGTGTTGTTAGCAAACAAGCCATAGGTGTAGATAAAGGAAGTGGGAATCGAAAGCATGGCGACAATTTGAATTAAATTAGAAAATCCGCTGGGATTTTCAAAGGGGTGTGCCGAGTTGATGGCAAAAAAGCCGCCGCCGTTTTCCCCTAATTGCTTGATAATTTCAAAATGGGCAACGGGACCGCGAGCGATCGCCTGACTAATGTTAGGATCTTCCAAAGTAGGAAACACCGCTACACCCGCCAGTGTTTCTGGCACACCAGCCGCCATCAAGACAATCCCGCCGACAATACAAATAGGCAGCAAAATTCGCGTAATCGAGCGAATTAAGTCTACATAAAAGTTACCCAACGGTCTACCAGTTAATCCTCGGATAAAGGCAATTCCCACAGCCAAACCAGTCGCCGCTGAGGTGAACATGTGATAACCAAGTCCCCACATTTGACTGGCATAACTCATGTAAGTTTCACCAGAATAATGCTGCTGGTTGGTGTTAGTAATAAAGGAAATAGTAGTATGCAGTGCTGTATCCCAAGTTGGGGCATTTATCTTGGTTGGGTTTAATGGTAGCCATCCTTGATTCATGATAATCAAGAAAATCAGCAACCCCATTGCGACATTGCTATACAAGATTGCTCGCCCATACTGCCAACCCGTCATATTTTCTTTGGTTTTAACCCCAACCAAGGAATAAAGCACTCGCTCAACCGGATTTAAAATTGGGTCGAGAAAAGTGCTTTGTTCTAGGTAGATACGCGCCATATAGCGCCCAAAAAATGGAGTAATTGCTACTACAATTAGTAGCGTTAATATAATTTGAATCCATCCTTCTAGCATTGGATTAGTCGAACTCCGACATTAATTAGGTGGAAATGATTATTAGATATGTTTCTGTCAACAACCAAAAGATACAGAATTAGTTACTGGTTTATGAATATGTGCTTTTCAAGTCAATCATGAAGCTTTTTGTTAAGGAAAACAAGGTATAAATTAATATTTAAACTTGGATATATGAGTGATATAGTTTTGCAGAAATATAAACTTGTAGAGTGTTTAGTTTGATATATACCTGCAAATATAGAAATCCTACATCATTCGTGAAAAGTTAAGTACCTGCCTTTTTTGAGAGTTAATCGGCCACTAGACCACTTTCCACGAGATAATAACAAAACCTTGTGAGATGAAAGAAAAATATGCTCCGATCGCATGTACTCAAAGCTGAGGCACCAAGTACAATGGAGATGCTAAGGGCGATCGTAAATATGCTATGAGGTTGTAACATCAACTTGGTATGGTACAAAACAAAGTATTGAATGTTAAGAAAAATGAAATTGAATATGCTTTTTGATTGAGAGGTATGGAGAGTTACTATGCAAGGTATAACGGCATTTATCAACAAGACAATGCAAGAATGGAAAGTACCTGGGCTAGCGATCGCAGTCATTAAAGATAGCAAAATAATTTTTTGTGAAGGCTTTGGAAAGCGAGATGTAGAACAGAATTTAATTGTTACACCACAAACTCTTTTTGCCATTGGTTCTTGTACGAAAGCCTTTACCACAATGGCAATGAGTATCCTAGTAGAAAAAGGCTTATTAAACTGGGATAAACCTGTTATAAATTATCTGCCTACTTTTAAACTTTATGACTCCTATGCAACCGAACATATCACACCCCGTGACCTAGTGACTCATCGTTCTGGCTTACCTCGTCACGATGCTGTGTGGTATAAAACTCCCTTCAGCCGTCAAGAAATAATTGAGCGCTTACAATATCTCGAACCCACTCACGAATTGCGTACTATTTTTCAGTATCAAAATTTGATGTACACAACGGCGGGGTATTTGGTTGGTGAAATTGCACAAAGTAATTGGGAAGATTTTGTGCAACAGGAAATTTTTAATCCTTTAGAAATGAGAGACAGTAATTTCTCTGTAGAGACATCCCAAAAAGCTAATGATTTTGCACTTCCTTATCAAGAAAAAGAAGACAAAATTGAGAGCATTTCCTTTTGTAACATCGATATTACTGGACCAGCAGGCTCAATCAATTCCAACGTTATTGATATGGCTAACTGGCTTTTACTCCAGCTTAACCAGGGTAAGTTTGGCGATAAACAAATTATCTCATCAAGTAATCTGAGTCAGATGCACTCTCCACAAATCGTGATGACTCAAACATTGGAATATAAAGAACTTTTTTATGAATTTTATGGTTTGGGATGGACGATTACCTCTTACAGAGGTCATAATTTAATTCAGCATGGCGGCAATATTGATGGATTTTCTGCGCGGACAACTTTGCTGCCTCAAGACAATATTGGTATAGTAGTTCTGACTAATTTGGATAAAAACCCAGTCATAAATACTGTGACTTATTATGTATGCGATCGCTTACTTGGTTTAAACGAAGTTCCTTGGAATGAACGAATGAAAGAAAAATATGCTCAAGCCAAAGAAACTACTGCAAAAGCCAAAGAACAAATCGCCTCAGCCTGTAAAACTGGCACTCAACCTTCTCATCCTCTAGAAGATTACACAGGTTATTTTGAGCATCCAGCATACGGAGTCTTATCAATTCAAATTAATGATAATTATTTACGAGCAACTTATAATTCAATTATTTATAAATTAGAACACTACCACTATGATATTTTTGTTAAATCTGAGTTGAGCGAACAACCAGAACTTATATCTTTCTTAACTGATACCAAAGGCAATATTACTAGCCTTACTTTTCCCCTAGAACCGACTGTAAAAGGGATTTTATTTAGCCGGATACCTGAAACTAAATCTCCTTAATTCGGGTAGTGAAAAAACGAAACCCAACCTACGAATTACTGATTATTGCTGACTGATTTTAGGGTTTTAATCAGCCCAGCGATCGCATCAAGTACGATGGAGATGCACAAGAGCTATGACGAATGTAAGGCGGATGAAAGCCTGGGCATTCCGGCAGAAGATATAGTGGCGCGTGTCCGCTCCAATTACCGCAAGCGCACGACCCAAGCAAACGGTTAGATGAAACAATACAATGTCATCTTCTCGCCACGCGCCGAGCGCCAACTTGAATTGCTAGATGGGTTAAAGGTAGGGCATCCCATCATCTAAGAAAAGAATTTCCAGAACTTAAAAAACTACCCGCTTTGTGGACACCGACCTATTTTGTAGCGTCAACTGGTCAGGTTAGCACTGAGGTAGTTAAAAAGTATATTGAAAACCAACGTGGAAAATAAGGAAACACGGAGATAAATCCCCTTGAGTCGGGTTTCATCACCCTCGCTAAAGCGTAGGGGTTCTCACCCTCCCACTATGCTTTGATAGCGGGGAAGAGCGGGCAGAGCGTTACATCAGCGACATTGTTGCTTTCTGCCAGCGTCTTTCCCTGTTTCCAGAACGCGGAACGAAGCGCGATGATTTGCGTCCGGGGTTGCGGGTCGTCGGTTATGCCAAGCGTGTCATGGTTGCCTTTTCGGTAAAAGACGACAGGGTAACGATCCACGGTATTTTTTATGGTGGGCAGGATTATGATTTCATAATTGAGGCGGATGAGCCTTGAATTCTTATGTATTTCCTCATTTACCCACTTTTGCTCTGACATCAGAATTCGCGTTAAACCTATAACCAAACCCTAAATTAACAGTTTCAGGCTCAAATTAATTTTCTCTACTCAGGAATTAGAAATTGCGCTCGCACCTCTGCCTCTTTTGCGCCCCTTTGCCTTAAAAAAACATTACCCCTCTCCGCCACCGGAAAGGGGTTAATCAGTACTGAAACTCAGTATTAAATTAATAAGCGTCTTGCAACTCGTAGAAATCAGGCGAGATGTAATCCTTCCGCAAAGGCCAACCCACCCAATCTTCCGGCATCAAAATTCGCTTGAGATTTGGGTGTCCTTCATAGATAATGCCGTACATATCGTAAGACTCGCGTTCTTGCCAATCAGCGGTCTTCCAAATCCAATACACTGAAGGCACCACGGGATTTTCTCGTGGTAGGAACACCTTTAAGCGGACTTCTTCGGGGCGATCGCTATTATCACCCACTTTCACCAAGTGATACACACTCACCAATTCCTGTCCTGGCCCCAGGTCAATCCCACCTTGAAACTGAAGATAATTAAACCCATAAGCATAAAGGGCTGTAGCGGTGGGGAGCAAGAAATCTGGCTCCACCTTAATTATCTCCACCCCATTTTTGTCTGGTGCCAAAAACTCATGGCCAAAACCATTTTCTGTCAACCACTGGGAAACCTTACCAGCCTGTACCAATGACTCTTCTTTAGCTGCTGGTACTGGTTTAGATTCTTCATCAGCCACGGGGTTGTTCCTCCTTTTGCGCCTTTTCTGTCAGCAGTGCAGGTGGTATCGGCATACCGATCGCTTCTGCCAATTCTTTCGGTGGTGTAAAGCGAGTTTCTGACTGCATATACTTACCAGTTAAGATTTCTTCCACTGGCTTGAGGTTATGAGTCGTGCTGTAATAGCGGTGAGTTTGCTTAATTTTATCCCGCTCTTGCATCGAATCATTAGCGATTTTCTTCCGCAGCTTAATAATCGCGTCGATAATTGCTTCTGGACGAGGAGGACAACCAGGCAAGTACACATCCACAGGAATCAGTTTATCAACTCCGCGCACAGCCGTCGGAGAATCAACACTGAACATCCCGCCAGTAATTGTACAAGCACCCATTGCGATTACATACTTCGGCTCAGGCATTTGTTCATAAAGACGCACCAATTGGGGTGCCATCTTCATGGTAATTGTCCCTGCCGTAATGATTAAATCGGCTTGGCGGGGGCTAGAACGAGGAATTAGCCCAAAACGGTCAAAATCAAATCGTGAGCCAATTAAAGCTGCAAACTCAATGAAGCAGCAAGCAGTACCAAACAGCAACGGCCACAAACTAGAAAGCCGCGCCCAGTTGTAGAGGTCATCAACCGTGGTCAAAATCACATTTTCTGAAAGGTCTTGAGTGATTGTTGGACGCTCAATGGGGTTGATGATTCGCTCTTTGTCCTGGGTTATTAAGTTAGAATTCAAGACCATTCCAAAGCTCCTTTACGCCATGCGTAAACTAAAGCGACTACAAGAATTGCAATAAAGACTAGCGCTTCAATAAATGCCAATAGCCCTAGACGGTGGAAAGCTACCGCCCAAGGATACAAGAATACAGTCTCCACATCAAAGACGACGAAGACCAGAGCAAACATGTAGTAGCGAATATTGAACTGAATCCAGGCTCCCCCGATGGGTTCCATGCCAGATTCGTAAGTTGTACGCCGTTCAGGGCTGTAACCACTGGGTCGTAGGAGCTTGGATGCTGAGAGCGCTAAGGCAGGAACTAGGCTACAGACGATAAAGAAGCCTAGTAAGTACTCGTAACCGCTGAGGACAAACACAATGAGTATCTACCGCTTATGGAGTATTTTAGGTTGGGATTAGGGACTGGGGATTGGGGACTAGGGACTGGGGAGCGGGGAAGCAGGGGAGAAGTTGCAGCAAGTTTTCCCGTCTGCCCCTCTACTCCTCTACCTCTTCCCAATGTCCCATATCCAGTCCCCAATACCTAATCCCCAGTACCCAATCCCTTGATTTGCGTTACTTTCTTTTACATTATATCTGTTTGATTTTTCTGAAATCTACGAAACAAATGCACTTCAGGTATTTGATTCGTTTTTGGTATTGATAGAAAAGTCTAACAGTTATGTCATAATTTTTAACGTATATTTAAGATTTCTCCTCTGCGAGGCCTTAGCCATGAGCGAACCAGCTGTTGAGACTTCAGTGTTAGACCGCTATGAGTGTCGCGCCTGCGGTTATGTTTACGAACCTGAAAAGGGAGATGACAAACATGACATTCCTTCAGGAACGCCCTTTGCAGAACTGCCCGTTAATTGGCGCTGCCCAGTTTGTACCGCCAAGAGAACGGCTTTTGCCAACATCGGGCCTGTGGGTGCGGCATCCGGCTTCAAAGAAAATCTCGGTTACGGTTTGGGTGTCAACAACCTAACGCCAACCCAAAAGAATATCCTAATTTTTGGTGCCCTGGCTCTTGCCTTTTTGTTTTTTCTCAGTCTCTACGGCTTACAATAAGACCCGCTTGAGAATAGAGACGCGATTAATGAGCCAGCGCGTTGCGGGGGTTCCCACGCCACTTGCTCCTCCTGTGGTCGCCGCTGCGCGAACAAGTCGGGCATTGCCCGCCCAACGCAGTGGCTCACCGTTCTAGCGACTGGCGTCGCGTCTCTACAAGAATTCTGAATTCTCAAGTCTGTAGAGCAACTGTAGCCTTTAAGGTAAACCTTTTAGAAAACCCCTACACAAATTTAGAACCAATCTAAGAGATACTGATGCATTCAATTGTGAAAAGTTGGCAACGAATATTTGCCTTGTTACTCGTAGTCTTGATGTGTATAGGTTGTAGCAAAGTGCCCTCTGTTAGCTACAACCCTTGGAAAATCATTTCTGTGCCAACAGATGCGAAGTTGCTGGATATTGCTTTTACTGGTAATCCTCAGCATGGCTATTTGGTAGGTAGCAATGCCACCCTGTTGGAAACCAATGACGCAGGTGATACTTGGAAACCAATATCACTGCAACTAGATGAGCAAAAGTATCGCTTTAACTCAGTAAGTTTTATCGGTAAAGAAGGCTGGATTGCCGGAGAACCTGGCTTTTTAGTCCATACCACTGATGAAGGTGCTTCTTGGTCGCGGATTTCTCTGAGTGAAAAGCTACCGGGTAACCCGATCGCAGTTAAAGCACTAGCAGACAACACAGCTGAGTTGGCTACTGATGTGGGAGCCATCTATCAAACCACAGATGGCGGCAAAAATTGGAAAGCCCAAGTGGAATCAGCAGTTGGTGTAGTGCGTAACTTAGAACGTTCTGCTGATGGCAAATATGTTGCCGTTTCCGCTAAGGGTAACTTCTACTCGACTTGGGAACCAGGGCAAAGTGCTTGGGTTCCTCATAACCGCAATAGTTCTCGGCGAGTAGAAAATATGGGTTTTGCTGACGGTGGTCAGTTGTGGATGCTAGCCAGAGGAGGTCAAATCCAGTTTAGTGAACCAACTAAACCTGAGGAGTGGCAAAAACCAGAATATCCAGAGTTATCCACCAGTTGGGGTTTACTCGATTTGGCATACCGCACACCCGATGAAATTTGGATAGGTGGCGGTAGCGGTAATTTGCTACAAAGTACCGACGGCGGCAAAACCTGGCAAAAAGACCGTCAGGTAGAAGAAGTAGCTACTAATTTGTACAAGATTGTTTTCTTTCAACCGGAACAGGGATTTGTCATTGGCGATCGCGGCATCTTGCTCAAATACCTACCAAACCCTGAAACAACTTCAAAAGAAGCAGCTTAACGGGTGCTGGGGACTGGGGACTGGGGACTGGGGACTGGGGAAAAGTTTTCACAACACCCAATCCCCAGTAACCAATCCCGAATACCCAATCCCCAATACCCAGTACCCAGTACCCAATCCCCATTCCCCAGTCACTATTTCTGAGAAGAACGTTGCAACTTGTAACTCTTTCTAAACTTTGTAGGATAATAAACTCAATACATTCTTTGATGAAGGTAGGTATTTAAATGTCAGGTACCACTGGAGAACGTCCGTTTTCGGACATCATTACCAGCATTCGTTACTGGGTAATTCATAGCATCACCATCCCCGCATTATTTATTGCTGGTTGGTTATTTGTCAGCACCGGACTGGCTTATGATGCTTTTGGCACACCCCGTCCTAATGAATATTTCACACCAGCGCGCCAAGAAGTGCCAATTGTGAAGAACCGTTTTGAAGCGAAAAAGCAAGTTGAACAATTTATTGGAAAGTAGTTTGAGATCATGACTAGCGGCAATAACATCAATCAACCAGTTACCTATCCAATTTTTACCGTTAGATGGCTGGCAGTTCACACCTTAGGTGTGCCAACTGTATTCTTCTTGGGCGCGATCGCTGCAATGCAATTTATTCAACGCTAGGAGCAAGTTATGGAAAAATCGCCCAATCCTAATAATCAACCGGTTGAACTAAACCGGACTTCGCTATTCCTGGGACTACTACTAATTTTTGTTCTAGGGATTCTGTTTTCTAGTTACTTCTTTAACTAACTAGAACAAATGTTGTTAATCTTTGTTTATTGAACGTGTGTTGATTTGTTGTTAAGGGAGGAGAGAAGCTGTGTCTGGAAGTGGGAGAATTCCCCTGTGGGTCGTCGCTACGGTCGCAGGATTAGGTGTAATTACAGTCTTGGGCATTTTCTTTTATGGTGCCTACGCCGGACTGGGTTCTTCAATCTAAAACTAGTTTGAAGCCAATACTATAAAGTCTGAATTTTCTAGCATTTGTTGAGAAATCAGCATTAAAAAGCCGCCTGTCTCTCTGAGATAGGCGGCATTGTTACAGCAAATTTTAAGGAAGGTCAATCAATTTTGGATTTTCGATTGACCCCATACCTGAATTCTGAATTCTGAATTCTGAATTCTACTGTAATTAATAATTAGGTAATTAGTAAAAAGCGAAGTAATCTATTACCAATTACCAATTACTATATAGCGTTTCCCGACAAGCGTGAGGTACACCTGTAGGGGCACAGCACTGCCGTGCCCCTACACATCGCTATGTAATTTTGTACCGCATCTAAATGGGAAACGCTATAAACCAATCAAGCAATATCTTCGCTTTCTACGTATAAAAATAGAAATGCGAATACCACGCCTGGTAAAACCCAACCAATGATCGGAACGAAGATAGCAGGCAAGTAGGAAGTGCTAGCCAAGATCGTAGGCAAAAATTCAAATGCCATAGTTAAGGTTCCTGTTAAATCACACTACAATTCAAGATGAGCTTACTGCAAAGTGCGCCAGATTTTTTAAATTCTAAAGATTTTTAACACAGGCGATATTGGGGATTGGGGATTGGGGATTGGGGCATCGGGATTGGGGATTGGGGATTGAAAGTGTACCCTTTATCAAGCCCCTAGTCCCCAGTCCCCAGTCCCCAGTCCCCAGTCCCCAGTCCCCAGTCCCCAGTCCCCAGTCCCCAGTCCCCAGTCCCCAGTCCCCAGTCCCCAGTCCCCAGTCAAATACCCAATAGTTCATCTAGCTCTAAATTTGGCAAGTCTGGAGGGATGACAGTTCGCACTATTGTGACTTTGTGACTCTCCTGTTGGGTTGTCGGATCGAGAGCGATCGCTTCTAAGCGAATTTCCAAACAGCCAAAGGGAATGTTTAATTGCGTGATCCCTTCCAACCCGGACAAGGCGTTAGGTAATAAATTTGTCAGTAAATGGGGGCCGTCTAATAACCAGCGAGTTTGGTAATCTTCAACCCATAACTTGACAGCAACTTGTCGAGTTACTTCAGGCACCACTACGCGCACGAACGCAGACTTGCCAGCTATTAGTTCGCCCTCTGGCACATGTAGTTGTGGAATTGGCAAAGGCTCAATGGCTACCGTATTTATAGGTAGGAGACGAGATAAATCTGACGCTGGTTGCTCCTCTTTTTCCAAGGCATAACTCTTCATTGCATTGGCTTCTAATTCACTGTATGTATCATCTACAACAATTTCTTGCGCCAACCAAGCTGACGCTGTATTTCTGTTTATCGGAGGAGGAGGGGGCGGTATTTCTGATAACAAAGGTGGTGAAAATATTGCTTCTTCTGGTAATATTTCTACTTCCGTATTTTCCTCTATAACCAGGTCTGCTTTTTTAACTGTGTCTGTGTCTTCCAGTATTTCTGTGTTGGCATCTAAACTTAACAGCAAATCGACATCAACAACATCAACATCACCATTGGGAATTTCTGCACTAATAGAAAGCGGTGTCTGCTGGGCTGGAATATAGTTATCGTACCCTTGGGGTGGCAGCTCATTTATGGATTCAGGCAAAGAGTATCCTTGGCTCTGCATCCACTTCCTGAGCAAGGGAGATGAGTAAAGGTTTGTTTTTATGAATTCTGAATTTGGCTGAACTAGTACTTGAGCAACAGATTCTTCTTGGGCTTCTGAATTTGCCTCAGTTAACACTTGAGGAATAGATTCTTCTTGGAATTCTGAATTTGCCTCAGTTAACACTTGAGGAATAGATTCTTCTTGGAATTCTAAATTTGCCTCAGTTAACACTTGAGGAATAGATTCTTCTTGGAATTCTGAATTTCCCTCAGTTACTACTTGGGCTGTGTTTTTATCTTCAGTGATAATTGTGTCCAACTGGGGTATGTCCTCAGCCGCTTGAATTTCCAATGTATCTGGGGCATTATCTTTTACTTCTTCTGTAGCACTTGGCGCAGTTTGCAGCCGCTTCAAGTATGGAAAAGTTTTGTCGAGTATTGGGATTCGACGTTGCCTGATGACTAACTGCTCCAAGTTGATGGCAGCTATGGTAGCATCCTTTTCTAAAAGCTCGTTCTGTATGGGAGATTCAGCAACAACATCTGTGGGGGTATTGACATCAGTTTGAATGGGGGGGAGTTTTGGTAATTGAGGCGAACTCGCTGAATTTTTCAGATCAGATGTCCGTAGAGTGGCTTCTCGGAGAACTTGCAGGTTAATTTGCGGTGGTAGGGGTGTGTTTGGGGATGGATTGACTAGCGGAGGCTGGTCTGTTTTTCGGAGTTTGACCAGATTTAATAGTTTTAAATCGAGCTTAACAGTTGCTTCTGGTTCCGTGAACCTGTCAGAGGACGCCGATGGTGCGATCGCCTCATTTGATGTACTAGATTTTGCTGCGGCTGTGATTGCCAGTAATTCGGTTACATCTGCTGTAATGGTGAAGGACTGCGTAGCTAACTGTATCACTTGACTAATTTCAGTGAATCTACCATACAAACTGATATCTGCCAAAATTAGCTTGGATTCACACTCAGCAGGAATATCAATTGAGGTATTGATAGTGAAAGGCAGTACTTGGTCTGGTAAGGGTCGCCGTACCTGGGTCAGGATTTGTGATTCTAAGGGCGATCGCAGTTCAATTTTTAGTTCGAGTCCACGGACGCTTTTTGAGGATAATCTTTCAGCCAGTTCTAGATTCGTCTTTTCCTTCAGTTCTACCTGCCCACTAATTGTTAGAGCTTGTCCCCAACGAGCAATGTAACTATCCCGATCTAAAGTCAGCAATAATGGCAGTGGCTGTTGTGTTCCTGAAGAATCTGTAACCTTTTCATCTTCGGATAGCAATTCAGCAGTTGGTAAAGCTAATTCTATTAAATTTTGTAAAATCTGTTCTGCCGTCTCACCTTTGAACCATACAGGACTGACAGGCTCATCGATCGTTGTATCTTCTTCTTTGGTTGCATCTGGCACAACAGCGGTATCAGGGCTACTAGCTGTATCTTCTTCTTTGCTTGCATCTAGGACAACAGCAGTATCAGGGCTACTAGCTGTAGCTTCTTCTTTGCTTGCATCTAGGACAATAGCAGTATCAGGGCTGCTAGCTGTAGCTTCTTCTTTGCTTACATCTGGCACAACAGCACTGTCAGGGCTGCCATCTGTAGGAATTGGTAGTTCACTGGCAACGGCGATCGCCCGATCTAGCGTTTCCACAGGGCATGGGGCATCGCTAAGAGGCACAGGGGAAAGACTTACTGCAACTTCTCCTCTGCTCCCCTGCTCCCTATCTCCCTCATTTCCCTGATCTCCCCCTGCCCCCTGCCCCCTGCCCCCTGCCCCCTGGGACAGAACTTGCAGTTGGACGGTGTATTGCCAAGATTTACCCAGCATATCCGACATCAAATCGCCCGAACAGCGCAGTTCCCAAACTCCTGGCTCAAAGTAAGTAAAAGGAATTACCGCCATTAACCCTTCTAAGTTAGTGCGACGCGATCGCTTGAAAATTCGCCGTTTTGGCGTGACTTCCTTTATTGAAAAGTGAGTGACGCGCACTTCCACATCTGTATTGGGCAGGCTAGAACGAGCCAGAACTCTATACTGCCCTTCCAAAATTTCTAAATTTGGCGATTCCAGGATATGCCACGAGCGATCGCCTTGCTTCTGTATAAGAAATTGCCAGTGTTCCATTGTGAGTGATGCCCAGACCGACAAGCCGCCCAGTAATATTGTGTATTAGCTTGCTTGCAAGTTTACCTCAGTAATTCCTAATTGCATCCTTAAAAAGGCTATCAAGTTAACTTAGTTTCATATACTTAAATTTTCGCAAAGTCAATACCCTGGAATCAGCCTTTTTTGAGTCAACAACCCAATCTCCAACAGAACAGAACATACAATAAATTAAGATTCACTTGACAAATTTGATTGAATTGTGAAGCCCAACTTTTTGCTACAAACAGGTAGGATGTAGCTCTTAAGTAAAGATGGGGAGTGGGGAGTAGGGAGTGGGGGAATTAAAGTGTTTCTTTCATTCGTAGCGGGTGGTGTGCCGCTAGTACGGCTGCTCTTAAGTACGCTCTGCGATGGCAAATCACCATAACTGACGACGCGCTGTCCTTGTAAGCCGCTACAACGAGTGTCCTCCTCATAGTGAAATGTAGGTGACAATAAAAATTTACAGGAGGGATTAGATGCTAGTCATTTTAATGGACGAGCAAATCCTTGCCCCTGAGCAAGTTTGCCAGTCTTGTTTACTCGCTGATGGCAGCGGCCAACCCCGCTGGCGTGCAGGTAAACTGCGTTGTGGTCAAGCCATTAGCAAACTTACTCAACAGCAGCCAGACCAATATGAGTGTGTAATGGGCTTTCGCATCGCCCATATAGAATAACTGGATTTACCAGCAAGACCAAGCAACTGCGTTATCCTAAGGTCAAGTAGCTGTTGAAATATAACCATAGGAGAATGCATAATGACTTGGCGCGGGTCTACAACGGTTTGGGATCGGATTTTTGCTTGCTTGCCTTACTTGCTGCCCCTAGTTGATGGTTTAGTCTTTGGCAGCTTTTTGTTAAGAGAGTTTCCAGTACTACAAGTCCTGCTTTTACCGCTGCAACCAGTGCTAATAATTTACGGTAGTTTGGGACAATTTGGACAACTAATCGTGTTCTTTGCCTTGTTCCTATTGGTGGTCAGAAACGAAAAAATCAGTCACTTCATTCGTTTCAACACAATGCAGGCAATTCTTCTGGACGTAGTTATATTTTTGTGTTCCATACTGGTGCGAATTTTAGGACAGGTTCCTGGTACTGGCTTTGCAATAGAAACAGTAGCCAACACTATCTTTTTAGGTGTAGTGGTAGCAGTTGGATATTCAGTCATCCAGTCTTTGATCGGGCGTTATGCAGAAATTCCAGCGATTTCTGATGCGGTGCATATGCAAGTGCGCTAGCTGTTAACGGGTCGCTACGGTGTTTTCCAGGCGACCAATACCTTCAATTTCTACACGGACGCGATCGCCTAGTTGCAATGGACTTACACCCTCTGGCGTCCCTGTAAGCACCACATCCCCCGGTAGTAGCGTCATCACCTGACTGATATAAGACACTAAAACATCCGGCGGAAATACCATCTGATCGATACAGGCAGATTGGACTGGATTGGCTTCGTCATTCAGAAAAGTCTGCAATCTCGCTCCTGGATTTAATTCCCGCACAATCCAAGGACCCAAGGGACAGAAAGTATCAAAACCTTTGGCTCGCGTCCATTGACCATCCTGTTTTTGTAAATCCCGCGCTGTCACATCATTAGCAATGGTGTAGCCCCAAATTTTAGTTTGGGCGATTTCTGGCGTACACTCAAAAACGCGATCGCCAATCACTAATGCTAACTCTCCTTCGTAATCTACTCGTTGGGACTGGGGAGGATATTTAATTTCCGTCTCAGACGGAATAATCGAAGTGGGTGGCTTCAGAAAAATTAGTGGCTCAGAAGGCACTGGAGTTCCCATTTCCGCAGCATGATCTGCATAATTCTTGCCCACCGCCACAATTTTCGACGGAGCGCAGGGAGCCAAAATTTGGTAATTTTCTGGCGTCAAAGTCAAATCAGTGGGTTGCCCTTGTAACCAGGGGGGAGCATCTAGCAACTGGACGTTGAAGGATGGTTGTAGTAACCCATAGAAAATCTGTCCTTCTTGATTTTGAATTCGCACATAGCGCTGCGCCATAACCTTGATGAATATCCTTTTGTCTTTGATTAAAACCTGTAAGCGGCTATTAGCAAACCTCAGTTAGCTTTTTGGCGAACCGATTGAGCCTTGTTGAGCAAAAAAGCGATCGCTATAGATACCCTGTGGAAAAGGTTAAGCTGATAGCTGAATCGATTTGCTGGCGAACACCAAAAGCTGGATTCTTACTTGCTAAAGAAACCTGGGGTCGTTTTCCGACCTAGTATTTCAATAGGGACATCCAAGAAATGAAATCCAAAGTTCGGCGGATTGGCTAATGAAACAAAATTGAAAACTGGTAAGATTATAGTTCCTTGTTGCTTCAGATGTTGATGAATACTAGTATTTTGAAATAAACTAAGTATAATTTGACACTGGCAGCCACTTTTGTCCATAAGGAGACTGAAAAATATGACCACAAGTTACGAAACAATGTACATCCTGCGTCCTGACTTGGGAGACGAACAGGTAGAGCAAGCAGTTACGAAATATCAGAATTTGCTTCGGGAACAAGGCGCCGAGGATATCCAAATTCAAAATCGTGGTAAGCGTCGTCTAGCTTATGAAATTAACAGACACCGGGATGGAATTTACATCCAGTTGAACTACACTGCACCTGCAACTGCGATCGCTCCCTTTGAACGCGCCATGCGCTTGAGTGAAGAAGTAATTCGCTATCTCACAATTAAGCAGGAACTCGAAGAGGCTAAACCTGCCAAAGTGGCTGCGACTGCAACTGCAACTGCAACTGCGTAGGAATAGGAAGTAGGGAATAGGGAATAGGGAGTGGGGGAGCAAGGGAGCAGATATCTATGGCTGGAACCAACGCGAAATGAAGGGCACAGGGGAAAGACTTGCTCCCTTATCCCTACTCTCTACTCCCCACTGCTCTTAAATAAAATTTTGTTTTTTTCTTTACCAGTGACTTGGCTCGTAATGCTAAATTAACAAATACTTGCCAAAGGTAGTACTCCCGCAGTTATACCTAAGAGTGGACAAGATTCTGAATGGGAGCGGTAAGCTACTGTGAGCCAATCTAATACACCCGACATTCAAGCCCTCTCTACCGAAGTATCGCAACTACGCCAAGAGTTGCAACTTCGCGATCAATTAGTGCAACAGCTATCTCAAGAACTCTTCCGGCTGGTTAAGGGTAATACTAATTTTATGCCCCAACAGCCGGATCTTGAGCGCGATATCACGCAGTTACAAGCTTTGCAAGAACAACTCCAAGCTGTGGAACAGCAGGTGGCATTCTACCAAGAGCAAATTACAACTCGTGACTCCGAAATTTACCAATTGCGACAGTCAGTTCAAGAACTTACCGATCGCACTCGGATGTTGGAGCAAGTTGTACAAGAGTTGCCTCAAATTTACCGTCGTAAGTTTGAGGAGCGCATGACGCCAGTGAGAGAAAAAGTAGCAATGCTACAACGGGAAAACCGCCAACTACAGGCGGAACTGCAAAGTGTAAGTTACCGTTTAGCAATCAAAACCCGCAATGCTAGTCACAGCGGCATTGATTTGCCAAATTTCCCCCGAACAGCATCCGAACAAACTCACATTTCAACACCCCAGAATGCCTAAAAGAGGATGGTTTAAAAGTAGTAGCTGATGTATCAAAAACTTTATATTTCCCCCTGCCCTCCTCTTTAAAAAGGAGGACTAGGAGGATTTTAGGGCTTATTCGGAGGTATATCTATAATGACCGTGTACTTTTCAAACATCGTCTGAGAGTAGTTTGAAAAGCTGTGTTTTGAAGAGGCTGGGGAGTCTGACAAACAATTGCATCTGCTTTGACCGATTTTGGCCATTTCCTGTACTACATAGATAGCTGGAAAGCTATGAGTTTTCCTCAACATTGTTGTCTAAGTTAAGATAGGAAATTAGCCTGCTAGCATCAGACTTTTATCTTTGACGATGTGAGGATAAACGAAAAAGATTAAATGAATGCAAAATTGGTTGACTCCACCATCCTTCTTAAGGTAGATTTATTTATTAGCCTGCTAGCACCAGACTCTTATCTTTAACAGTGGTGATGATGTCTTCGTAAGTGTCAAAAATCTCAAACACTGAATCTAACTGTGTAAGTTCCAAAATTAATCGTACAGGAGTTTGCACGTTGCATAAAACCAAACGACAGCCTCTTTGACGTGCAGCTTTCAGCCCTTTTACTAGAGGAACTAAACCAGAACTGTCCATAAAGTTAACTTCTGCTAGGTCGATAACCCAGAGTTGATGGGGTTGGGGCACGACTCCAGCCATCTGTTCACTCAAAGCCATACCACCTTCCAAATCGATGCTCGCTTGGGGTTTGAACAAAATCACTTGAAGTTCTTGTGTGAGAGTCATGAATTTAACAGGGTAGTTGGAACACTTGACAAAAAACCGAAACAGGACATAAATACGTCTTCTCTTTCAACAGCAAAATCACTGTTTTACCCAGATATTTAGGTAATTCGAGCCGTGAAGTTGACAGAGATTTTTTCAGTATTCATATCGTATAATTTGTAATAACTTTCCCAATATAGGCATAAGCGCCTAACAAATTCGGTATCAACCGTATCTTTTACTAAATTTTCATAATTTAAGTGGGGATTTATAAATTTTGTATAAATTATTTTTAGTTTTGTTACAGACGTATAGCTTTGTGGTAAGGGGATGCGAAAAATCTTATAATTAATACTCAAAATTTAATAATTATCATGGATAATAATATATGGATTATTCAGAATTTAAGATGAGTCAATAAATCCGTGTAGCGGCTTGATTGACACCCTAGCCAAAAACAAGCAAAGATATAGTAAAAGTAAAAATTTGTAAAGACGGCGGTGCGGGATGTCTTTAGAGCTGATTTCACTAGAAAACATCCAGGAAGTCGCCCACAACTACGGGTATTGGGCAATTTTTTTGGGAATTTTGCTAGAAAATTTAGGCATTCCTGTTCCCGGTGAAACCGTGACCTTAGTGGGCGGATTTTTAGCTGGTAGCGATGAACTAAATTTCTGGCTGGTTCTCGGTGACGCAATTATGGGTGCTGTCATTGGGGGAGTTTGTGGCTATTGGGTTGGTAGGCTTAGCGGTTGGCCTTTCCTGGTAAAAGTTGGTAGCATATTTCGGATTTCCGAAGTGCGACTATTGAGCATTAAAGAGCAATTTACTCAAAATAGTGCAAAAGCAGTATTTGTTGGACGTTTTTTAGCATTGCTGCGGGTTTTTGCTGCACCACTAGCTGGTATAGCCGAAATGCCTTTTAGAAAATTCTTTTTATACAACTTCTTAGGAGCAGTTGCTTGGGCTAGTTTGATGGTGACATTGGCTTTCTTTGCTGGCAAAATTATCCCCCTAGAGCAATTGATTGCTTGGGTGGGTCAATTTGCGATCGCAGCATTACTGATTCTGGCTGCTTTAATTTTCGTGCCAATATGGCTGGAGTCTCGTCAAGTTAAAGAAGTGGGGAGTGAGGAGTGAGGGAGTAGGGGGAGATGAGGGAGCAACCGAAAAATTATTATTCTTCCTCATCCCCCTCATCCCCCTCATCCCCCTCATCTTCCTAACCCCTAGTTAACTGTGACCAAATGCGAGTTGGTAGTCCCCAAACGTAGATAAAGCCCTCAGCGGCTTTGTGGTCGAATTGGTCATCGGCTCCGTAGGTTGCCAAATCGGGAGTGTAAAGGGAATTGTCGCTCGAACGTCCAACGATGGTGGCGCTACCCTTAAACAACTTAACTCGCACAGTTCCAGATACTTGCTCTTGTGTCTTTTGAATAAAGGCATCAAGTGCAGCTTTGAGTGGACTGTACCAAAGACCGTTGTAAACGATTTGGCTATAGGTTTCTTCAATCCCACGCTTGTAATGGGTGACATCTGCTGTCAAAGTCAAACTTTCCAGATCCCTATGTGCCTGAATTAGGACTAACATCGCGGGTGATTCGTAAATCTCCCGCGATTTTATGCCCACTAGACGGTTTTCGATCATATCAATCCGCCCAACACCGTGATTTCCCACAAGTTGATTGAGTTGTTCAATTAGCTCAACTGGCTTTTTGGCTACACCATTGAGGGTGTTGGGAATACCACGATAGAAACCAATTTCGATATATTCTGGTTCATTGGGGGTGTTGGCGATCGCTTTGGTCATTTCATAGATTTCTTCTGGTGGCTCAAATGAGGGATCTTCAAGTAAACCAGCTTCAATACTACGACCGAGCAAATTCTTGTCAATGCTATAGGGAGAAGATTTTTTGACTGGAGAGGGAATACCAAACTTTTCACCATAGGCGATGGTTTCCTCACGGCTCATTCCCCATTCTCTGGCTGGTGCAAGGATTTTTAGATTAGGGTTGAGGGCGGTGACAGAGACATCAAAGCGGACTTGATCGTTACCTTTGCCGGTGCAACCGTGAGCGATCGCATCAGCACCATATTTTTCGGCTGTTTCTACTAATACCTTGGCAATCAGGGGACGAGCAAGGGCGGTTCCTAGAGGATAACGATTTTCATAAAGGGCGTTGGCTTGAATTGCTCCAAAGGCGTAATCTTTAACAAAACTGTCTTTGACATCCGCCACTAGGGATTCACTTGCACCCGATTTCAGAGCTTTTTCTCGGACTGGCTCTAATTCATCTCCCTGGCCTAAATCTGCTGCTAGGGTAATCACCTCTTCCACACCCCACTCCTGCTTCAGATAAGGGATGCAAACAGAGGTATCCACTCCGCCAGAATATGCCAGAACAACCTTTTTGGCGCGACCCATTAATTTCTCCAGTTAGGAAAACAAAGAATTGAGTCATTATTATATCGAAACTAATCCGTATATACTTTATTGATGCAACAACTCCATTCCCATAAACAAAATTAACGACACTCACGACTCATCACTAAATCCCCATTCGCTAGTCGATACACCCCTTCGGGTTCCACAATGGGGTCGCCTTTTTTCCAGGAACTGGTTCCACTATTATTCGTGACACTCTGCACATCACCTGTAGGATAACTAGAAGCCGCAGCTTCACCAGGACGATTGGGTAAACCACCAGTACCTGTAATTATAAAAGTTCCTTCTTGCTTGGGACTGCGGGCAATGCAGCTATTAGCAATTAGGGCGTTAGTATCAATGGGATTGTTTTGTAATTCTGTGAGGCTGTTTTGGATAAAACTAATATCAGGTACACCAATAATATTTCCAGAGATTGCACCACTGGCATTAATATCAGAGCTACCATTATTATTTAGTAACTGAAAGCTATTTCTATCAGTTAATGTTTGTCTGGGGTCAAATAGAGAATCACTAAATACAGCGCGGGTGTTAAATGTAATATCTCCACCTTGTCCCTCTGGTGCGAAGGCGAGAATGTCGCTATCTTCTGACGCGATAATAGTATCTGCTGAGAGAAAAATATTCCCACCTCTACCGCTACCACTAGATAAATCGGTACGAATATCGCTGTTATTTCGCAGGTTAATATTTCTTGCAGTGACATTAATATTACCACCGCCTGCTTGTTCAGATCGGGCGTTGATAACACCATTACTCACATTAAAATTTTCCTTGGCAGTAATATTGATATCGCCTGGAATACCTTGTCCCAGACTGCCTGTATAAACTACAGTGAGATTATTAGGCAAGTTTAAATCATTTGTAAATAAATTAAAGTTAGTTGTAGATATAGATATTTTTCCACCGTTTCCAGTAGAGCCAGTACCTGCAAATAAGCCAGTCACAGTATCTAAATTTGTAGAGATAGCGATACTGTCTGTGGCATTGATAGTAATATCACCAGATTTACCATTATCGGAAGTTCCTGTAATTATAACTCCACCATTAGATGCTTCAAATACACGAGCATTAATTGTAATATTACCTCCGTTACTAGAATTTTCTGTGAATGCAGATACACCGGCTTCGTTTGTTGCAAGGAAATAATCTGTGTTAATTATAATATCTCCCCCTTGACCAAACGCTCCCCTTTGGGTTTCAGTTGATATTAAGCTGCCAAATCCATCTGTATTTGTTCCTGATATAGTCACTGCATCAGCAGCATCGATGCGAATATTTCCACCTCTACCTTGTCCAGCAGGTAAACCCCTCTCTGCTTCAGAAATTAGAGCATCAATTTGACCACCGTTAGTTAAAGTCAACCTTGGTGTTTGAATTTGAATATCTCCAGCATTTCCGACTCCACCAGCTCCTACGCGACTATTAATTGTACTGTTGTCAACAATAACCCTCTCATTGCTGAGAATAAAGATATCACCACCATTCCCCTTGCCGAAAGTTCCAGCATTTATAGCTCCATTTGTTAACTGCAAATGTTTAGTATTAATTGTTATATCACCCCCATTACCTACAGCGACTATATTATCTTGGAAAGCTTCAACTCCTGTAGTGAGCAAGCTAGGAGAATTACCGTTAGAACTAATTAAATCAACAGAATCTGATGCATTGATAGTGATATTACCTGCATTGCCTCCTAAATTGTTAGCTGCTTCTGCTCTGATAGAACCGCCATTCTTTACAAGGAGATTTTTGGTTTCTAGTTTTATATCGCCAGCGCGACTACTGCTAAAAGTTCTGGTAACAATACCAGTAATGATATCTTTTGAACTTTGAGAATCGATTTCTATTGAATCAGTAGCTGTAATATTGATGTTTCCACCACGTCCAATTGTTTCACCTGGTTCTGGTTCTCCAGAATTTGAAGATATAACTCCAGAATTTGTTAAAGTAATCTTCCCAGTTTGAATATTTACATTCCCAGCATTACCAACATTAGAAATAACTTCTGGAAAAGAAAGTGCAGATGTAGTTATCAAAGATTTATCTACACTAATATCTCTAACTATAACATTTATATTTCCAGCATTACCACTGCCAAGAGTACTAGTTGATAGCCGAGAACTATTTTCCAGATTCAAACGATTGGTAGTAATTGATAAATTACCTGCATTTCCTTTTCCAAAAGTCATTGAAAAGATATTAGCTGAATCGTTTAAAATAATTGAATTAGCAGCTTGAATTTTAATATCTCCAGAATCATCTGCTAAAAGATTAGTAGCACTGATAGAACTATAATCCCCTAACGAAAGATTTTGCGCTTGGATATTAATACCACCACTTTTTCCACTAGTTGAACCAAACAGAGAGGAATCGCTTAGGAAAACACCACTTATAATCGCACTAGGATTCAAACTTCCATCAGCAAAAGTTCCACCTCTTCCTGATAGAGAAATTGTGTCGTTAACTTTGATATTAACAACACCTGAATTACCCTGCCTGGCATATGCCCGAATTTCACCACCATCGATTATTTTCAGCGATTCAGCAACAACATTGATATTTCCACTATTTCCAGATTCTAGAGCAACATTCCATATAGAACTTTGGTCAGCTATAGTTACAATTCCAGTTGCATTGATTGAGATATCACCTGCTTGGGCTGATGGAATTCCTTGATTAAAAACTATACTGCTAAACAAAAGACTAGAATTTAGTAAATTAAAATCGTTAACATTAACTATGATATTGCCGCCACTTGCAACGACCACACCAGCAGCAGATTGATTCACGAATGAAGCATTTGCTCTTGCCACATTCTCAGCAAAATTTAGGCGCAAATTGTCGCCATCAACATTTAGTCCTACTGTTCCAGGTGCAGTTAAACCACCAATTTCTACTCTGCCATCTAGTGCATAAACCTGCCCTCCATCCATGAAAATTTGCCCTGTCGATTCCGGTGTAGGTGCAATCCGACCACCAAGTAGGATTAAAGTTTTATTATTAGGAACTGCCAAAGTTGCACGATTGTCAATTGAGTTTGCACCTTGAGCAGCGATTTGATTAAATAAAAATGCTGTCGGATTAACACTAAGTAAAGTATTTTCTGGTGTAACCGATGATGTTGAAGAAAACTCAGCACCGTCAGAAAATTGAATTGCATTAGCTGTAGTTGCTACGAAGGAACCACCAATATTTAATTGAGCATTTTTACCAAAAATAATACCATTGGGATTCATCAAAAATAAATTAGCGCTACCTTGGGTGCGAATTAATCCTTGAATCTCAGAGGGTGTTCCACCAGTTACTCGTGCAAAGATATTGACAATATTGAGTTCATTGATAAAAATTGCTGCCCCACTATTAGGAACATTAAAATTGCTAAAACTGTGAAATAAATTTGTGTTACCGACTGTTCTTCCATCCAAAATAAAAGAATTTAAACCAATATCTATAACTTGTGTTCCTAATGTTTGGTCGGCTGTGACTTGAGCTAAGGCTTTGGCGTTTGTTGTGACAGTCAAACTGAGCAATAGTCCTAAAGGCCACCACCAATTGCAATTAGACTGCTGGATCATAAATTTTTCTCTTGCGTGTCAGTTGTAGCAACTGATATCTAGTCTGAAGCTTGGGGTGAGCAATTGCAACGTTGCATAGATAAGTGCAAAAGACAATACACTTTTATGCAATTTTACATACACAATTATGCTGATATCGATACTGAAAGTTGCATCTAAGTTTGCATAAAAGCTGAAGGACTAATTTCTGTGTTTTATTTACTCTGTGAATTGCTAAAGATTTTAAGTGTCAAAAATTTTCATAAAGTCGGAGTAAACATCCAGCATTTTCAGATCATCAGGCTATTTACTGGCATTGAAATATTCGCATAATACAAGAGAGAAACTTATGCCTACTTTCCCTTCTGAGCTTGAGAATCAAATCTATCTCTACCAGTACACATATGGCCGTCGTGGTCTTGATCTCAATGTAGTGAATGTGTGGGACGACTATACAGGACGTGGTGTTTTAGTTGGTGTGATTGACGATGGAGTTGACTATAACCACTACGATTTGGATAATAATTACGATAAAACGAGAGATTATGACATTATCGGCCAAGATTCTGATCCTTTACCAGTTCTGGCTAATGATAATAACGGGACAGCAGTAGCAGGTATTATTGCTGCTGAAGCGAATGGTGTTGGTACTGTGGGTGTGGCTTATAATGCCAAGATTGCAGGTATTAGAGCTGTTCCTGGTTCTTTGGCTAATGTGATTGATGCTCTGTCGCGTGCTGCGAGTTTCGATGTTGTCAACAATGGCTGGAGTTTTCAGAGATTTGACGATAATTTTTATACTTTCCCACAAGCAGGGCAAGCACTTACTAATGCTGTTACTAATGGACGTAATGGATTAGGAACTGCGATTATCTTTGCTGCCGGAGATGGTCGTGGAGCAGGCGATAATACCAACTATCACAACTTTCAAAATTCTCGTCACGTCATTACAGTAGCTGCAATTGATCTTGAGTATGGCTGGGCAACTTATTACAGTACTCCTGGTGCTTCTATTCTAGTTTCTGCCTTTGGTGAATCATATGGTGGTGTCGGCCTTCTCACTACAGATCGCCTGGGATCTGCTGGCTATAGTTCTACAGACTATACTCGTTTGACTGGCACTTCAATTGCTGCTCCTCAAGTTTCTGGGGTAGTCGCCTTGATATTGGAAGCCAATCCCAATTTAGGTTATCGAGATATCCAAGAAATTCTCGCCTATTCTGCTCGCCGCAACGATCCTAATAACTATGCGGGGAAATATATTTGGCAATATAACGGTGCTAACAACTGGAATGGAAGAGGTTTACACGTCAGCCACGACTATGGATTTGGCTTGGTAGATGCTCTTGCTGCTGTGCGTTTAGCTGAGACTTGGCAAAAACAAAGTCGATTTAACAATGAGAAATCTCTTTCTTATAATTCTGGTAATTTAGGCTTGGCTATTCCAGATAATAATACAACAGGAATTAGTCGCTCTTTTACCGTTGCTGCGGGTTTAGAAATTGATTGGGTAGAAGTAGAACTCAATCTAACTCATCCTTATCGGGGTGATTTGGTGGTTGAACTGATTTCTCCTAGTGGAACTATAAGCAGTTTGATTAACCGTCCAGGTAATAAGCAAGATGATGGAGATAATATTATATTTAAACTCTCCAGTACGCAACATTGGGGAGAAAGCAGTGCTGGTACTTGGACACTCAGAATCAAGGATTTAGGCCCTACAGATACCGGCATTTTTAATAGTTGGAAATTGCATTTATATGGGGATACAGATACCGCCAATGATACTTATTTCTACACCAATGAATATGGCATCTATGGCGCAACTACACTGACTGATAGTTCTGGTATCGATACAATTAATGCGGCGGCGATTACTTCTAACTCCACCATAAATTTGACTCCAGGTTCTACAAGTACCCTCAATGGAACTAAATTAACCATCAGTTCAGGAACTACTATCGAAAATGCTTTTGGTGGCGATGGCAATGACACTATTATTGGTAACAGTGCTGCCAATGTTTTATCTGGTGGTAGGGGCAATGATATTTTGATTGGTGATATACCGCTCACCTACCAAACTTATACGTTCAGTAACACATCTGCTCTCAATATCCCTGATGAATCTACCATTAATTCTAATCTCACAGTCAATGCTTTAAGTGGTGCGATCGCCGATGTCAACGTCACCTTAAATATTACCCAGACATATAGTTCTCACCTCGATGTTTTCCTGATTAGTCCTACAGGAACTCGTGTGACATTATTCACAGGTGTGGGGAGTATTTTCAGTAATTTCACATCCACAGTATTAGATGATGAAGCCACAACATCAATTACGGCTGGTAATGCTCCGTTTACTGGCACTTTTCGACCACAGGGATTACTATCAGCTTTTGATTATCAAAATCCTAATGGTACATGGAGACTAGAAGTTACTGATAAATATGTTGGAGGTGTAGGGACACTTAAGAACTGGTCGCTGAACTTGAGCTTTCCTGCTACATCAACAGTAAGCAATGATACGCTCAATGGTGGTAGAGGTAATGATACAATGCGTGGCGGTGCTGGTAACGATACTTACGTTGTCGATAGCACTGGAGATGTAATTGTAGAAAACTTGAATGAAGGTACGGATACTGTCCAGTCTTCTATTAGTTACACTTTAGGCGCTAACTTAGAAAACCTGACTTTGACTGGTACAGCCGCAATTAATGGTACAGGTAACAGTCTCAATAATGTCATTACTGGTAATAGCGGCAATAATACCCTCAATGGTGGCTCTGGTGTTGATACTCTCCTTGGTGGTAATGGGAATGACATCCTCATCGGTGGTACTGGTAACGATACACTGACAGGGGGTGCAGGAAGCGATCGCTTTACTTTCAATTCCCGTAGTGAAGGGACTGATAGAATTACTGATTTTAGCGTTGTTGATGATACGATTGTTGTTTCTGCCGCTGGTTTTGGTGGCGGGTTAGTTGCTGGTGCGGCGATCGCCGCTAGCCGATTTGCGATCGGTTCAACAGCCACTACAAGTAGTCAGAGATTCATGTATGATCGAAGCACTGGCGCTCTGTTCTTCGATCAAGATGGTACAGGAGCGATCGCCAAAATTCAATTTGCTACGCTTAATACTGCACTAGCCTTAACTAATGCAGATATTTTTGTTGCTGCTTAGAGGGTGTTTATAAATAAAAAATAAAGAACACCGCAGTGCTTCACCTAGAACACTTATTTGAAAACAAGAAGTAGTTATATTTAAGTCTGGTGCAATGAGCCGAAAGCCTTATCCCACAGATGTTTCAGATATTGAATGGGATTTGATTAAATCAATGATTCCAGCAGAACATAAGCGTAAACGTGGAAAAAAAACGTGAAGTTGATATGCGGGAAGTGGTAAATGCCATTTTTTAGATTTTGCGTGCAGGCTGCTCATGGCGAATGATGCCTCATGATTTACCAGCTTGTCTTACTGTATACTCGTATTTTCAACGTTGGCAGCGCAAGGGAATATGGCAAAAAATCCATTCAGTTCTGCGATGTCTACGACGGGCTATTCGGCGTCGCAACTCAGGCAAATTGAAGGACGAGACATAGAACCATCTGCCGGAATCATAGACTCTCAAACTGTGAAAACAACTGAGAAAGGAGGAGTCAAAGGCTATGATGCCGGAAAAAAGATTAATGGTCGTAAACGCCATATCGTTGTTGATACGATGGGTCTAATTTTGATGGTTGTTGTACATGCAGCCTCGATTCAAGACCGCGACGGGGCAAAACTCGTATTCGATAAAATTTGCAACTTGTTTCCCAAGTTACATTTAATTTGGGCAGATGCTGCATACGCAGGCTTGTTGGTCGATTGGGTCAGATATTTTATTGGTTGCGGACTCGAAATTGTCAAACGTTGCGATCTTACCTCTGGCTTTAAAGTCTTACCTCGACGTTGGGTCGTAGAGCGTACACTGGCATGGCTTGGTCGCTACCGCCGTCTGAGTAAGGATTACGAATATCTTCCGCAAAGGAGTGAAACCATGATATACGCTGCTATGACACATCTAATGTTACGACGATTAGCCCGTAATCATCGTTGCTCAACTGCTTAAGATTTATTTTATAAACACCCTCTAAGATGGTTATAAAACGAGGGTTTCAAGATTGTAAAGAAAGATGTGGATAATGGATAGTAGATTGCCGTTCGCTAGACTATTGCCATCAGCTCTATTAAGTAGGTCAACTTAATTAAAGGTAAAACGCTCGGCTGAGTAGCCCCCTTGTGCCGCTCTATTTTTTATACCTGAAATAATAGCGATCGCCAAATCGTATTCATCCTCAAAAACTCTTAAGGCAAGTTCATCGCGTTTCAAATGCAACCACTCATCTTCGATACGATTCATCTGTGGATTATAAGGTGGTAGGAAAAATAGTATTAGTCCTTGAGAATACCAGTGTTGGAAATGCTCGCATGTCAATTTACAACGCTGCTTAATCCGAGCAATACCCGCCTGTTCTTGTTGATTGAGTTCGGGTAATTCATCAATCCACTCGTAGAAAAAGCGATCGCTATCAGCTTGAGTTAAATTATAGCGAGTCTGTAAATCCTTCAAGCTTTTAATGGTATCAGTAATTCCAATGCTGGAAACCATGTGCTATTGTCTCATCATTGCTTTTAGTCTAGCAGTAGTACACAATTTCCTGTGATCCACAATCTGTCTACGCACTTCTAAAAATCACCAAGCGATCGCCCTCTTCCTCCTCTGTGTCCTCTGCGTCTCTGTGGTTCGTAAAAAAAAGCGATCGCTCATCAATCAAAGACATGATATAAATTTGACATGATAGACCACGATCGCTTATTCAAAGAACTACTAACCACTTTCTTCTGGGAATTTCTCGAATTATTCTTTCCAGAGATAACCGCATATCTAGAACGAGACACCATCACCTTTCTCGACAAAGAAGTATTTACCGATGTCACCGCTGGAGAAAAATACGAAACTGACATAGTAGTAAAAGCCAGATTTAGAGGGCAAGAATCATTTTTTCTCGTACATCTAGAACATCAAGCTTATTATCAAGAAGCTTTTGATTTACGAATGTATCGCTACTTCGCTAGATTATACGAAAAATACGCCCTGCCAGTTTATCCTATCGCCTTATTTTCTTACGATAGTCCCAAGAAAGCCGAACCCAATCTTCATCAGGTAGTATTTCCCAATAAAGTTGTGTTGCAGTTCAACTATGATGTCATCCAGTTGAATCGCTTGAATTGGCGAGAATTTTTGCAACAACAAAATCCCGTAGCTAGCGCACTCATGGCTAAAATGAACATAGCGCCAAAAGACCGCCCCAGAGTAAAATCTGAGTGTCTCCGTCTGTTAGCTACGTTGCAGTTAGATCCAGCGCGGATGCAATTGATTTCTGGCTTTATTGACACCTACTTACGACTAAATGCCCAAGAAACAGAAATTTTCCAGGCTGAAATTGCTCAATTTGAACCAACTCAACAAGAGGTAGTTATGCAAATTGTCACCAGTTGGATGGAAGAAGGAATACAACAAGGAGAATTGAAAATCATCCAGCGTCAATTAACAAGACGAATCGGTGTAATTACTCCAGAATTACAACAGCAGCTGAGTGGGTTATCGTTAACTCAGTTAGAAGACTTAGCGGAAGCCTTACTAGATTTTTCCAGTGAAGCTGATTTAGTAGCGTGGTTGCAACAGCACCAATAAAATATGTATCCTGTCAACGATCGCTATTTTTTTACTTTTTGTAGTTCATTCAAAGCAGTGCTGATACAGCAATAACAAAAGCAAGGCACTTGTGACCTTGCTTTTGTTGGAAATTTTACACTACAGTAATATTACAAAAAATTACCGAGACCTATTACCACCTGAAATTTCAGCAGATTTTGCTTCTTGAAGTAACTGGGGCATGTGCTGCTCAATCTTTTGAGCTGTTTGTTCTGACTGCTGCAAGTTTTGCTGTAGCAGTCGCACGACTTCGTTTTGCCCCATCTGCTCAGCACCTTTAATTAAGCCGCGATAGCAAGCAATTTCCAATTGTTCTACCTTAGCCTGCGCTCCTGCCATTATCAGCTCGACAATTTTAGGATTATCAGCAGCCAATAGTGTTAATTTTTGAGCATCACTAATCAAACCAGCCGCAGCATCACAAGTCACCCGCTGTGGTTGCTGTCCCAAGCTGCTAAATGACTGCTCCAGATTTCTAATTTGCTGCTCGGTTTCCCGAATATGGGTTTCGAGCAAGGACTTCAACTGGTTATGGTGGCTACACTGCCACATTAGCTGCTGAGCTTCCAAAAAGCGATGTTCAGCATCGTACATCGCACCAAGTTGATAGATGAACTTATCGCGCAAGTTTGTGATTTTTTTGGTGCCGGGACGTTCGCTAAGTTGAACCATTGTGATTCTCCTAAAGGTTAACGCTGTATTTCACAGTCACACCCTTAACCTACGTCCCTTACCAAGTCTTCTCTTCATACCTCAGGCACAGCTAAGTGTTAAATCTTACTGCTAAATTCAATACACAATCTGGCGGTCAGTAACATTTATTTATTTTTGACTCATAATCGAGCTATTTTGTAAAGTCGCCAAACTCCTACTTCACTGTGGCGACAGCGTGATGAAGGGATCAGGTAAATTAAGATAAGTAAAGAAAACGTTTTGAACTAAATGACAGCTTTAAGCATAGAAGAAATTTCTACTCAGTTAGAAAGTCCGAATCTGCGCGATCGCATGGTAGCCCTTGCTAATCTGCGTCACGTTCCTCCTGAGGATGCAGTACCTTTGATTAAAAAAGTACTAGACGACGAATCTTTGCAACTGCGATCGATGGCAATATTTGCCCTTGGAGTCAAGCCTACGCCAGAATGTTATCAAATTTTGGTGCGAATTCTCGAAAATGACCCAGATTATGGCATTCGTGCTGATGCTGCTGGTGCTTTAGGATATTTGGGTGATGCCAGAGCATTTGAGGTACTCTCACGGGCATTTTATGAAGATACTGATTGGTTAGTACGCTTTAGTGCAGCCGTATCTCTCGGTAACATTAAAGACCCCCGTGCCCGTCAAATTCTGCTGCAAGCCCTCGATAGTAAAGAACTAGTATTGCAAGAGGCTGCAATCTCTGCACTCGGAGAAATTCGAGACGTTGAGTCTGTCGATAGTATCCTGCGGTTTGCCCAATCCGATGATTGGTTAGTTAGGCAGCGTCTGGCAGAAGCTTTGGGCAATCTTCCCACTCCCAAGAGCGTCTCAGCTTTGAAATACATGGAAAAAGACAGTCATTCCAACGTTTCCGAAGCAGCGAGAATTAGCCTCAAGAGGCTTGAGGAAATAGGTAATCAAGCTTAATATTAAAGCTTCCTCTTACCTTTTAATAATAATTAAGTGGGAATTTTTGCATTTTGATGCAGGGTAATTTCATTCATGAATATTGAAGAATTTTTTGAGTTAAGTACTGGTAAATGGTTTTCCCATCGTACTATTCATCATTTAGCTTTGAATCAATCTGAACATGGCAAGTCAGACATCATCATTGAGACACTAGCCGCAGATCATCCAGAAGTGAGCAAATTGTGTCAACAGTACGGAATTAATCCTAGTTCCACCTCCTATGGTCTCAAAGTCACCTGGAACGGCACAATGGAACGGGAGCAAGTAAAACATAGTGGCTCAAGTGTCTTAGTTTCAATACCTGATGCCGATAATCCTGCCCAAGGCAAGTTATTGAGGCAAATAGTTGATGGCGAGAAAACTCCAGTTCCCGGACGCTATCAGATAGATAGTGATGGTGCTTTGACTCTAATCACAGAAGATGAAACCATGAAGTCTGAGGAGCGTCTGTGGTTTGCTAGTCCCAATTTGCGAATGCGGGTGAATGTCTTAAAGCGCTCTGGTGGGTTTAGTATCACTTCCTTCACTTCCGAGATTCGCTTGGGTGGCTTTCCACCTGCGGCGAAAACTTCCGAGGCGGCTAGTTCAGTATCGAGTTAGTTTGAAGACAATATATTCCCCCTTTTTTTGGGGGAATTAAATTCGTCATTAGTCATTGGTAACTGACTTTTGATAACGGCAAATGACAAATGACAAATGACAAATTTTAAATTTGCAAAAAATTGGCGATCGCCTCCGGTAATGGCAGTACAATAACAACCAACAAGGCCATTGCTAACAATCCCCAAACGTCACGTCTATTATCTAATTCAGTGACATCATTCAGTGCCGGTTCATCAATCAATGGCATAAATAATAAGATAATTGCCCACAACAAAAATTCTTCTCGAACTAAAGAAAGTAATAATAGCAGTACGCGAGCAATTTGACCAATTACAACTGCGGTTCGTTGTCCAAACATTGCATGAACAATGTGACCTCCGTCTAGTTGTCCCACAGGCATTAAATTTAAAGCGGTGACAACTAATCCGAGAAAGCCGGCTACTGCCACTGGATGCAAGTCAAGAGCCGATTTTGCTGTTAATCCACTTCCCAAAGCTAACTTCGAGAGTACCGCTAATAAAATAGAATATTTGGGATTGAGGGCATCGGGATTCAAAAGTCGGGTTTTTTCAGTCAGGGGAACCACATCAGAATGAGCCAATCCCCAAATTAGTATCGGTAAAGTGACAACAAAGCCCGCAAGGGGACCAGCGATACTAATGTCAAATAAAGCTTTGCGGTTAGGAATGGGACTACGCATTTGAATGAATGCACCAAAAGTTCCCAAGAAGAAAGGTACGGGAATAAAGTAAGGCAACGTCGAGCGAATCTTGTAGAATTTAGCTGTTAAATAATGTCCGAGTTCATGAGTGCCCAAAATCGTCAATAATCCTAAAGCATAGGGCAAACCCTTGAGCAGAACATCTGGGCTAGATAGAACTTTCACAAAAGAGCCAATTTCCGATGTTCGTGGGAGAGAAACATCAGCAATTTCCACTCCTACCAAAGTAGTAGTTACCAAAGTAGCAAGTAGGAGTAAAAGTGCTAATCCTGGTCGAGTTAACTGTTGTTGGTCGCGTTGTGGTGTATTTGTCTCTTTAGCAGCTTGAGTGTTGGGAACTAGTACAAAGAAAGGTTTGCCGTTGAAACCTTCTTGAAAGATCAACAGAAAGCGATCGCCAAATTGTGCTTCAATATTACTCTTAATCTGCTGATAAGCATTGCTGGCTTTGGTTCGCAACTGACCGCGACAAATCACCGCCTGTGGTCGATACTCAATATTTTGTACGTAGTATACAGACCAAGGAAAACAATTTCGCAGTTGAGTTTCTTCTCTTGGTTCAATTGGACGCACTATTGTTTCTGCGGTAGGCTGGATAATTGGCTGTGATTCTGAGGCTTGGGTTTGGGCTTCGGTCTGTGTATCTGGTGGTATTCGACGCCCCCATTGAAACAAGAGCCAGTAGAACAGTACGCAGATAAATAAAGACCACATGAACAAGGCTACTGGCGGAGGTTGTTTCGCCCCGTACATCAGCATCCATCCAATCAACAGCAATGCTGGTGTCATTAAAACCAACCACAACAACCATACTGGCGTCCGGGTGATCTGAGCGACGCTGTGCTGCACCATTAGATAAGTAGCTAGCCCCAGTAGGAGGAGAAACAAAAACCAAAATTCCATATTATCTTCAGTAATTTTGACACAACGCCCCACCAGTAGCTTTAGCGCATCGCCTTAACTACAAGGCAGACCTCAAACCCCAATTTTTTTACCAACGGTTAACAGTGCTAGTTAACGCTTAAGTTTCAATCCTTGAGAATTTTTACACTTTAACCAGATTATCCACAACTCCTCAGTTTCGGTTCTTTACATTATGTCCCCTTTACCTCAACAACCAAGTCCTACAACTAACCCACCACGGGCTGTGTTCCTGAACGAAATTCCTAGCAAAGATTCTCTGCGAACGGACTTCGCACAAGAAAGCATTTTTGCTTTTCCACCCAATCGGGACACATTAGGCGGAACCTCTTATTTTATTGTAAGAAATGAAAGCAATATCCTCATAGACTGCCCCGCCCTAGACCAAGCAAATCAAGATTTTTTAGCAGCGCATGGAGGCGTGGGTTGGTTATTTCTCACCCATCGAGGCGCTATTGGTAAGACCGCTGAAATTCAGCAAATTTTTGATTGCAAAGTTCTCATTCAAGAACAAGAAGCTTATTTATTACCAGGTTTAACTGTAACTAGTTTTAGCCAAGAATTTACTCTTGATGCAAAAACACAAGTAATTTGGACACCAGGTCATTCTCCTGGCTCATCTTGTCTATACTACAGTGAACTTGGAGGCATTTTATTTTCTGGTCGCCATTTAGTCCCCAATCAGCAAGGTCAACCAGTACCATTACGGACAGCTAAAACTTTTCACTGGCCGCGACAAATTAACAGTCTTCGATTGTTACTAGAACGTTTTACACCAGAAACTCTCCAGTATATTTGTCCTGGAGCCAATACAGGTTTCTTGAGAGGAAAGCGTGCCATAGATGGAGCTTACCAGCACCTGGCTTCTCTTGATTTACAAGCTTTGCTGCGGTTACAGCCCCTACTTTAGAGCAGGGCTGTTTCATTCCCTAAATAGCTTTAAAAATCAAGGGTTATAGCAATTAAAGATTGATTATTTTGTTACCAACGTGCCGATAAAATGAACAATTTTACTGTTGTTTAAGTGCTTAAAAGTTCATCTTTTCGTCACTCTCACTTACAATTTTTCTCGCTAACTATCTTGACTAGGACTTACGCATTGACAGGAAAGACAAAATATGAATCATTTTAAAAACCACATCTGTCGTAGGGACACAGCATTGCTCATATGCGTATTTATGTTGATCCACAAGATGATTCTTTTGTACAGTGCGTAAGTCCTACACTATCAAAAAAATTCTCCGCGTAAGAGCGTCTCCCTGTCTTTGCGTCAATCTGAATAATAAGTATTCAACCGGACTTGATATCACTCAGCACCGGAGGCGGAGCATCTCCGCCTCCGCTCAGCACGCGGCTCATCGCCCCGCTATCCATGTACAGCACTCCCAATACCCAAAGCAAATTTTCCAAAGTTTGTTAACCAGGATGCTTGTCTGGGGAATTCTAAGCCTGAGACAAGGAATTCTAGTAAAAATTTATGAGCGGAAAAGTTGTTGAAACTGTAAGAATCCCTAGCTACGAGATTGTAGAACAACTTTATTCAGGTTCTCGGACTGAAGTGTATCGGGCAGTGCGAGAATGCGTAGGCGCAGCCCGCCGCAGGCATCGCCAGCCAGTTGTGATTAAGCTCCTAAAACGAGAATACCCGACTTTGGGCGAATTATTACAGTTTCGCAACCAATATGCGATCGCCAAAAACCTAGATATTCCCGGCATCATTAAACCCTACAGCCTCGAACCCTATTACAATGGCTACGCGCTGGTAATGGAGGACTTTGGTGGTGTTTCCCTACGAGAATTTACTACCGGAAAACCACTGATATTACAGGAATTCCTACCCATTGCCCTGCAACTGCTGGAAATTTTACATCAGTTACACCAACAACGCGTCATTCACAAGGACATTAAACCAGCCAATATCCTAATTCACCCCGACACCAAACAAGTCAAACTGATTGACTTCAGTATTGCTTCACTCTTACCAAGAGAAACTCAGGAAAGTCAGAGCATCAATGGACTGCAAGGAACGCTAGCGTATCTGTCGCCAGAGCAAACTGGGCGGATGAACCGAGGCATTGACTACCGCAGCGACTTTTATTCATTAGGTGTGACATTCTTTGAGCTACTGAGTGGACAACTGCCTTTTACATCCGACGAGCCAATGGAGTTGGTGTATTGCCATATCGCTAAACAGCCCAACTCCATTTGCGATCTCAACCCAGAAATTCCTTTAATGCTAGGAGAGATTGTTTGCAAGCTGATGGCGAAGAACGCTGAAGACCGCTATCAGAGTGCATTGGGACTGAAATATGATATAGAGAAATGTTGCCAAGAATGGCAAACAACAGGCAAGAATAGTTGGTTTGATTTAGGACAAAATGATATCAGCGATCGCTTTCTCATCCCAGAAAAACTCTACGGACGAGAGCAAGAAGCACAAACCTTGCTAGAAGCATTTGGCCGAGTTGCCAATGGAGCAGCCGAACTGATGTTGGTGGCTGGTTTCTCTGGCATCGGTAAAACTGCGGTGGTGAATGAAGTACATAAGCCGATTGTCCGGTGGAATGGGTATTTCATCAAAGGTAAGTATGACCAGTTCAACCGCAATATTCCCTTGTCTGCCTTTGTCCAAGCCTTCCGCAATTTGATAGCACAATTGCTCAGTGAAACTGACAGCCAACTCCAGCAGTGGCGAAATAAAATTCTGTCTGCTTTGGGTGAGAGTGGACAGGTGATAATTGAGGTGATTCCGGAATTAGAACGGATTATTGGCAAACAACCGCCGACACCAGAACTATCAGGCAGTGCTGCTCAGAACCGCTTCAATCTGATGTTTGTCAAGTTTATTCAGGTGTTCACCACAGGAGAACATCCGTTGGTAGTGTTCCTAGACGATTTGCAGTGGGCAGATTCGGCATCGCTGAATTTGCTCAAGCTGTTGATGGGTGAAACCTTGAGGGGCTATCTGTTGATTATTGGTGCATACCGCGATAACGAAGTGTTTGCGGCTCATCCGTTGCTGCTGACACTCGAAGAGATTGAGAAGGTGGCGACGGTTAACACTCTAACGCTGATGACCTTGAGTCAAGTTGATGTCAATAGTTTGATTGCAGACACCTTGAGTTGTACAACAGAAATTGCCCTGCCGTTGACTGAACTAGTTTATCAAAAAGCCAAAGGTAATCCGTTTTTTACAACTCAGTTTCTCAAGGCATTACATGAGGAGGGACGAATTACCTTTGATTGGCATACAGGTTTTTGGCAGTGTGATGTAGCACAAGTGCGATCGCTTGCTCTCACAGATGATGTCGTTGAATTTATGGCAATTCAACTTTTAAAGTTGCCGCCCAAAACTCAGGAAGTTCTGAAACTGGCAGCCTGTATTGGTAATCAGTTTGATTTAAGTACATTGGCGATCGTTTATCAAAAGTCCCAGACAGAAACCGCTGCGGATTTGTGGAAAACATTACAAGAAGGATTTGTAATTCCCACCAATGAAGTTTACAAATTTTATCAAGATTCTTCATTAGCCCTTGGCGATTTGCAAACAACAAATGACAACGGACAACTGACAGGTTACAAATTTTTGCACGATCGCGTCGAGCAAGCAGCCTACTCTCTGATTCCAAAGGAGCAAAAACAGGTCACTCACCTGAAAATTGGGCAACTTTTGCTCAACCATACGCCAGCCGCAGAACAGGATGAAAAACTATTTGAGATTGTTAATCAACTGAATATCGGTAATAGCTTAATTGTCGATCTAGATCAGAAAACAGAACTCGCTCAACTCAATTTACAAGCTGCACAAAAAGCAATAGCTGCAATAGCATACGCCGCCGCATTTGAGTATGCCACTATAGGTATTGCAATGCTTGCACAAAAGCGGTGGCAAACACAATATGAACTAACCCTGACACTTTATGAAGCTGCCACCGAAGCAGCTTACCTAAGTGGCAACTTTGAGCAGATGGCACAATTTCCAGCAGTCATTTTGGAAAATGCTAGAACCTTGTTGGATACCGTTAAAGTCTATGAAATCCAAATCCAAGCCGCTCAAGCCCAACATCAATTTCTCCAGGGCGTGGAGCTGGCTCTCCAGATTTTAGAGCAGTTAGGAATTCATTTTCCCAAGCAACCAGGTAAATCAGATATTGCATTGGCTTTCGAGGTAACCAAATCCATCTTAGCTGGCAGGCAACCGCTAGATTTAATGACTCTAGATCAGATGATCGAGCCAGACAAATTAGCCGCTATGCGGATTCTTGTAGGTGTCTCTTCTTCTGCCTATGTTGCCGCTCCAGCACTCTTACCATTTATTACTCTTGAGCAAGTAAATTTATCTCTTCAGTACGGCAATACCTCATACTCTACAAATGGTTATGCCTACTATGGACTGCTGCTTTGTGGGGCGGTAGGAGACATTGAATGCGGCTATCAGTTTGGACAACTGGCACTCACATTACTCGAACAGTTGAATGCCAAAAAGTTGAAAGCCAGAACTTATGTCGGAGTATGTTGTTGTGTATTGCATTGGAAAGAGCCGCTCAAGAACACCTTAGCGCTTTTTCGGGAAGGCTATCAAATTGGACTGGAAATGGGAGATTTAGAATCAGCTACCATTTGTGCAGTCGTTTACGTCATGCACTGTTTGTTTGTCGGTAAAGAACTGGGGGAGTTAAGTCGGGAAAGTGATACTTTTTGCCTTCAACTCACTCAACTCAAACAAGCAGGACTTCTCACCCAGATGACTATTTTTCAGCAAGCGGTTTTGAATTTAATCGGCGATAGTGCCCAAGCATGGGAACTAATTGGAAAGGCTTTCAATCAAGAGCAAATGCTGCCGATCATCCAGGACTCAGGCGATCAAACTGCGCTGTGCTATTTCTATGTGAGTAAACTTTTTCTCGGTTATCTGTTTGGGAAATTTGAACTTGCAGTGGAAAGTGCGATCGCTACTGAAAATTATCTAGGCGGCGCCATCGGATTATTTGTAGTTCCAATCTTCCACACCTATGATTCTCTAGCTCATCTGGCAATCTATTCCCAAGTTTCCGAAACAGAACAACAACACATTCTTGGGCGGGTGAGCAAAAATCAGGAAAAGATCAAAACTTGGGCTAGCTATATTCCAGCCAATCATTTACACAAGTTTTATTTGGTTGAAGCAGAACGGTATCGGGTTCTAGGACAGAAATCAGAGGCGCTAGAATTCTACGATCGCGCCATAACTCTAGCCAAAGAACACGGCTACACCCAAGAAGAAGCACTTGCCAACGAATTAGCCGCTAAGTTTTACCTGGATTGGGGTAAACAGCGCATTGCCCAAGAATACATCACCGAAGCCTACTATGGCTATGCTCGTTGGGGTGCCAAAGCCAAAGTCGCCGACTTAGAGAAACGCTATCCCCAACTACTCGCCTCCATCCTCCAGCAAACCCATTCTCCCCTCTCCACTTACGAAACTATCTTCAACTTAGGGACTGTCACCTCCACTAGTTCCGCCACTTCCAGTAGTAGCAGCATCTCTGTTGCTTTAGATTTAGCCGCCATTCTCAAAGCTTCTCAAATCCTTTCTGGCGAAATCGAACTGGAAAAACTGCTCTCGACATTGCTGCATATTCTCATTGAAAATTCCGGAGCCGAGAAATGTGTGTTGCTGCTGTCCTATGAAGAACAGTTAATGGTGCAATCCGTCACTTATAGTGATTTTTGTCCAATGCTGCTGAAGCCACAATTTCTGGAAGACAGCAAGGATGTGCCAATTACTTTGATTAATACCGTCAAACGCAGCTTACAACCCGTGGTAATTACTGATGCCAGGGTGCATACACAATTCATTAATGATCCTTACATTCACCGACAGCAGTCTAAGAGTATCTTGTGCAGCCCAATTTTGCATCAGGGTAAGTTGCTTGGTGTATTGTACCTGGAAAACAATCTTGTGACTGGAGCCTTTACCAGCGATCGCGTCGAACTGCTCAACTTACTTTGCGCCCAAGCTGCCATTTCCCTGGAAAATGCCCGACTTTATGGCAATTCCCAGAACTATGCTCAACAGTTGGCACAATCTCTAGCAAAATTGCAGGCTAGTGAAATCCGCTTCCAAAATTTAGCAAATAATATTCCTGGTATGGTGTACCAATTCCGTCTGGGGGCGGATGGTTCAACTTCAACACCCTACGTTAGTTCTGGCTGTTTGGACTTGTATGGCTTAGAGCCAGAATCAGTGATGGCGGGGACGCATAGCCTTTACGCCATGCATCATCCTGACGATGACCCAGCTATTGCCCAAGCAGTCGCCTACTCTGCCCAAACTCTGACACCCTTTGAGCAAGAATGGCGGATTATCCTGCCTTCAGGAACCGTGAAATGGGTTCGATCTGCTGCCCGGCCAGAGCGACAAGCCGATGGTGCAATTTTATGGGATGGGGTAGTAATTGATATTAGCGATCGCAAACAAGTTGAAGCATCTTTAGCCAAAGAACGAGAGTTTTTAAATGCCATCATTCACAATATTACCGATGGCATTGTTGTCTGTGATGCTACTGGCAAGTTGACTTTATTTAACAAAGCAACTCGTGAATTTCATGGCTTACCAGTAGAATCATTAGCACCAGAACAATGGGCAGAACACTTCGATCTGTATCAACCTGATGGTGAAACACCTCTATCAACCACGGAAATTCCTTTGTTTCGTGCCTTTCAAGGGGAAATTGTCCAAAATATCGAAATGGTAATTGCACCAAAGCATGGCTTGAAGAGAATTTTATTAGCCAGCGGACAAGCGATCGTTGATGCTGCGGGTAACAAACTCGGTGCGGTAGCTGTAATGCGAGATATTAGCGATGCCTATCGGCAAGCTACGCAACGCAAAAAAGCAGAACTTGCCTTGCAGCAAAAATCACAAGATTTAGAACAAGCCCTAACTAACCTGCAAAACGCCCAATTACAAATGATCCAAAGTGAAAAAATGTCGGCTTTGGGTAATTTAGTTGCTGGTGTTGCTCACGAAATGAATAATCCCCTTGGTTTTATTGCTGCCACACTCCAACAAGCTCAACCAAGTATTGCTGATGTTGTTGAACATCTCAGACTTTATCAAGAAAGTTTACCCGACAAAAGTGAAGAAATTCTTGACCATGCCGAAGAAATTGACTTGGACTATACCTTAGAAGACTTGCCTAAGATGATTGATGCCATGACGATAGCCTGTGACAGGCTAAAAAACATTAGCACCAGTCTCCGCACTTTCTCTCGTGCCGATCGAGATTACAAAGTTCCGTTTAATATCCACCAAGGCATTGACAGCACGATTTTAATTTTGAAACATCGTCTGAAAGCGAATGAACAACATCCAGCTATTGCAGTATTAACTGAATATAGTAATCTACCCAAAATTGAATGTTTTCCGGGGCAATTAAATCAAGTATTTATGAATATTTTAGCCAATGCTATCGATGCGTTGGAAGAATCAAATAATGGACGCAGCTTTGAGGAAATTAAGCTAAATCCCAATTTAATTAAAATTACAACTTCCCTAGAAAATAACTGTGTGAAAATTATTATTGCTGATAATGGTCAGGGAATGAGCGAAGAAGTGAAACAAAAGATTTTTGACCATTTATTTACTACTAAATGTGTTGGTAAAGGTACAGGTTTGGGATTGGCGATCGCCCGTCAAATTATTGTGGAAAAACATGGCGGGGCGATCGAGGTGAATTCTCAACCTGGCGAAGGAACTGAATTTGTGATTCAGCTACCACTTTTGCAAGCGGTAAGTGTGGGCTTCTCAACCAATCCGACTATTGCTTAGAAAGCGTTGAGCTTTAAGTCTTTCCCGCCACAACCGAATTTTCTCTCAATAGTTCCAGTGCTGCTTCATATTGCAGATCCGCAGTTGTGCCAATTTGTTCGCGGTTGAGGATTGCTTGGGAAATCACTTTATCTGGTTTAATACCTAGTTTGTTAATATCCCGATGTTGAGGAGTTTCATACTTAGCAATTGTCACAGCTAAACCCGAACCATCTGATAATTCAAACAAAGATTGAATTAGACCCTTACCAAAAGTGGTTTCGCCTACAAGTTGGGCACGCCCATTATCTTGGAGTGCGCCGGCAAGAATCTCACTCGCACTGGCAGTTCCTTGATTCACCAAAATCACCAGAGGATCGCTCGTCAGGGCTGGGCCAGACGCTTCAAAACTACCTTGAATGCCTTGTCGGTTAACAGTGTAGACAATAGTGCCAGAGTCTAACCACAAACGGGCGATTTCAATTCCGGCTTGCAATAGCCCCCCAGGATTATTTCGCAAATCTAGAATATAGGCAGCAGCGCCTTTTTTTTCTAGACTAGAAATAGCGTTTGCTAATTCTGTGGAGGCGTTGGCATTGAATTGAGTCAGCCGAAGGTAGCCAATGGGCGTGCCCTCCTCAGAAACACGCAATTCTGAAACCACAGGATTAAGAGCAATGCGATCGCGCGTCAGTCTAATTTCCGTTTCTGGCTCTCCGTCTCGTTCAATGACGAGAGTCACAAGGCTGCCACTGGGGCCGCGCATTTTCGTCGCAGCTTCATCAAGAGTGAGATTTTCAGTGGGAACACCTTCAATTTTGAGAATGCGATCGCGTGGTCTAATCCCTGCTTTTTCTGCTGGTGAACCTGCGATGGGAGCCACTACTTCCAACTTACCAGTTTCAGTATTGAGAGCAATTTGCAATCCCACCCCCGTCAGTTCCCCAGAAGTGTTGACCTGTAAGCTGCGGTACTGTTCTGGGTCTAAAAAGCGGGTAAAAGGGTCGTCAAGGCTCTTGAGCATCGTCTGAATGGCCGTATAAGCCGCATTGGAGTCGCTAAGGGGCTTCTCCAAAACCTTTTGCCGGACTGTCGCCCAATTTTGATGATTAAACGTCTCATCCAGATAAGTACGATTGACAATTCGCCAAACTTCAGAAACCAGCTTTTGTTGTGCCGTCAAAGCCAGTGCAGGCTGAGTAATTGTACCCAAGGCCAAGCAAAACGCCATTAGCAGTGAAAATCCAACTCGAAAAAACTGTTTGTTCATGAACCCCATTATCAATTCCACTTCAACCCAAATTGCCTAGAAATGCCCAGTTGTCCTGTTGTTGATGAAATCTATCTCTCGATTATGTTACTTTTTTTATAGAAGTGGTGCATTCTTCTCATCAAGTCGTTTACTCAACTGATGCAGTTCATCCCACTCAGCAAAGGATAAAATCTAGTTTGTGTCCACCATTTTCTGTGTTGGAGCATAACGAGATCGCAATACATTCCATCTTTACAGAGTGTAAAGTTTCTGAAAACTCTTAGCACGCCCAAAGCTGACAAACAAAAAAGTCCCCTTTACTAAAATCCCAAAATTGCTAATTGGGAGAGAAGTCACGACTCGGCGGCTTCAAGAAAGTCCGCAAGGGGTTATGCTGCCACTCTAGCCTGTGGCATTCCTTGGGGGAAAGCCTAAAGCCGAACTCCGAACATCCCCAGGCTTGGGACCCTTGAAACTTTCGTCGCCGATTTAAAACTTCGCAATTTATCAAACGCAACCGATTCTTAGGAACTTGAGATTGTATGGCCAACGTTTACGACTGGTTTGAGGAACGCCTGGAGATTCAAGCGATCGCCGAAGACGTTACTAGCAAGTACGTCCCTCCCCACGTCAATATCTTTTACTGCCTGGGTGGAATTACCCTGGTTTGCTTTCTAGTCCAGTTTGCTACTGGATTTGCCATGACGTTCTACTACAAGCCAACAGTAGCTGAAGCTTTCTCCTCAGTTCAGTACATTATGACTGAAGTGAACTTCGGTTGGCTAATTCGCTCCATCCATCGCTGGTCTGCCAGCATGATGGTATTGATGATGATTTTGCACGTCTTCCGGGTTTACCTGACTGGTGGTTTTAAAAAGCCCCGCGAACTGACCTGGGTGAGTGGTGTCATCCTGGCTGTAATTACCGTTTCTTTTGGAGTTACCGGCTATTCTCTACCTTGGGACCAAGTTGGCTACTGGGCTGTGAAAATTGTTAGCGGCGTACCAGAAGCAATTCCCGTGGTTGGTGTTCTGATCTCCGACCTACTGCGTGGCGGTTCTAGTGTTGGTCAAGCAACACTGACTCGTTACTACAGCGCACACACCTTTGTTTTGCCTTGGTTAATTGCAGTCTTCATGCTATTTCACTTCTTGATGATCCGCAAACAAGGCATTTCCGGTCCTTTGTAATCTCAGAGATTAGCAAAAGGCAACATTTGTCAGTTTCCAGATGAAGTTGTTTGTTCTAAACTTATGAAACACAAGAAAATAATTGTACATAAGTTACAAAAAACAAACACTTGCATACCTTGCCAAAAGCTTTAGACGCCCTCGAGGCGGCTGACTGTAGACAGACACAACGCTGCTTGCCGCTTGCTAGGGTTGCCTAGTAGCCGATGGCTTTCACAAATGCTTTAATTAGACTTAAGCAGGAGAGCACATTTAAAAATGGCAACACAGAAAAAACCTGACCTCAGCGATCCCCAGTTAAGAGCCAAACTGGCTAAGGGTATGGGTCACAATTACTATGGTGAACCAGCCTGGCCTAATGACCTACTTTACGTCTTCCCCATCGTGATTATGGGTTCATTCGCTGCGATTGTGGCTCTAGCCGTGCTAGACCCCGCGATGACCGGTGAACCAGCAAATCCTTTCGCCACACCATTGGAAATTTTGCCAGAGTGGTACTTGTATCCAGTTTTCCAAATTTTGCGATCGCTTCCTAACAAACTTTTAGGAGTGTTAGCAATGGCTTCCGTACCCTTGGGGCTAATTTTGGTTCCTTTTATTGAGAACGTCAATAAATTCCAAAACCCCTTCCGCCGTCCAGTTGCAACCACAGTGTTCCTCTTTGGCACTCTTGTCACCCTGTGGCTGGGTATTGGTGCTGCCTTGCCATTGGATAAATCTTTGACTTTGGGACTATTCTAAATTAGTCTCAAAAAAGTGCTTTGACGCCTGTGAATTTTAAGAGCATATGCAGATGTGCTTTTGAAAAAATAAACAGGCGTCAATTTTAATAATCCACCTTGAATCTTGGATTTGAAATTTTGGATGGAAAAGCCCCATAATTGGGCATCCACAAATCTCAAATCACTAAAGTCAATCAATTTTGGATTTTGCGTACTGCTAGGTCGAAGCAAGCTACGCGTAGCGTGTCGGAGACAAAAGTTGAGCCAGTAAGTTGGGCGGGTTTCTTCACTTGTGCCAACTTGTATCCAGCGTCGGCTTCCCACCAACAAACCTTTATCAAGACGGATTGCCTATTTTGGATTGACCCTGACCACTCAGAGTGGGGTCTTGAGGATTTTAAATTTTGGATGAAAAGATTTGTTACGCCCACTAGAGTATGGGCGCGGCATCAACCGAAATAATTTTTAATCTAAAATCTAAAGTCTAAAATCTAAAATTGGCAAGGTCAACAAATACAAACATTTTTCATTTACTCCCACGTAAGTTGCTAGTTACAACCCTCGGAATGCCAAAATTGTTCATGTTTTGTATTTTGTTACGCAGAATATGTCAATTTAGATTTTTAGATGTCAGAGAAATTTTGCAAAAAGCACAAAATTTAACCGCTACTAACTTGGGTTTACTTTTATTCAAGTCACAGTTAGTGCCTACCATCGTGCAGCAAGATCATCTTACGGTTAAGAGCGAACTCACCCTCTCCGACCAAGTGCAAGATTGGTTTAAGCAATTTTGGCTGCAACATTTATCTCAACTTGGCTGGTCGCAAACTCAACTCGAACGGCTCAATTTAGCATTAGCAGAGGGCTTTACCAATGCTGTTCGTCATGCTCATCGAGCTTTACCACCGGAAACAACCATTGATATTGACGTTTATCTGTGGGTTGACCGCCTAGAAATTAGAATTTGGGATTATGGAAAACCTTTCAATCCTGATAGCATCCCAGAGCCAAAGCCAGGTAGTCTTATAGTAGGCGGCTATGGATGGTTTCTCCTCCGGCGTTTAACCGACCGTGTTGTCTACGAGCGTGTTACAGATGGTAGAAATTGTCTGCTCATCGTCAAATATGCTGCAAAAGTACGAAAGCCAAAGTGAAACATTCAAGGATATACCAAGGCAAAAATGCTTGTGATACCAATTCGAGATTTGGTGGAAAGTACGTAGTAATCGCCTCGGCTTAAGGCAGTGTTTCTGCAAACATTAAGAGTGAAGAGACAGCATTTGCTACCTTGAGGGTTCTCAAAATTTAGTATTAAGGCAAGTGCCTCATGGCAAAAATCACGGCATTTGCTACCTTTCCCTGTTTACAAGATCCCTATAAGGGGTAACGCCAAGATTGGTTTTGGCTCGTGTTTAGCCATCTATTTGCAAATAGAAGTGTTACTATAAACCGTAGTTGCTCGTACATACAGTTATTTGACTGATATGAGTATACTACTTTTTCAGTAATATGTAAATTAGAGTAATATGTTTTTTCGGTGAAATTGCTTAACTATTATGATCTTTTGGTGAAAACTCAAAGAGTATTCTTGTATAAAAAGAATTAGTAAATACAGTAAAGACAGCATTCGAGTTATAGAACCTCCTTTGTTAATATTTGTCAGCAGTGTTGAGAGTCTTATTTTTGTTCTTCAACAAGTGCCATTTAGTGCTTAAAGAGATAGAAGACACAGGGGAGAAAATATGACTAAGACAGCCCTAATTACAGGAATTACTGGTCAAGATGGCTACTATCTCAGCCATTTACTCCTCAATCGGGGTTACCGAGTTGTCGGATTAGTACCCCCGCACCGACAACCGAATTTGACAAAATTGGGAACACTGGCAAATCAGGTAGAAATTTTTACCGTAGACTTGAGGGATAGCATGGCGCTGTTGACCGCTGTTGAACAACTGCGTCCCCAAGAAATTTATAATTTGGCAGCTCCGAGTTTTGTACCGGATTCCTGGAAAGACCCATTAGGAACTTTAGATTTAATAACTGGTACAGCAACCAGGCTCTTAGAAGCAGTACGACAGGTTGGTTTGTCTACCAGATTTTATCAAGCCAGCAGTTCAGAAATGTTTGGCGATGTCTTCTTTTCGCCTCAAGATGAGGAAACTCCTTTTCGTCCGAAAAATCCCTACGCTGCGGCCAAGATGCACGCCCACTGGACAATGGTGCATCACAGACAGCGCTACGGACTATTTGCCTGTAGCGGAATTTTATATAATCATGAGTCTCCTTTACGCGCACCTCAGTTTGTCACACGCAAAGTTTCTTTAGCAGTTGCATCAATTAAATTGGGTTTGACTGACACTTTAGAGATGGGTAACCTAGATGCCAAACGGGATTGGGGTTTCGCCGGTGATTACGTAGAAGCCATGTGGCGAATGTTGCAAATAGATGAACCAGAAGAATACGTGATTGGCACAGGTAAGCTACACAGCGTCAGAGACTTAGTGGCCACAGCCTTTGAATCTGTAGGATTGGATTGGAAGAAGCATGTAGTTATTAATACTAATTTATTGCGGCAAGATGAGCATTTTCAATTAGTTGCCAATCCCGGTAAAGCTAAAAGAAACCTTGGTTGGGAACCTGAAGTCAGCTTTGAGGAACTTTTAGAAACAATGGTAAAAACAGATTTAGAACGATTAGAAAGCGGTGCTATCGCTCCCTTGCCACGAGTATAAATAATCAAACATGCTCATTACTACAGTGACAGAAAACCTAAAATTAGGTAGTAAAGTTAACAAAAAAACTAACCACGTCTTCGTGTTTTTAGAAATTTTTGCTCAGGAAGGTGGTATTCAATCATACATAAAAGATATTTTTCGAGCTTATCTGAAATTAAATCAAGGCTACAAGGCGGAAGTCTTTTTACTGCGAGATAATCAGGATTGCTTAAATGATTTTGAAGACGAAAATTTAAAATTTCATTACTTTAAAAATCACTCTCCTCAACTGGGGAGAGTCAAAATGGCAGCCGCCTTACTCAAGTGTCTATTGCAAAACCGTCCGCAACAAGTTTTCTGCGGTCACATTAACTTAGCAGTATTAATCCAAACCCTTTGCCAACCTCTGGGGATTCCCTACACCGTGCTAACTTACGGTAAAGAAGTCTGGGAACCGCTGAAAAATCAAGAACGTCGCGCCCTAGCATCAGCAGCGGGAATTTGGACAATTAGCCGCTACAGCCGCGATCGCGCTTGTGTTGCCAATGATCTAGACCCCAAAATTATCCAGATGATGCCTTGTGCAATTGATGGGGATAAATTCACCCCTGGTGACAAACAGCCAGAATTAGTTGAAAAGTATAACTTAACTGGTGCTAAGGTGTTAATGACAGTGGCGCGGCTGTGGTCAGGGGATATTTACAAAGGTGTGGATGTGACGATTCGCGCTTTACCACAAATCGCCGAAGTTTTCCCAGAAGTAAAATATTTGGTAATTGGTCGTGGTGATGACCAACCGCGATTAGCTCAACTTGCTGCATATTTAGGAGTGAGCGATCGCGTTGTGTTTGCTGGTTTCGTCGCCACAGAAGAATTAATGGAACATTATCGCCTTGCTGATGCCTATATTATGCCTTCCCAAGAAGGCTTCGGCATCGTTTATTTAGAAGCAATGGCTTGTCAAGTACCTGTGTTATCAGGTGACGACGATGGATCGGCTGACCCCTTACAGGATGGTAAGTTGGGATGGCGAGTACCACACCGCAATCCTGACGCTGTAGCAGCAGCTTGTATAGAAATGCTCCAAGGCAATGACCAGCGCTGTGATGGGCAGTGGTTACGAGAACAAGCGATCGCTCTGTTTGGCTTGGATGCCTTTGGGTTGAACTTGCAACAGCTGCTTCAATCCTCAGTTTTGAGTCATAATGACAAATGACTAATGGCCAAAATCGCTATCCTAGAGGGAGAGCAGGACGATATTTAAAAAATGAGCTTTAAGTCATTCCAATTGAATCTTTTAAATCTCCGCCCCTGGCTCACTCTGCTAGCAGTTTTTTGGTTGCTAGCATCACTGGGTCTGGGTTGGTTAGTTAATTCGTTGCTAATTATTTTTGGGTTGCTGTTCTTGGCACCCATTGTGGCTTTCTTTGGTTTTCGTTGGTGGCTGCAACGCAACTTGGTTGCTGATCAGTGTCCAGTATGTAGATATGAATTTACAGGTTTAAATAACAGCCAAGTGCAGTGTCCTAACTGTGGTGAGTCGTTGCTAGTACAAAATAGTCATTTTCAGCGCCTCACACCAGCAGGCACTATTGATGTTAAAGCAGTTGAAGTCCCAACCCAATCATTGGAAGATTAGTCATTAGTCATTGGTCATTAGTTATTGTCAACTAACAAAGGACAAATGACTATTTCTTTTGTTGCGAGATTGAGAGGATGTAGTTATACTGTTGCCCAGAGAGTTCGCCTACATGCAGTGAGTAGATTCCTGCCTGCCAGTAACCAGAAAGCTCTGGCTTGCCTCCAGAGTAACTATCTGCTTGTACACAAAACTTTCCTCCAGGGCCGTCAATCAGCAGCGTTGGTTTCCCTTGGCTTTCTACTGTTAATCGTAAATAAGGCAGTGACTCTGTAACCTGAATAATTTGATTGGGTGCAGTGGTGATATTGCCACAGTTGCTTTTGACAGCTCCCCCAGACTTTCCGTTCAAAATTAGCGGATCTGGTTGCAAATTCCGATTAATTTCAATCTGTGGTGTCTGTGCTAAATTAGCTTCAGCGATCATCAAACTCATCGCCAAAGCTGTAGGAACAATTGTCAGTAGCCTAAGCGTCTTCATTTTATTCATGCTCCAGATTTTTCTAGAGCAATACAGTTATATATACTCTGATCTGATGGACGACAGCAATTTCTACTTTGTTCCAAAAGCTGCCGTATCCTTTAATACTCTTGAATTGAGGATTGTTTATAGAAATTTAGAAAAGTCTTAGCTATGAATGCATCGTTCATGAATTGATTTAATCAGTCATTATTAATAATGTGGTAAATTTAACACTTCATCACTAGGAAAATTTGTACTTATCACGTTTTCTACATTTTTTTAAGTAAAAATACTATGTAAAGAAAGTAGGCTAGAAAATAACAAGAAAAAAACATAATTTTTCCCTACCGAAAAAGGTCTTGCACACACAGACATTAGCTAAAATCACTAACACAACCACCAAAATAGAATTGGATTGGTCTGTTGTTGAACAAGTGTCCTAGCTGAGGTAGAAAAAATTGATGAATCCTCAAAGAGAAGAAGACTTACAGCGTCGCCTCGATAAGCTAGAGGCAGAGATTAATTCGTTACCTGAGGTGGTTCCCCAATCACCAGAACAAAAACAGACATCTGAGTTTAGTTTTGCTAACTTAAACTTGCAACTGGAGCGATTTCGGATCTGGTTTAGCAGTTTATCAGGGACAAAAAAACTGGTGGTTTCGGGTGCAGCAGTGCTATTGGGCTTGGCGATCGCGCAAGCAGTGTTTAAACTGGTTGCATCTGTAATCAGTCTGGCACTTTTAGCAGTGTTAGTGTATGTTGGATACAAATTTTTTGTGTCTAATAGCTTTCAACGTAAGCAATAGTCTATTTTAATTTGGCCAATAAAGGCGTAGAAATAATGTCAAAGGGAATTATGCAATGACGACACCAACTGTGAGGAGAAGTAATCAATCTGGTCAGTCACAAGAACCGGAAAGAGCCAATTCGCTACTGCTAACTGGCAGGCGTTTTGCTGCTTGGGCGGCTGAAATCACACTAGTGGTTACCAGTGGGTTGATTCCCTTTGGCATTGGTGTCTATGTCAATTCGAGAAGCGATCTCAACCGAGTGCCGCTGAACCCCGTGCTGGTAACAATGGAAAGAGCGATCGCCAGGCCATTGGCTCTGCCTGTTAGCTATGGTATCCGTAACGTAGCATGGCCGACTAATTTTTTGTGGACAATCGCGGTGTTAGCGCCTGTAACTCTTTCCTGGTGGCAATTGTATTTACTGGCTAAGACTGGTAGGACAATTCCCAAACGTTGGTTAGGAGTGCGGGTTGTCAACGAGCAAGGAGCGCCCCCTGGTTTGGGAGCAGTTGTAATTAGAGAAGGAGTTGGTCGTTGGACTGTACCCGTTTCCATCGCTTATTTGCTGTGGCGCTACAGCTTTGCTTTTCCTAATTTAGGATTATTTACATTTTTGGCTGTGTTAATGGTGCTGGGTGAAGGAATAGCTTTACCGTCCCGCCGGGGGCGTCGTGCCCTCCACGATCAACTCGCAAGCACTTACAGTGTCGATGCTACTCGCCCGTTGCCATCTTCACTTTTTCCTAACAAACAAGTTCAGTCTGATGGGGATAGCGATCGAGCAGAGGAATGGCAGGAAGCCGCAGCCCCAACCAAAGCACCTCATATATGGCGGCGGATACAGCAAAATCCCAATCTGACTTTGTTTGGGGTAGGGCTGACGAGCATGACTGCTGTGCTGGCAACTTTAATAGGTACTCAAGTCTATATCCAAATTCAACAATCCCAGCGAGCAACCAAGCAAATTAACAGCCAACAGTTCCTGGAACTTGTCAAACAATTGAGTCCCGACTCTGTAGCTACCAATGAGCAACGCCAAAGTGCAATTTTGGCGTTGGGTGGTCTCAAAGACCCACAATCCATTCAATTTCTCGCGGATCTTTTGGTGAAGGAAAACAACCCCGGACTGTTGGATACGATTCAACAAGCTTTAACAAGTGCCGGTCCCAAAGCCATCCCCGAATTAAAAAATAAGAATCAATTTCTGGTGAGTGAACTAGAGTCTTTGAGCAGCAGTGCAACCCCAGAACGAGAACTGCGCCAAGGGCGGCTACAAAGAAACCAGCGGACAATCAATAAAATTCTGTCTGTTTACAGTGGAAAAATTGAGGGTGTTGACCTGAGTCGCATCCAATTAGGTCAAAGCGGTACTCCAAGCAGTTCCTTATTCAACTTGGTACTAGATAATATTGATTTGTCAGGAGTGAAATTAAAATCTGCAAATCTGAACCAAGCCAGTTTTAAGGGTAGCCGCTTCCGGGGCGTGGGTGAGGATGGACGCTGGGATACCTTCGACGATGTGATGGCTGATTTAAGCCAAGCTCAGTTGCAGCAAGCCAATCTCACTGATGCCAACCTCAGTCGAGTTTTGATGAATCGTACTGATTTGAGCCGCGCCACCCTCAACAGAGCCAACTTATCCAACGCTCGTTTATATGAGGCTAAGCTCAACAGCACTCAGCTAGTGGGAGCGGATTTGCGAAACGCAGTTTTGGAACAAGCCAGCTTAACTGGAGCAGATTTAGGTGACGCCAAGTTGAACGAAGCCAATTTGTACGCTGCACGTCTAGGTCGCGTCAGTGCCATAGGAACACAATTATCCTTTGCCAACTTAACTAATACCGATTGGGAAGGGGCAGATTTATCAGGAGCATATTTAGATCGAGCTAATCTCAGCAATGCCAACCTGAGCGCCACTCGTCTGACTGGTGCAGTTTTGCGTTCTGCTCAGATGGAAAACGTGAACTTGCAAAATGCCGACCTCAGTCTTGCAGATTTACGGGGAGCGAATGTAGCAGGAGCAAATTTTCAAGGAACAATTCTCGCCCCTAGCAAACAAGATCCAGCCGATCAATTTGTCCAAACCCCAGATTTAGGCTCAGTATCCGCCGTAGTCCAAGGCGTTGATTTTTCTCAAGCCAAAAATTTAGATGCCAAGCAACTAGCGTATATTTGTACACAAGGAGGCATTCATCCCCGTTGCCCGTAGAATGGAATGGGGACTGGGGACTGGGGACTGGGGAATGGGGACTGGGGAATGGGGACTGGGGAATGGGGAAGAGTTTTCCTAAGCCAATGCCCAATACTCAATGCACCATACCCAATGACAATTGACAAAATGGTGTGAGGAATTGGGTTATGAAGTACATTCCGTATTTGGTATCAGTTTTGGGGGCTGGCTTGGTTTGGAGTTTGGCTCAGCCAGCGCAAGCTCAAGTAGCCTATGGCAGTTATATTGGTATCGGACCGAGTGTTGGTATTACTGATGGTATCCAAATTGGGGGGGTGATAGCTGGGCGCTACAAGCTTTTGGAAGCACCTATTTCTCTGCGTGCCCAAGTGTTAATTGGTAATGGTACCGCAGTTGTACCAACGGTTTCTTATGATGTCCCTCTGAACTGGCAAACTGATGCCTATTTGGGTGCTGGGTTGGTGTTTGCTGGTGATGATTCTCCTGTGGGCGACAAAATTAGTTTTGCTTTACAGCCAGGAATTGATTATATGATTCCAAATAGCAATACTGTGCTTTTTGGTAACGCTATCATCGCTTTTGATGCCTATCGTGATAGCGGTGGTACAGCTATCTCTGTGCAAGGTGGTATTGGTTTGAGATTTTGATGGTCTGGTGTTGGCGTAGCCCGTCGTAGACATGGCTATCTCTAAAGAAGCGTTAAACTTCATTGCGAATTAAAAAGTTAGTCCAAACAACGTGATAACTTTTGATGATGAAGAGAGACAGCACAGGATTAACACAGGAGAACACAGTGGCAATGGAATCAAATTTCTTAACGGATGCGATCGCAGATGAAATGAATCAAGATTTCAGTGAATATGTCGCTAACCTACAACTGCATATGACTCTGCAAGCTCGCAATCTTGTTCCACCCCTGAAACAAACACTCTTCGATAGTCGCCAGCAACTACTTCATCAAACCCAAGCCCACTTTGAAAAGCTAGTTTCTCGACAAGGCTTATAAATATACACATACTTTAATCAAAATTCAAATAAAATAAAGGCAGATGTTGTTGGGTCAATGCCAATGGTGTTCTCACAATATCTGCTTTTTCTGCTTTTTTAAGTATTAAGTTACTAAAATCACCCTTTTGGCGCAATAGTCAAGAGCAGAAAGTAGTTAAGATGATTGCAGCACTTCCGACAAAGAGCAGTTAGTTAAGGCTAAATGGCGGCTGGAATAAAAATGACTTCATTACTTCCCCGAAATCTCAGCGTTGTCATCCGACCAGTCCAATACCGGGATCTGGACGGAATTGAGCGCATAACTCAAGAGTCATTCGCAGCCCTTACTCCCAAGGGAGCAAATTTTGCCATCAGCCAGATGCAAAGGCTGCGTCGCTGGTATGGATTACTCAAATTTTTGAGTTGGTTTCCTAACCCGCTACAGTATGGCCTCTGCGCTTATGTAGCAGAGCAAGGGCGGATGCTTCTAGGGATGATTCAAGTGTCACCCTTTAACCGCACACGCAGTACTTGGCGCATCGATCAAGTGCTACTAGAACGTGGTGCGGATAAACAAGGAATTGGCTCCCAGCTTTTGCGTCACTGCTTTGAATCGATTTTGGAAGCTCGCACTTGGCTACTGGAAGTTAACATCAACGACATAGAAGCGCTGGCACTGTATCGACAAAATGGATTTCAGCGTCTGGCAGAAATGACATACTGGGAAATCGAGCCGGAATTGCTTGTTGAATTGGCACAAGCAGAGCCAGATTTACCCAACCTCTTGCCAGTGAGCAATGCTGATGCCCAGCTGTTATATCAATTAGATACGGCATCAATGCCGCCTTTGGTACGTCAAGTTTTTGACCGCAATACCCGCGACTTTAAAACCAGTTTGTTCGGCGCTTTAACTGATGCCGTCAAGCAATGGGTAACTAAAACAGAAGTAGTGAGTGGTTACGTATTTGAACCCCAACGCAAAGCCGCCATCGGCTATTTTCAGGTGCAACTTGACCGGAAGGGCGAAGTACCCCACGTTGCAACCCTGACGGTTCATCCTGCTTACACTTGGCTGTATCCAGAATTACTATCTCAACTGGCTCGTATTGCCCAAGATTTTCCTCAACAAGGCTTACAATTAGCTTCTTCCGATTATCAGGCAGAGCGAGAAGAGTATTTGGAGCGAATCGGGGCAAAACGTATAGAACATACGCTAATTATGTCTCGCTCTGTTTGGCACAAGCTACGGGAGTCAAAATTCGTCTCCTTAGAAGGAATTCAGTGGACTGATATGCTACAAGGTCTACAACCGGCTCGAAAACCCATACCAGGCGGAATGTCGTGGGTACAACCAGGAAAGTCACCATCGTCAGATAGACCACAGCCAAGCAAATCAGAACCGATTAATTTTTCGGTAAAAAACACTAGCATGGAAGCATTGCCGATTCCGGAATCAGCAGATGCACAGCAGGAGAATTAGTGTGATACCGCAAGAGCAAGCAAAACCGTTTATTTCAGCTTTGGGATTAGATTTCGGTAGCAAGCGGATTGGTGTTGCTGGGTGCGATGGCACGGGTTTGATTGCCACAGGTATCACCACAATTGAGCGTACATCTTTTGAGCAGGATGTCCAGCAAATCCGGCAAATAATTAATGAACGTCGGGTGCAAATCCTGATTATGGGTTTACCTTATTCAATGGATGGCTCACTAGGATTTCAGGCGCGTCAAGTGCAAAAGTTTGCCAAAAGACTTGCCAAAGCGCTGAATTTGCCCGTGGAATACGTAGATGAGCGATTAACTTCATTTCAAGCAGAACAACTGCTAATAGCTGAGAATCGCTCCCCATCACGCCATAAAGGTTTGATTGACCGCAAGGCAGCCTCTTTGATTTTGCAACAATGGCTCGATACTAGGCGTATTAATTCCCGCAGTTCAGTGGCAGCTATTGACTATTGATACCTTTTAACATGATATTCTGAAAACGATTACCCAGCATTTGGATCTACGTGTAAAGCTATTTGATAGTTAAACGATTTACAAACTTGCTGGTATTTATTAAAGTTCTACATTTGGCCATGTCTTTCTCTACATTTCCTGAAGAAAATGATAACGCTCATGCGGGTTCCATCACTTTAACCGATGACAAAGGGCGATCGCTCGAATGTTACATCGAGCATTCCCTTGAGGTAGATGGGCAAGAATATGTTTTACTTCTTCCTGTAGATTCACCTGTAGAAATTTTTTCTTGGCAAGGTGAAGATGAAGATGAAGAAGCCGTTCTTGTAGAAGATGACGCCATTATTGAGCAAATTTTTAGCACTGCCCAAGCTGTACTATCTGAGCAAAACTTAACACTGAAGAATACAGCTTATGCTCTGACAGTTGCAGGTGATTTACCGCCAGTTGAAGAATCAGAACTCTTTACTTTAGAAATCGAAGACGAAGAAGCAGATTTAGAGCCGGAGCAATTACAGCTATTGGCTAGCTTCTATGATGAACATCAGGAGTATGCAATCTATACACCCCTCGATCCGCTGTTATTTTTTGCACGAATAACGAAAACAGGTGAACCTGAATTACTTTCTCCAGAAGAGTTTCGCCAAGTACAGCCTTTGTTGGAGGAACATCTTTTTAATGAAGTAGAGTAAGATGAAAAATTTTTGAATTTTTTAATTGGGACTACCTAATTTTTTTCATGCTCAATTAAATTGATACGAAATTGAAAAAAGTAGTATTGTTGAAGGTTCTGCAAAAAAGACTTGGGCAAGGATCTTCAATATAAAATCCAAAATCCAAAATCTAAAATCCAAAATTGCTATGAGGTGCTGAAAATGGCTTATAGCGACTTTACACTAAGTAAATTTAAAAAGTCATTCAGCATCCGCATTGATGAAGACACTGATTTGTGTGCCAATGTAGAACCTTTACAGGCAAGTGAAAAACTGACAAATACTTTAGAAGAAACCACAGAACTGGCTTTAGCAATTAATACTGAAAAGGCTCGTTCAGAAATGATTATTACACCAATATTATTGGAGGTAAGACGTAGGGCTAATTATCCAATTAGCTTATTTTCGGGAACAGACTTTAATGTAGATGCAGAAAAAGGTCTGAATGGTTATTGTGATTTTATTATCAGTCGTTCTAAAGAGCAACTAACAATTAATGTGCCTGTGGTGATTATTATTGAAGCCAAAAATGAAAATATTAAAGGTGGATTAGGTCAATGTGCGGCGGCAATTTTGGCAGCACAATTGTTTAATCAACAGGAAGGAAATGAAATTAAAAAAATTTATGGTGCGGTGATAACGGGGGATATTTGGAAGTTTTTGAAGTTAGAAGAAAGTGAGATATTTATTGATTTGAATAATTATTACATCAAAAAAATAGATAAAATTTTAGGGATTTTATCTCAAAGTGTTCGTGGAGATATTCCAGGATGGAGTTCGACTAACTAAACTGTATTGAGTTATGCTCTTTTGTCTAGAGCTATTTACATTCGCCTGTTGACTATGACCTGGAACAATCTTTTACAGCCTGACTTAATTTTAGAAGGTTCAGTATTAAATCTGACACCAGATATTATCCAACAATACGGTCTCAAGGGGCTGGTGTTGGATGTGGATGAAACTTTGGTACCCTTTAGAGTGGGGATGGCTTCCCCAGAACTGCAAAGCTGGGTAGAGGAAATTCGTGCTTGTACTGCGTTGTGGTTGGTGAGCAATAACTTGAGTGAAGCGCGAATTGGTGGAATTGCGCGATCGCTCAATTTACCTTACTACTTGGGTGCAGCCAAGCCTTCCCGACGTAAAATTAGGGCAGCACTGCAAGCAATGAATCTACCAGTGCATCAAGTAGGGATGGTAGGCGATCGCTTGTTTACCGATGTTTTAGCAGGTAATCGTTTGGGAATGTTTACCATTTTGGTTGAACCAATTATCCATCCAGACGCTTCCCTGCGGTCTCATCCCATCCGGAATTTTGAAGTTTGGGTATCTGAAATACTAGGAGCCTCTATCACCCCCAAGAAAAGCAAAATTCACAAAACTTGAGAAATCATCAGGAAAGTAAATCTAAAGAAATGATTAAGGAATCTTACTGGAATCCAAAAATCGGGGATCATAAGTATTAATAACATGGAGTCAGCTAAAAAAGACTCTAGCGCATACTAAATAAATATAAACTCGTAAAGCGTCAGCCTTCACTTATAGAACGGCTGGCGCTTTACAAATTTGGGATTAGGCATGGGGCATTGGGAATCTAGGTTACGTATTAGAAAAACTATTCCCCAGTCAGTTGCCAGTCCTTGTTAAGAGCATATTACATCAAGCCTAGCAAGCATTTCATGATGCTACATAAAAGTGATACTATAATTACTGGATTTCACTTAAATTTTTATTAATAAATGTCACAACCAAATCCTTTTATTGTCGGAAAACCAGTACGTCCAGAGCATTTTGTAGGGAGAGCATCAGAAATTGCCGCTGCCTTCGATCAAATTTATAACCGCAGCCACCTAGCGATTTGGGGAGGTCCAGGGATGGGGAAAACCTCCTTTTTGCAGAAACTAGAATCACCCCAAGCTTGGGAAGACCACGGAATGGACTCATCTGAAGCTGTAATTGTTCGTTTTAGTTGCGAGAATATTACTCCTTTCAGTCCCTCGGATTTTTGGGGAAAAATAATAAGCGTTGTGAAAGACAAATTTGCAGGTCAATCTGCATTTGAGGCTGAAATTGATACAATTCTGCAAGCAGGAAAGCCAACTAAAGATAGCCTGCGACAGATATTAAAAAAGCTGAAAGTACAAAATAAATATCTCGTGTTGCTAATAGATGACTTTCATGTAGCACTCGATCCGAAGGACGAATACGATGAAGATGCAATGCAAAGATTTTTGAGTGAGTGCCGTAATTTGGCTGTTCACTCTGCGGAAGGACAACATATGTCGATGATTGTGACTTCTCTGAAGCGTCTCAATGAACTAGGACCAAAGCTCAATCCGAATGCTTCACCGTGGTACAACCATTATTTATTTTTACGACTTAAAACGTTTAATAACACTGAAATTGACGACATATTTAAGATATTAAGAGTACCAGAATTACGGGAAGCAATTAAAGACATTACAGGCGGACATCCGTCTTTGCTACAAATATCTGGTTTTCTACTCCATAGAGATTTACTCACTGCAAATGCACCAGATGCAGATAAATTTGTTAGCGATTTTGAAAGTAAGACGCAACAGATTTTTGAAAATATTTGGAAAAGGTGTAGTGAAGTAGAACAAACTTTATTGATGCTCATGGCTCTTTCGGCTTTAAAAGGTCGCCTGCACAAACAAAAACAATTTGATGTGAGTGGCATTGAATTAATTTTTAGCCAAAGAGAAGCAGAGCTAATCAAACTGGAAGAACAAGGTGTAGTAACTCACATTGTTCATGAAGAGAAAAACATTTACTCCTTCACTTCATCGACAATGGAGCGTTGGGTAATTCAACAACTTTGGAAAACAGATGATAAGTGGTTGCAAGCACAAGAAAAAGTTTTTCTCAATTTGATGAGTAGGCAACAAATGGATAAATTTACTACAGCTATTAAATGGCTATGGAACAATAAAGAAAAAATTCCAAAGATTATAGAGTGGTTTGGTAAGTTAGTAGCTGCTTTACCCAAAGGACTTATTTTACCAAGTAATTAGTATGGATAAGTAATATGAATGGAGCAAAGAGTCGCAGAGATCCTTATATTGTTGGTTCTCCAATACGTGAAAGTAGCAAATTTTTCGGTCGTGAAAGTCTATTCTATTTTATTCAAGATAATCTAAGTCAAGATGTAAAAGTTATCTTGTTGCATGGTCAAAGACGGATTGGTAAATCATCTGTACTTAAACAAATTCCCAATTTCGTTAAACTTGATAAATTTGTTTTCATCGAATTTGATCTACAAGATAAAGGAAACTTAAGTCTCAGCGATATTCTATACAATTTGGCTGAAACAATAACTGACACACTGAATGATAACTCAATACTGCCACAAAGGGAATTGTTCAACGAGCAATCAATATTTTCTCAGGTATTTCTGCCAGCAGTTTATCAGAAAATAGAGCAGAAAAACTTAGTTTTATTGCTTGATGAATTCGATGTGGCAAATAATGAAAGCAGTGATATCAATATTGCTGAACAACAAACATTTTTTCCCTACTTAAAAAAAATATCGAAAGAGCAGAATAAATTATTTATTATTCCAGTCATCGGAAGATATCTTAATGATTTACCAAACTTGCTCAATTTATTTAAGGATGCACCTTACCAAGAAATTGGTTTACTGGATCATATTAGTGCTAGACGAATGATTGCTAATCCGGCTGAAGGAGTTTTGACATATCAACCGGAAGCAATACAGGAAATTCTCAAACTCTCAGCAGGACATCCATGTTTTACTCAAGTTATTTGTTCTGCTCTTTTTGGACAAGCAAGACAAAATAATAAATGGAATATTGAACGTACTGACGTAAAAAATATTTTAGACAAAGCAATTGAAAAAGCTGATTCATTCTTGCAAAGTTTTTGGCAGGTACTTACCGTCGAAGAAAGAATAATTATATCAACTGTATCTGAGGCTGAAAAAATAGCTCTTGAGCAAGAACTAAGAGTTCCACAAGAACCATTAGATTTGCTAAAGACAAATGGTATAAATCAGACAGAACAGCTTACTCAGGCATGGGAAAGACTAATAGATAACCGTTATTTATCTGGTAATGGACGCACAGTCACCGTGGAATTAATCCGTTGGTGGTTGCTAAAATATCATTTACTACAAAATGAAATACAAATTTTAAAAACACAGGAATTACAAACACAGGAAAATCAAAAGATTGAAGATATCGTTAAGAACCTGATTGAAGTAGCAAATTTTTGGTCTGAGCAGGGAAAACACCAGTTAGCATTACAGCATTATGAGCAGGCTCTAGAAAGAGATCCTACTAATTTTAATATTGCACTATCTTTGGCTAAAGGATATTTACAAGCAAAAGATTTTGAAAAATCTTTAGAACTTCACAAACAACTTTTAAAAGCAGATTCTCAATCTTATAAGGAAGGATTTTTAGATGCGTTGTCAGAATATGGACATCATTTAATAATTCAAGGAGAATACGCACTAGCAAAGGAAAAATATAACAAAATTTTAGAAATTGAACCTAACACAAGAGCGGCTATACAGAAAATTTTAGAAATTGAAAATTATGAGAAAAAGTCCATAGTTACTACACCAGACACAACTAATTCTGTCACTAAACCAGGAGAGATAAATCGCAGAGGTTCAACTTTAAAAACAATACTGGCAGTAATGACAGTTATAGTCATGGGAGGTGTAGGTTATGCTACTTATCGACTATCATCTGAGTGTCCTCCGGGTAAACAGAAAGAATTTGGGCTTTTATGTATAGAAGATCAAAGTAGAATTAGTAATGGCGATCGCCCTTTATTTCCTGGTATTAAAAATAGCTATCGTGACCAAGGAATTCAGGCCTTTAAACAAGAAAAATATGAAGAAGCGAGTAATCTATTTGGAGAAGCTGTAAAAGCCGATCGCAACGATCCGGAAGTGTTGATTTATTATAACAATGCTCGTGCTAAACAAAAAGGAAATCCTTTTACATTGGCAGTAGCTGTTCCAGCAAATAACGATAGTTTGGCTAAAGAAATATTACGCGGTGTAGCACAGGCACAGCACGAGTTTAATGAAAACAATGGCTTAAATGGTCGATTGCTTGAGATGAAAATTGCCAACGATGCAGGTCAACCGCAACAAGCTACAGAAGTAGCTGGGGATTTGGTAAAAGATTCATCTATTTTAGGAATTATTGGTCACTACAGTTCTGAATCTACTGAAGCGGCCTTAGAAGAGTATAACAAAACAGATATCCCTGTTATCTCTCCCACCAGCACTAGTACACAATTACTGGGTAAGAAGAATTTCTTTAGAAGTTTGCCTTCTGATGCTGCTGGAGGAAAAAAATTAGCGGAATATGCCTTCAAGAAGTTGAAGTTAAGAAAAGTAGTGATTTTTTCTAATCCGACGAGTTCATACAGCGACAGCATGAGAGAGGAATTTACCAAAATATTTGAAAATCTGGGAGGTGAAGTCGTTCACAGACCACAAATTAACTTAGCCGATGTCTCACTAAATATGGATTTAGAAGTGAACAAAAGTATTTATGGACTCAAAGCAGAAGCAGCTCTATTAATTCCAGATAGGAAACATATAGATATTGCTCTCAAAATTGCTAGGGTAAACCAGAATGTAGCTGAGAGATTCAAATCCCAAAATCAAAACAAATCGGCAATGAAGCTTTTAGGTGGAGATCCGCTTTACAGCAATGAAACTTTACGTGATGGCACCAATGCAGTGGAAGGACTGATTGTAGTTGTTCCTTGGTTTCGGGAAGTACCACAAGCAAAAAACTTTATTGAAAAAGCCAAAAAGCTATGGGAAACAAGAGAAGTAAGTTGGAGAACAGCAACTAGCTATGACGCTACCCAAGCTTTTATTCAAGCTTTGTCTGCTAATTCTGCACGGACAACAGTTATCGATAAGTTAAAAAATGATAAGTTTGTTGTAAATAATACAAATACTTCTGGAGATCCACTTCAATTTAATACCCAGGGAGAACGACAAACAGAGCCAATTTTAGTTCAAATACAAGATGGAAAGTGGGTTATGCCACCGCAACAATAAATTGACTAAAAAAGTAAGGTAAGCTACAGCAATTTCAAGTGTTTAGTGTAAAATAGAATACATATCCCTAGTAATATACTCTTAAGGCTATGGCAAAGTTAGTATCTCCGAGAAACCCTTACATAATAGGTCGTCCAATCGATGACCCAAAACTCCTTTTTGGACGGCAAGATTTGTTTCGTTTTCTTAAACATAATCTCAGCAAAGGTATAAAAGTCACTTTATTACATGGTCAAAGACGTATCGGTAAGTCGTCGATCATTCGTAATATTTCAAAATCTGTTAAATTAGAAGAATTTGTTTTTATTTCCTTCAATTTAGAAGATTATACTCGTGAGAATCTCTGTAGAATCTTAACAGATATGGCTCAAGAAATTATTGAACAACTGGAAATAGATGCCGAAAAAATTAAGCTGCCTAATATTCAAGAATTAGAGAAAGATCCAGATATTTTTTACAGTCAATTTTTGACGAAAGTTTTCGATGAATTACGTGATAAAAAATTAGTTTTTTTATTAGACGAGTTTGAAGCGTTAAGCGATCAATATTCGGCATCAATGTTAGAAAAGTTTTTTAATTACTTACATTCTCTAATTAAAGTAGAAGAGAAGCTATTTTTAATTATGTTTGCTGGTAGGCAATCAGCAAATATACCGAATTTACTCAATTATTTTGAAGATGCTTCTACCCGTGAAATTGGTTTTTTAAATAAAGATAGTGCTACACAGCTAATTACTCAGCCGGCTGAGGGAGTTTTAGACTATGAGCCAGAAGCGATTAAAGCTATTATTGAACTCTCAGCAGGACATCCTTATTTCATTCAAGTTATCTGCTTTGCTATTTTTGTGAGAGCTAAAGTATTAGATGAATGGCATATTAATGCTCAAAATATAGATAATATTGTTGAACAGGCAATTGAGAATGCAGAAGCTGGTTTAGCATGGTTTTGGGATGGATTGACTATTCCAGAAAAAGTTGTGTTTTCTGCTGTTGCGGAGTCTCAGAAGATAGCTATTGAGGAATCTCAAACAGTTGCGGAAAACCCATTGAAACTACTTAATAAATATGGAAACTTTAAGACAGAAGCTTTAGAACAAGCAGTTAAAGAGCTTGTTGACTATAATTTTTTGGATGAGACGGGTGAGAAAATCAAAATTGAATTAGTGCGTCGGTGGTTACTGCAACGTCATCCATTGCGACAAGAAATTAAAGAATTAGAAAAACTCAACGAAGAAAATCATGATAGTTACGAAGACAAAAAACAGTTACCTTTACAGGAAAAAAAACAGAATAATTTAACTAATTATCACACTAGTTTAGCTCTGAGTCCTAAAAGTTCTAATTCTGCCCTAGCTGTAGTTGAAAGACCTTTATCTTTCGATAGAGAGAATTCTTCTAAAACCTTAGAAACTGTGAAATTTACTATACAAAATAAGAAGCAAGAAATTGAAATTCCACAAGAAGAAAAGTATCAAACTACCTCGAAGCTAGAAGTCTATTCTCCAGTGAAATCGAGGTTATCTAAAAGTATTCATTGCCTTGTAATAGCAGGAGCAATGACAATTTCTGCTGCCTTTGTGGGCACAGGTATTGGTCATTTCTCAACAGGATGCTTTGCAAGTGAAAATAAAGTATTTGGTGTGTTTTGCGGGAACAATCTAACAAATTATTTAAGTAGTGGCGATCGCACCTTTTTTCCTATTATAAATAACACCTATCGTGACCAAGGTATTGAAAGTTTTAAAAAGGGCAATTATCAAGATGCTGTGAAATTATTTAAACAAGCAGTAACGGCTAATCCTACAGATCCAGAAGTATTAATTTACTATAACAATGCCCTTGCTCGTAACAAGGGAGATTATTTTACCTTGGCAGTAGTTGTCCCCGCAGATAACAATACTAGCTTTGCTCCAGAAATATTACGTGGTGTGGCACAAGCACAACAAGAGTTTAATGAGAAAGATGGCTTAAATGGTAAATTACTGTCTATTATCATTGCTAATGATGGTAATGGTAAGGAACCCGAAAAAGCAAAACAAGTTGCTGCTGAGTTAGTAAAAAATCAATCTGTATTAGGAGTAATTGGACATAATTTTAGCGAGGCAACGAAAGCAGCTTTAACAGAATATGAGAACGTCGGAATCTCACTAATATCCCCTGCCAGTACTACTACTTCATTGCACAAAAGTAAGGTTTTCTTTCGGACTGTACCTTCAGATGCAGCAATGGGTCAAAAATTAGCAACATATGCTATTACTCAGTTGAATTTAACAAGAGTAGTAATCTTTAAATCTAAAAGTTCATTTAGTGAAAGTACGACGGAGGAATTTCAAAATCAATTTGAGGATCTAGGAGGTAAAGTTATTCGTCAAGTTGATTTAACAGAAAGCACGCTAGATCCACAAAAACAAGTTAACCTAAGTTTAAATGAGCGAGCAGAGGCAGCAATTTTAATTCCAGATAGACAATATACTGGTGTTGCCTTAGACATTGCTAAAGCAAATAATCATGCAATTAATATTTCTAAAAATCAAAAAAAACCGGGACTACAATTATTAGGTGCCAATACTCTTTATAGCGATGAGACCTTAAGTAAAGGTGGAAAGGCAGTAGAAGGTTTAGTTACAGTTGTTCCTTGGTTTAGGGACGCAGCACAAGCAAAAAAATATGCTCAAAAAGCTAAAAAATTATGGAAAGATGATGTAACTTGGCGTACTGCTAGTAGCTATGATGCTACACAAGCTTTTATTCAAGATTTATCTGCTGATTCTAATCGCACAACGATTCTTGCAAGTTTAGAAAATGCGAAGTTTTCGGTGAACGAAACTTCAGGGTATCCACTCAAATTTAGTGATGAAGGAGAGCGGAAAACTGAGCCAATTTTATTACAGATAAAAGATGGCAAGTATGTTGCAGTACCATGAGGAAGAATTCAGAATTTAGAATCCACAATTCAGAATCAATTAGAGACCATTTATAAAGTAAATCTTAAGTAGGGTCCTTAGGCGCTCAGTTGATATAGCAATTTTCATTTGAATGAGGTACACCGTAGGGGCGCACAGCTGTGCGCTCCTACTAATTGTCTGTACTCGACGCAATTGCAAACGGCTATATTTATCGTGACAATTAATCTCGAAATATGCGCCTAACACACCCTACAATAATTTTATTTTCACTTGATAAATAGCCTATGAGTGGGAGATTTAGAGTCACCACTAGTTGAAGATCGGTCAATCAAATATTTAGTGGGGAACTTAGTTGCAGTACTATAGTGAGTTATGATAGCAATTTTTGATTTTGGATTGAAGAAAAAATCTAAAATCTAAAATTCAATGACTCGCAACTCTTAACTTTTTTGATGTCACTAACGATTGTTGTCAAAATCGGCACTTCTAGCCTCACCCAACCAGAAACGGGACAATTAGCACTTTCCACCATCGCCACCTTGGCGGAGACACTTTGCCATTTAAGACGCCAGGGACATCGGGTGATTTTGGTTTCCTCTGGGGCTGTGGGGGTGGGTTGTGCGCGGTTGGGCTTAACCGAACGTCCAAAAGCGATCGCCCTCAAACAAGCTGTAGCAGCAGTTGGACAAGGTAGGTTAATCCGTGTATATGATGATTTATTTAATACTTTACAACAGCCGATCGCTCAAGTATTATTGACTCGCAGCGACTTGGTACAGCGTAGCCGTTATCTCAACGCCTACAACACTTTTCAAGAACTGCTGGGATTGGGAGTAATTCCCATAGTCAACGAAAATGATACCGTGGCAGTAGAGGAACTAAAATTTGGCGACAATGACACCCTTTCGGCATTGGTTGCTAGTTTAGTAGAGGCCGATTGGTTATTTTTGCTCACCGATGTCGATCGCCTCTACTCAGCCGATCCGCGTTCCGTACCAGATGCGCGACCGATCGCTTTAGTTAGTAGCATTAAAGAATTAGCTCAATTACAAATACAAACAGGTTCTCAAGGTTCTCAATGGGGTACCGGCGGTATGGTGACAAAAATTTCGGCTGCGAGAATTGCGATCGCGGCTGGAGTGCGGACTGTAATTACCCAAGGAAGATTTCCCCACAACATAGAAAAAATATTGCAAGGTGAACTGATTGGGACGCATTTTGAACCGCAACCGGAACCAACTTCTGCGCGTAAACGTTGGATAGCTTACGGCCTTGTACCTGCGGGAAAATTGTATTTAGATGAAGGTGCGATCGCGGCAATTTCTTTGGCAGGAAAATCGTTATTAGCAGCTGGAATTAAAGCAGTAGAAGGAGAATTTGACACACAAGATGCAGTGCAATTGTGTGACACTAATGGTCAAGAAATTGCCAGAGGACTTGTGAATTATAACAGCGATGAACTGCAAAAAATTCGCGGACATCATTCACGGGAAATTTCCACAATTTTAGGCTATGCTGGCGCGGAAACAGTGATTCATCGAGATAATTTGGTTTTGACTTAGCATATAAATAATTGACTACTAACTGAGAGAGTAAAAAATATTATGACTCAAACGTTAGAAAATTTCGTTAACTTACCAGAAGAGCAACGCTTCTTTCGAGGTGGATTAAGTTGGGAAAAATTTAAAGCGATTCAAGCCAGCTTTGAAAATGTCCCAGGTGTGCGGCTGTTTTATTGTCAGGGAGTCTTAGAAATTGTGACTATTGGTAAGCCTCACGAGGCGATTAAGTGTTTAATTGGTTTACTGCTGGGGCAGTATTTCTTGGAACAGGGCATTGAATTTTTCCCCAGTGGGAGTTTTAGCCAGATTATTCCGGAAATAGTAGAATATCAAGCAGATTTATCTTATTGCTTTGGCACGGATAAACCCATACCAGACTTGTGCATTGAAGTGGTGATTACTAGCGGTAGTCCCATCAAATTACAGAAGTACAAATTAATGCAAGTTCCAGAAGTTTGGTTTTGGGAAGATGGGACATTTGAAGTTTACTGTTTACGAGAACAAGAATATGATAAAGTTGTTCAAAGTGAGTTGTTTCCAGAATTAGATTTATCCCGGCTCAATCGTTGTCTTTTGTTGTCGTCTCCCTTGGAAGCGCTTAGAGAATTTCGTCAGGGTATTCAAGAGTAATAGTGAACACAAATATTACCCTCACCAACAAAATTGTTGATTATTATTCACATCTGCTTTCTAATAGTGTGACAACAAAGAAGGCAGTTGACACATCGAGTGAAAGACATGCGCTCCACATGCTTCAAGTAGAGTAGCCTCACTTTGATTGGTGTAACCTAAAACTCTCATCCCAGCAGCAACACCTGCACGCACACCCAAAATGCTATCTTCTACAACAGTGCAAGATGGAGCTTGAAACCCCATATTTTTAGCTGCATGTAAGAACAAGTCTGGTGCTGGTTTCCAGCTTCCGATTTCATAGGAACTAAAGATTCGCCCTTCAAATCGAGGTAGCAGATTAGTGACACGCAAAGCTAACTTAATTTTTTCCGCCGGACCACTGGAAGCAACGCAAATTGGTAAGTTTATTTTGTCTAGAGCCGCTTCTATCCCGTTGACAGGAAGCAGTTCCCGCTCGAATGCTTCAGCAGTGCGGGCACGAAACTGAGTCACGAAATCTTGCGGCATCTTTTTCCCAAGCCTTTGTTCAATAACAGCAACACAATCAGCCATTTTGCAACCCTTGAATAACAAAATGGCTTCTTCAAGTTCGAGTACTAGCCCGAACTCTGCAACAAATTCGACAAGAATACGATTGCCCAATGTCTCGCTGTCTACCAACACCCCATCACAGTCAAAAATAACCAGTTCTGTTTGCACTTATAGGCTCCGTACACGCTTCACTAATAGCATGGCAACTATAATTTAATTTACAAATTCGAGATGCTTCTTATGGAAGCGATCGCCACAGCCCCCCACAACGGCGCATCATCTCCCAACGCCGCTGGCACAACTTCAAAATCAACTTCGGGTAAAGCCGTCTCCCGCGCCACTTGACGCACCACCCGCCAAAAATCCTCCCCCGCCTTCGTCACACCGCCTCCCAACACAAAGCGCTGCGGATTCATCAAATTCGCCACATTCCCAATACCCACACCCAGCGCCCAAGCAGCCTTGTACAAAACTTCCCTAGCCACATCATCCCCAGCCGCTGCCGCTTCACTTACCAACTGTCCCGTCAGTAACGTTAAATCATCCCTCACCAAACCCCTCAACACCTTCCCGCGCCTCTGCGGTTGATTTTCCAAAACTTCCTTAGCATTTTGCGCCATATAAGGCCCTGAAGCTAAACGTTCCACACATCCTCGCTTCCCACACAAACATACTGGCCCAGCAGGATCTACAACCATGTGTCCAATTTCACCAGCCATCCCACCTGCACCCCGCCAAGGTTGGCCATTGAGTATCCAACCACCACCCACACCAGTGCTGACAGTCATATAAAATAAGCTATCGTAACCCTGTCCCGCACCAAAACGATGTTCTCCCAAAGCTGCAATGTTAGCATCGTTATCCACACCAACACTCACACCAAACTCGTCCTCCAACAAGTCTTTGAGATGAATATTTTCCCATCCAGCGACATGATGAGATAGTCGCACCGTCCCCGTGGAAGCATCTACAGGGCCACCAAAGCTAACACCGATCGCACTAGGTTTTGTGTCTTGTAGTAAAGAGTAAATTAGCGATCGCATTATTTCCAAGTCAGTGCTAGCATCTGCATTCGCTGGCGAGAGTCGGCGTTCATAACGCAACCACTTTCTCGAACCGATGTTTACTAATGCAGCCGCTAGTTTAGTTCCACCAAAATCGAGAGCTAAAATTAATGTCATTCACTCACTCCTTTTTGAGTCAACCACTCGATCGATAAACTGTTGCAATCGTTCATAATGTGAACCTTTCCAATAAATGCGATCGCAACTTTGGCAGCGCTGAAATTCCTCAACCTGCGATCGGACATTCTCTGGTATTTGTTCAATAATCGATTGCTTATCTACAGATTCTAATAATCCATTGCAGCGCAAACACCTTTTAAATGGCGAAACTAATTTAAATAAATCGAAGCGTTGCAGTACTTCCAGGATTTGTTTTTCTGGGTTAGTATTTCTCACATAATACCCATGCGTTACTAAACTACGCATCAATAAACCCTTATCACGAGTTAAGAGAATCCGTGCTTGGTTGTCAGATATCTTGGCTAATTCCTCATCCTCGTAGTCATTGCGGTATAAAGTATCAAACCCTAAAAGTCGTAGAGATGTTGCTAGTTTGCCTAAATGAATATCTAAAACAAAGCGAATAATACTCAGGGGTTCTGGTAACACAGAAACACTTGGTGTAATATCACTTCTACTAGAAATTGGATAAACATTGATAATATCTCTATCCGCAACAATGTAAGAAAAATCTACATATTCATCATTAACTTTTATAAAATCAATTTCTGGATGAGGAACACCCAAAGACTCAATCGTGTCCTTAATGGAGGCTCTCTCCTCAAAAGAATGAGAAATTCTCACTTGCTTTTGATGCCGTGGTAAAAAATGATTCAATTCTGCGTGAAAGTAGAAGTATGCGATCGCCATAGCTACAAATCAATCTATAGGAATCATATTTGATTTCTGAAAAAAACTCAGTACTACTTCCAGAGCTTTTTACCTATTCCCTGTTAAGAGTTCCCTGTTCCCTCCCTAGACAAATAATTTCAGGAATCAAACCGGATTCCTATATTAGTTTAATTTTATAAGTTTTATGTATAAATAGTTACTGCAATTATATCTGCTACTTTACTACGAGCGATCGCACTCTGAGCAACTGTGTCAAATGGGCGAACGCTTTTGTGATGGGGTTGATTTGGGCGATCGCACTCTGAGCAAATGTGTCAAATGAGCGATGTCTACGATGGGCTACGCCTACGCACTCTTAATATTGAATAAATATTCAACTAAATGGATTCAAGGTGGATATACCACAACCCTCAAAATCCTTAATATTTCTAGTAACAAGTGTCAAAGAATGTATTTTAGCTGTTGCCGCAATAAATATATCAGCTTGCGATCGCGGTTTACCTTGAGTTCTCAAAAAGCCTCTCAATTCACCCGAACATTTGGCAATTTCTGAAGTGATGGGGAGAATTTGACAGTGAGTTGTCAAAAAGCTTTCAAACCAGTTTTGTATTCTAGCATTAGGTTTGGCTGTTAAACCATAATAAATTTCCTCAATTGTAATTACACTTAAGTTAATAGATGTCACAGTACCGCTCCATGCTATTACTCCTGGATTGGGCATTGGGCGAGTTAATTCACTGATTATATTCGTGTCACAAAGATAACTCATCCTAGTCTTCCGTAAAAGGATTGTCGCGATCGCTTCGTGCTGGGATTTCTAAACTATAGTTTTCTTCGCTACATAATTGCTGAAGTTCTTTAAAGACTTCAGCTAGAGATGTTTTCGCAATTTTTTGCCGCCAGTTTAAAAATTCTTGAAAAAGCTCAGGATCTACAATTGCAGCCACTAGTTCCTCTTGAGTATAAATTAGCTGAGGTTCAAGACTTGTCGCATTAATTATTGAGGGTAACTGTTCTTTTGCTTCTTCAATTGTCCATTTCATTAGAAAAACCTCCAAGTTTTGGAAATATGGCATATAAAGGCTGTTCTCAAGTTAACTTATTTTCCCAAGCGATCGCACTCTGAGCAAATGTGTCAAATGAGCGATGTCTACGACGGGCTACGTCTACGCACTTTTGATGATGGGGTGATGTGGGCGATCGCTCTTATTTTTTCATGAAAGCCTTAAGTTGAAATTAACTTGCTAAAGTTGCCTTGTGTAAGTAAACAAAAGTACCGAAACTGAAATATGTAACAACTACATCGTATTTTGCTTTGATTTGTATCGCTGTGAGGAGCGTGGTCAAAATACTTGTATGATGTGGCTATCACAAGTTTAAAAAGCATTAAATTTTCCATTGCCAATGTAGTAAAATTTCATACATTTATTAACTGGTAAAGAGTTTTTATTAGTTTGCAAAAAGCCTTGTTTGATAGGGTTTTTAAAATGTGATGGATGAATCCAAAATCCAGGAGAAAATAGGTAATGTCTGAATTAGAAGATAAGCTGATCGAGTTTGTAAAAACTAAAGTTAATCGGCTTTGGCTTAATTATCATGATAAATTGAGCGAAGCACCAAAGGCTCTTCAAGATTTTTTTGAGGAAGTCCCAGAATTATTTAAAAATATTGAACTAGATAATGATTTACGTAACCGTAGGGAAATCTACCTGCAAATAGCAAAATTTATTCAAAAGAAGTTTAACCAGTCACTTCCTATATGTCTTGGTGTTACCCATCTTCTTTGTAGAGAATCTGACAAACGTCTTTTGAAGGATGGTGCTCTTGGAGAAAAAAGGTTAGCTGAAGATGTAAAATCCATTCTTCTAACCATCAAAGTCTCTTATAAGCCAGTAGATTCTCAAGCTTACAATCGCCAGCTTGAAATCTATTACGTGAATAACGATCAACCTACAGCATTTAAGTTAGAAGAACGTTTGGACTGGGACTACCTACCTCAAGACGTGCGAGAAATTCGTCTTCGCCAAGGAGCAGAAACAGAAGTCTTTAAACTTTATCCACCGAAGGAGAAATAAATTATGGCAGATCCAATAACAGTCGGCATCATCATAGCGGCTATTGGGGCTATTGGAGCAGCCGCAGCTTTAATTTTCTGGCGTAAAATTTTAGCCTGGGCCGAGGATAGTCTATTTCCTTGGATCAATAAGAATATTCCATCAATAGAAGATCAGGTACGTTTAGCATTTGCCATGGTGGATAAGGTTGCTACTCCTATTCGTTTAGCAGTGAAGGAAGCGTGGTCTGAGCTACGGAAGTATTTGCTCAAGCAAACTATTGAACTAGAAAGAGAGTCATCTAGTAAATGGACGAAACGAGTAACATCCTGGGTGGTTAAGCGTCTCGAATCAGGTGAGGTTGCTCCAGTAAAAGTAGTAACAGAAGAGGTTGTAAGCCCAGATGAACTGCCCCCGGAAGTACGCGAAGCTTGGTTACGTCACAAACAAAATAAAGCGGAATTCAATGTCACTGAGACGCGCGATAAAGAAGTTATGGAGATGACAGCATAAAATTGTAAAGTTTTTCTAAAATTAAATTTCAGAAAGCTAACTGTAAAGATTAAGAAATAAACAGAAAATGAATTCGAGCAGAATTGCGTGGCTTTTAGTTGCTGGTTTTATTGTAGGTGTTACAGCAGGAATCTATTTTCTAGTCAAGAATCATGAGGAAAAAAGTAAAAGCGAAATCGACAAGTGGTTTGAGCAAAGATTAGCCATAGCTTTAGCTGAAAAGTTGCATCAGTCTACAGGAGTTGTTTTACAAGCTCTTCAGAGTAAGTCAGATGACGAAATCACAGAAAAAATTCGTAATATAGTTGATTCTGCTCAATTGACTTTTACACGAACATCTTCAATTAGTGATGTGGACATCAGGCTGAATTTAGACTATAAGAATGGCACATCTTTTTCAGTAGCTACCAATAGGGATTGGGATCGACTTCCAGAACCAATCAGATCCGAATTCTTGCGAACTGGCAATAACACAGTTATTCGTCCATGGCAATTGTTGTGAGATACCTCATTAACGAGCTAAAAGAAGCTATATGGACTGGTTAGTGATTGCAGCAGTTACAGCAATAGGCGCTCTTTTAGGAATCGGTATTAGTCTTTTCTGGAATGATATTAGGGAGAAAGTGGCAGCATGGCTGCGCCAAAAAGGTTTGGAAAAAAGCGTTCTTATGGATGCCTGGATAAAGCTCGATAACTTGATCGGATTTGTGCGTTGCCGAATTTTTGTGAAGACTAAGACGAAAAGTGAAGTGATAGTATCTGAGCAACAGTACACCATGAATGAAATCGACGATCCAGACGTACTCAAACAACTTCAAAAAAGAAAACACGCCGAAAAAAATATTATGCCTTTGATTCAATGAGGTAAACTATGCCAACTGGATGGGAAAAGCAAACATTACAAAAGGAAAAACTTAATAAAAACCAGGAAACACTTCCTAGTCAGGCTAATGAAGTTTTCAGTTCAACAGAAACTGAAATCAGCAGAATGGAAATATTTGTTCCAGAAGAGCCTAACAGATGTTTTAATGATCTGATTCTCCCTTCAAGTGTTAGGGAACGACTAGAAGCAGCATTAAATGGAATTCGGTTTCATGATGACCTATATCACAAATGGAATCTGAAAAGTGTTGACCCACGCGGAGCCCGTACTGCTATCAATTTTTTTGGTTCTCCAGGAACGGGCAAAACTTTTTGTGCTGAAGCGATCGCCCATCATCTTAAGAAAAAAATCATCAAGGTAAACTACGCAGAGATTGAGTCTAAATATGTGGGTGAAACTCCCAAAAACATTACTGCTGCCTTTAAGAAAGCTAAAGAAACTGATTCCGCTCTATTCTTCGATGAGGCTGATTCTATTTTGGGAAAACGGCTGACAAACATTACTCAGAGTGCAGATCACGGGGTAAATGTTAGCCGTTCAGTTATGCTGCTTCAGTTAGATAAGTTTGATGGTGTAGTAATTTTTGCCTCCAATCTTGCCAAAAACTATGATGAGGCATTTCTTCGACGGATTCTAGCACATATAGAGTTTGAATTACCCGATCATGAATGCCGAGTCAAACTCTGGAACTACTTATTGCCAAAAGAAGTTCCACTAGCGGAAGATGTGAATTCAGAATGGCTTGCAGACGAGTCTAATGCACTATCTGGTGGTGATATTCTCAACGCGGTTATTGCGGCAGCAAGTCGAGCTGTTCAAAGAACTGGCGATAATCAGAATTCAATTAATGACCTTTGCAACAGGGATTTAATTGCTGAAGGTACGAGACGCTTGAAAGAATATGTCACTATATCAGCAGCTAACTGGGTAAGGGATACTGGTTCTCGATTAATTGCCAGCCAATACATTACTTCTTCTTCTACTGCTGATAAATGCTGGAATTGGCGTTCTAACAAGTCGCCAATGTCCTCAAAAATTAGTATCCCCTGTTCCACATACTCTAAAACAGGGGCAATTCTACCATTAAAAAGCTCTTGGGTTCCGCCTGCTACCATCTTGAGCGCTAAGGGATTTCCCCCGTAATGCTCGATTAGTACTTGCCATTCTCGTTCTGTACCCGTGAATTGCCCTTTTTGCTGGAATAACTGTTGTCCCTCGGTAGGATTTAACCCCTTTAATGGCAGAGATTTTACTCCTGTTCTGTCTCCTTCTAACGGTATCATTTGTTTGGGTTTTTCTCTAGAAGTGAACAGAACGCAACTTTTATGAGGTACTTCGCCAACGCGCTTGAGGAATTGACCATATTCCTCATAGCCAGGACGACATTGGCCTGCTTGACCACCAGAGAGAATTGTCTCAACATTGTCTAAAATCAGCAGACAACGGTTTGATTGCAAACATTCTATCAGCTTCGATAGTTTTCCATCAAAGCTTTCAGGGATTACCATCTCCTTTGGCAACGCCCACAGCAAAAATTGCAGGATGTTTGTTAATTGCTCCTCTACTGGCGGTGCATTTAGTAGGCTTCGCCACACCACTACCTCAAATTCGGCTTGAACTTGCAGCCCCAACTTGACTGCTAAAGTGCTTTTGCCAATACCACCAATTCCCAGCAGTCCTACTAAACGACACTGTTCTTCTAATATCCATTGTCGTAGCTGCAATAATTCTTCACTGCGACCAAAAAACACAGATACATCCGGTGCTTCTTGCCAGTCATACTGTGGGTTTGCTTGTCGAGTTTCTAGTTCCTTTAAGGTCGAGGTAGGGCGGGTATAATCGCTTTGAGATAACTCCAAATTAAAGGCAGCGAAGGCAAACTGCAAGGAACTTTTATCTACAGGTTCCAACCGTGCCAAAATTCTAGATATGGTGTGTAGAGCTAAATGAGTGCGATAGTTCAGTTCTTCTAAAGAAAAGCTATCTCTACCATTTTCATCAAATTCGACTTGAATTTTGGCAGCTTGAAATTTATCCCAGCCTTTTAAGGTAAGGATTACACCCCGTCTGCGTTTGCTTGGTTGTTTCATTAACGTTACCTAAAACCGAGTATATCTATCTCCATAGAGAAAATTCTCAAAGGACAATAGAAGGAGATATTTGTGGAGCAGCAATTCAAGCTGTGCCGATTTTAGATTTTAGATTTTAGATTATTTCGGGACTGCTGCACAGAAGCAAGCTACATGCCCCGCCATGTTAGGGCAAAGCAAATCCTTTCATCCCAAACAGGACTTACGCAAAAGATAACGAAAGTAGCGGTAATTTATGAATTAACGCTACGCAAGAATAAGGTTTTCAGTCACATCTTGTGTAAGTTCTGCCAAATTGAAAATCATCAAGCGTGTATCCAGAGTGGTCTGTTTCAATCCAAAATCCAAAATTTAAAATCCAAAATTGATAGACCAACTAAATTACTGCTGTGTGGAACAATTAGCCAATGTCAACGCTAAATCAGGTTTTTATACAGTTGCTATTGATATTAAGACAAAACTAAGTATCTGTAAACTTCAGGAACTTCACGCCTAAAGACGGAGGCGTTAGCGAGTCCGAGACAGGACTTACGCAGAAGATAACGAAAGTAGAGGTAATTCATGAATTACCCCTACGCAAGAATAAGGTTTTCGTTCACATCTTGCGTAAGTCCTGCGAGAGCGTCTTTTAGATTGACTGCGCCCACTTTTGGGATGCAGCTTGGCGTGAATGCTTAATCTTTAACCAACACAGACAGTGTTCATCAAGGAATCATTGGTCATTAGTTACGCTTTGCACAGCTATACACCCTGAGCGCAGTTGACACTATTAAGAAAAATTATCTTTTATTTTAAAAGTATGAATCCTTGCTCTAGTAACACCTCTCTACTATGAAATGCCCATTTACCTTAATTTAACCAACCTCTTGGAGACAAAAAACTGTAAAGAAAATATAAAGATTATCAAGTACTTGCATTTATTATTGACTTGCTGGTAAAGTCAAGGCACACGCCTAAAATCAAATCCTGACAAGATTTTCAGGAAGTTAGATTAGGTAACAGGGTAAATACTAAATTTGTTAATGTTGATATTAGTGATGCTGGTAAATAATCAGTCACTAGTCTTGATTATTAACATATCAGGCATGAATTACAGGGTACTAAAGCATTTACCGCTGAATTAACTATTTGGCATTGGTGAATCTAGGGATGATTTGTGTGGGGTGAGCATTTTGCCCGCTTTGAAATAGAAAGGGTGGGTGAGAGGTTGCATTGGCAAAGCCTACCGTACTCCTCCAGAGAAGCAAGCTACGCGTAGCGTCTCGTAGAGAAGGTATCGCCACAAGTCGGCTGCCTACGCCAAACCCAAGTACTTTTATTTTTATCCCTATATTGAGAATTATTCGCAATATATACACATGGATAGATACATTAAAATATTTGATTTTGGTAAAAAAATTAAGTTTACAAAAGCCGAGTTTCAGCAAGGGAAAATTTATGAGATACCAAATAACAATAAAACTAAATACAAAATTAATGGTGTTGGTACGGAAAAATATGTCTTGACACTGTTTATCTGTATTGTGGAGAATTGATTAACTGTCAAGAGGTTAATCAATAATGATGTTATAAAGTGCCTACCTAGTTTTAACTGGGAAATGCATATTGTTCTTTTTTATTCCCTTGAATCAAGGATATTGTAACGAAGAACACAACTGTAGTTAGCAACACATTTTGTCCATAAAATACACTAATGAGTATAGTTAGATGAATACCTTTTTTTGTTCTGATTATTCGCGGCAAGCAGGAGAGGATATTATTGGTAGCGCCACCAATTACCAAACTTATATTTTAATTGAGTGTCCTCCGCCTTGGACATCAGAAGCGTTTAATTCTAAATGGGTGCCGGAGAATTTGAGGATTTTAGTAGAGGAAGTGAAGCGTGCTAAACTACCGATTAGATTCCTCTTAATTGCTAATGACTTATCACACAAAGTTAACCAGACTACGCTTTTGATTTATCAAAAAAAAGAGGGTTTGAGTAATGGATATGATAAGCAAGAGTTTATACTATCAAATATTGACCAGGTAGCAGCAGTTGTCCAAAAATGGTTATGGGGTATCGGTTCTAATTCTGAGGTTGAAACTAGTGAAACTAGAGATATTTTAGTGTGTACCCACGGTAGCTATGATAAGTGCTGTGCCAGATACGGAAATCCCTTTTATTTTCATGCTACAGCAACTATTTCTGATTTGGACTTAGACAATGTGCGGATTTGGAAATCATCACACTTTGGTGGACATCGGTTTGCGCCAACAGTTATAGACTTGCCAGAAGGAAGATACTACGGTGTTCTCGATCAAGATTCATTCAGATCAATTTTGACTCGTACTGGCAATATTCAATGCTTGCATCAAGTCTATCGAGGTTCGGGAATTTTGCCTGCTGCACTTCAGATTTTGGAAAGAGAATTAATCCTCAGCGAAGGATGGGATTGGTTTAATTACAAAATTGCAGGCAAAATATTAGAGCAAAGTTTAGACAATAATACTATTTTAGCTGAGCTAAGTTTTGAAAAAAGTTCTGGTTCTCTCTACACTTACCAAGCTAAACTTGTGAAAGATGTAACCAAGACTCAAAAACTTAAGAGTTCATGCAATGCTGCACAAGAGTCAGTGATTACTAAATATGCTCTATCTAGTGTCTGGCTTACTTCTACTAAGGTAATGACTTATAGTACATAAACAGGAGTTAGAATTCAGGAGTCAGAATTCAGAATTCTGAATTTAGCAATGCTTGAAGTCGGGGATTTAGACCCGTCACTCTCTTAGAAAGTGACGCTCATTCCTCTCTAACCTTAACGCTGCGGTATCGTCAAGTCATACATAAGGGACTTCCAAGGAAAAAAATATTCCATAGTAGGGGCGCACAGCTGCGCTCCCCTACAAATGTACAAATAATTTGGGATAATTTATTTTCTGGAAGTCCCTAATTTATTCTGAATTCTGAATTCTGACTCCTGAATTTTTATTCAGCCATATTTAAGACTTTTCGTAACAATGCTTGGTCTTCTAATTTGACTTTTAGACGACCATTTTCGATATCTCGAATCCAGCTTTGGCTTTTACCTGCTAGCTTTGCTAATTCTCTCTGGGAGAGATTTAAATTTTTTCGCGCTTCCAAAATCTGTTCGCCCAGCAAATCGTCTGTGGCTGCGGACTTTCTTTTATTCTTAACAACTCGCCGCTGCTTTTTCTGTGATTCTGAGATTTGTTGTTCCCATTCTGGTGGTAGTTCAAAAGCCAAAATTCGGGCATTCATTAGCAGATTCCACTTACCACGAGGGCCTGTATCTGTGAGGCGAGTTTCGGCACCGCCGTCATTAGTCCAAAATTCCAAGGCTTCATCTGGATCTTCGGGAATATCCATTAACTTCGCCCACAAAGGTTGAATTTCTGGTGGGTAGGTAACTGGGTCGAAAATTGGTTTCATTCCATAATGATTGAGAATTTCCAAATCGCTTTCAAAAGTTCGCAGCAGACGTTTGCGTTCTTCGCGTTGTCTGGATGCGAGGGCGACTTTTTCTTCACCGTAAGCAACACGCAGCAAAGTAGGAATGGTGATGCGTTGTTCTTTGCCCATTTTGGTTTTAAACAACAACCACAACATGAGTCGGACTGCTCCTTCATGTTGTTGCCAAATGCTCATGACTGTGGTTGGCAGGGTTTTGGGGAGACTGCCATATTGATAGAATGCGGTTCGCTCTTTACATGCTTGTTTGTTTAAGAAATATTGTGACCAAATACCGGCTTTGACTTTAAAAGTTAGCCCAATTAGATATTTGCATCCGAGAGCGTCTTCTTGAAAGTGGTGCTGAATGTCCACTAAGTGCCATAAACGGCTTTGTTTAACAGAGAATCCGTTAATTCGCCCTTGTTGAGGCCAATCGATGGAGATAATTAGTGAGCAAGCTTGTTGGACAAGATTTTTCATTAAAGCTAGCTTGGCTGCTTTGTTTAAGTCTTTGCGTTTCTCCATTCCCAAATATTTTTCGATTTGGCGTTCATCGATCGCAAATTCTTGTTCCCAAGGTTGATCTAAAGCTGTAGCATAAGCTGCAAAAATTAGATGTATGCAAGCGGCTCTAATATCCAGTCCCTCAATTGCGGCTAAATCTCTGGCCTTGTCGTTCACCTTAAATGGATCTTGGATGTGAAAAGCGATCGCTCCTCTACCTTGGTTGATTTGTCTGCCATAAGACAAGTAACCCTCTTCATCGGTTTCCCAATGTAAGGATGTGCGCTGCGCCAGTACGTTACAAGCTTCCCAAATGGCGATCGCTGAAGCAAATGGGTTATTCTTTCCATTAGAAAATAAGTCTAAACTGGTAGCATCTCTCGGTTCAACTTTACATCTGCCCTTTTTCGCCTGCCAAGGAATGGGAGAATTAGTTGGACAAGCTATTACACATTGCGGTTCCGCGTAATAGCCTTCACAATTATTACAAAGACAAGGATCAATCCAGTATTCATTGTCTTCTATTTTGATTGCACCCGTAGGACATTGGGGACGGCAATTGTCACATCCAACGCAACTGTTGTTAGGAATTGTATAAGGCATATGGCTCTCTTCCCACTCTAATCGTTGAGATGTCTGGCTCAGGTCTCCCCTGGATGAGTCCTGTTTATTCATCACTCGCTACCACATTATGTTTCTGGCGAGAATAGTCTTTTCTCACCCTCAGCTAAAACACATATTTACTTTATTTGTCATTTATCATTTGTCCGTTTTCATTTACTAATGACTAATGACTAATGACCAATGACTAATGACAGGTTTAACCAGAGAATGTGTAACTTGGATGCATACTAGCTTATTAACTCCCCACATCCATATGCTTGACTTTGCATCCAAATTGAAAGCTATTTAAGGCTTTCAAACCGAGCCTAATATTACTTCTTTATTAAATATACATTTCATGAATTAAATAATTAAGTTGTTCGTAATGAGCTTAGAAAAAAATCTTAACATTTATTTAATTGTGTACTTAATGAACATTTTATCTTTAAGCGCGAAACCTTACTCAAAGTATTTTTAGCCAACATTTAACTTTATTAGAATTAACTTTCATCTGATTTATTAATAATTTTAATATTTAATGCCCGATCAGATTCTGCTATAAAAATTACACTTCTTTCACAACTAAGTCCTTTTGATTGAGTGAGCTAAGGTAAAACAATAATATTTACTTTATCAGCTTTTCTCTAGATTTTTAAATAAAAACTAAATCAGAAATTGTTGCTTTTAAAAATACATATTGCATATATCAGAATGTAATTAATAAACATTGTATTTGGTATATATAAATACTTTTTGTATATATTTATGCGCCTCAATATCAAAGTATTTGAAAAAGAATATCATCACGTTGAGTCCTATTTGCTAGAAAGATTAGTCAGTTATCTATTATTTTAGTAACCCCTGGGTAGGGTGGCACAGCTGTGCTACCCTACATGCACGATAATTGTTAGCAATAAGTTTCATCTATAAAATATCACTAAGAAATAATGCAAATCCTAATTTAAAGTCATCGAATTTTGATGTCAAAAAAATAATTATTGAATATCAAAAAAGCAAAATATTAGGATAATATAATGATTAAAGTAGGAACAAATTACAAGGCAAAATTGCCGAGGATTCATTCATGGCACAACTAACAGGTTTGACATTTGGTGGTAAGACTTGGACCCCGAAATTTGCTCAAGAAATTGACAAAGACAAATGTATCGGCTGTGGCAGATGTATTAAAGTATGCGGCTACAATGTACTAGGTTTGAAAGCGCTCAACGAAGAAGGGGAATTTGTAGAAGACGAAGATGATGAAGAAATTGAACGGAAAGTGATGGCAGTTAGCTATCCAGAAAACTGTATTGGTTGTGAAGCTTGTTCCCGGATTTGTCCCAAGAACTGCTACACCCATGTTGCATTAAATAATTAAGGTTTTTGGGGTTAGTGAATATTGTTGTTCGTCCAAGGAGGCACTGTTTGTAGAAAGGGCAAATCGTCCCAGCAAGGTAATTAGAGGGGAATATATATCTTTACTTGAACTACTAAAAAGTTCATAGTAGACAAATGCGTAAATCGTAATATGTTAGTTATTGACAAATTTAAACTTGCTGCTAGTGTAGCCCGATCAATATTAGGACTAACAGTGTCCTCCAGAACAACTAGCTTGTCTGGAAAGAGTGCTGAATGCTGAGTAAGAAGTAATGAGTAAAAAGTAGTACTTATGAATCTTTAACTCTAAGCCGAGGCACTCACTACTTAGAAATAATGTGATGCTTAGTAGGTCTAATTTTAATTTTTACTCAGCACTGTTTTAAGCTTCCTTTGTCATAGGATTTGAAATATAATTGATAATTTTCTGGGGGGAAGATATGAAAAAAATCTGGAAGTTTCCCCCATTTTTTATAGCTGCACGTTAGAAAGTTAATAAGTGAAGTGAGGGACTGGGGACTAGGGACTGGGGATTAGGAACTGGGGATTAGAGATTAGAGACTAAGGAATGAGGAGACAAGGAAGAGTTTTTCTAATATCCAATACCCACTTCCCAGTCCCCAGTCCCCAGTACCCAATCCCCAATTCCCAGTACCTTAAAAGACGGTTTACAGAGCAGGTAGTATGTATGCAACAAGTTCCTGTTTCACTATGGACTCTGGTTGCTGGGATAGTAGTCACAGCAATTAGTATTTGGATTGGTCAAAACCACACTCTACTACCGGAACAAGCATCGCAACAAGCGCCTTTGGTAGACGGTTTTTTCAACGTTATGTTTACCATTGCGATCGCTCTGTTCTTAGTAGTAGAAGGAACAATTGTGATTTTTTTGGTTAAGTTTCGTCGGCGTCAGGGTGATGACACCGATGGCTTACCAGTGGAAGGCAACTTGCCTTTAGAAATTTTTTGGACAGCAATTCCAACGGTTATTGTTGTGTGTTTGGGCATCTACAGTGTAGATGTTTTTAACCGTATGGGAGGCTTTGAGCCTGCGGGTCATCCCCATTCAGTAGCTCATGTTAATCATATGAGTGGAACCGCTCTTGCAGCTACTCTAAATGATACCGCCGAAGCAACAACAGCTCCAACAATTGCCCCAAGAATTGGAATTGGCGCGTCTCCTAAAACCGAAGGCAAACCAGCTGACTTAGTTGTTGATGTCAAAGGCATACAGTATGCTTGGATATTTAACTATCCTGAAAGTGGCATTACCTCTGGGGAATTGCACGTTCCCGTCGGTGCTGATGTGCAACTCAACCTTTCAGCAGACGATGTAATTCACTCATTTTGGGTGCCAAACTTCCGCCTGAAGCAAGATGCGCTTCCCGGAATTCCCACCGAACTACGATTTGTCGCCACGAAACCAGGTGCATATCCTGTAGTTTGTGCTGAATTGTGCGGTGGTTACCACGGCTCAATGCGGACACAGGTAATTGTCCACACACCAGAAGAATATCAAACCTGGTTGACAGAAAACCAAGTTGCTCAAAAGCAAAACTTGCATCAAGTCGTTGCAGTTAACCCTGTTGAGTTATCAACGTCAGAGTTTCTCGCCCCTCATATCCATGATATGGGGATTAGTGCTGTAACTCTGAAGTCAGTTGTTAAGAGTCATTAGTCACGAGTCAACAGTCAATAGTCAAAAGTCTCAAACCTTGGCGTTAAGGCTGTATTACTTTTGAATTCTGACTCCTGAATTCTGCTGTAATTACTTTGGACTTTGGACGTTTGACCCTCAACTCTGCATAGCGGGAAAAATATGACACAGGTAGAATTTCCACCGAACACTCCACCAGAAGAGAAGATCGCCCACACCTCTCATCAACAGGCGTGGAAGTGGCAGGATTATTTCACATTTAACATTGACCACAAGGTTATTGGTATTCAATATCTTGTGACGGCGTTTGTGTTCTATCTCATCGGCGGATTGATGGCGATCGCTATTCGTGCCGAATTAGCAACACCTGATGCAGATTTACTTGACCCCAATCTGTATAACGCTTTCATGACCAATCACGGGACGATTATGATCTTCCTGTGGATTGTCCCCAGTGCCATTGGGGGATTTGGTAACTTTTTGGTACCTTTGATGGTTGGTGCTAGGGACATGGCTTTCCCGAAGCTGAATGCGATCGCCTTTTGGTTAAACCCACCAGCAGGTGCGCTGATTTTAGGTAGTTTCCTATTTGGCGGTTCGCAATCAGGTTGGACAGCTTACCCACCTTTGAGCTTGGTGACAGCACCCATCGCTCAAACTATGTGGATACTGGCGATCGTTTTGGTGGGAACTTCTTCAATTTTGGGTTCACTGAACTTTGTGATCACCATTTTGATGATGAAGGTTCCCAGCATGAAATGGGATCAAGTACCCCTATTTTGCTGGGCAATCTTGGCAACCTCCATTCTGGCGCTTCTCTCCACACCTGTATTAGCAGCGGGTTTAATTCTGCTGTTATTTGACCTCAACTTTGGCACCTCCTTCTTTAAACCAGATGCAGGCGGTAACGTTGTTATTTATCAACACTTGTTCTGGTTTTATTCTCACCCGGCAGTATATTTAATGATTCTGCCCATCTTCGGCATTATGTCGGAGGTTATTCCAGTACATGCGCGTAAGCCGATTTTTGGTTATAAAGCGATCGCTTATTCAAGTGTAGCCATCTGCGTCGTCGGTTTATTCGTCTGGGTACACCACATGTTTACCAGCGGTACACCCGGTTGGATGCGGATGTTTTTCACCATCTCCACCTTACTTGTTGCCGTTCCCACTGGCGTCAAAATTTTCGGCTGGGTTGCTACCCTTTGGGGTGGTAAGATTCGCTTCACCAGCGCCATGCTTTTCGCCATTGGTTTGTTATCGATGTTCGTCATGGGCGGCTTAAGCGGCGTCACAATGGGAACAGCCCCCTTTGATATTCATGTCCACGACACATATTATGTGGTAGGACATTTCCACTACGTTCTGTTTGGCGGTTCCGTGTTTGGCATTTACGCCGGTATTTATCACTGGTTCCCCAAAATGACCGGACGGATGTTGAATGAAACCTGGGGACGCATTCACTTTTTCCTCACCTTCATCGGCACGAATTTAACTTTCCTACCCATGCACGAATTGGGTTTGAAAGGAATGCCCCGAAGAGTTGCAATGTATGACCCCCAATTTATCGACCTCAATCAAATTTGTACCTTTGGTTCATTTGTTTTGGGGATATCAGTAATTCCCTTCGCTATCAACATTATTCAAAGTTGGTTGAAGGGACCCAAGGCAGGTGATAATCCTTGGCAAGCTTTGACTTTAGAATGGACAACTAGCTCACCACCCGCCATTGAAAACTGGGAAGTCTTGCCAGTTGTTACTCATGGCCCTTATGACTACGGCAATGGTCATAGTACTGAAGTCCAGCCAGCAGGGACACCGGAAGTTAGTGCTTAGTTACTGACGCGGGGACGCAAAGGTGTAGGGGCACGGCAGTGCCGTGCCCCTACAGGTGTACTCGGAACTCCAAGAATTGTAGGTTGGATTTCACTTCATTCAACTCAACCTGCCCAGCCTAAAATTTTTAGGTCTAAGTGAACAAGTGAAGAGTTGGGTTAAATTGCAACCTTGCATTAGTCCCCAGTCCCTAATCCCTAGGGCGTGTTTTCAAAGTCTTAGATCCCCCCAACCCCCCTTAAAAAGGGGGGCAAAGAGTCTCTTAAAGTCCCCCTTTTTAAGGGGGATTTAGGGGGATCTAAAAAGTTAGGAAGCTAAACGAGCAGTTTGAAAACACGCCCTAATCCCCAGTCCCCAATCCCCAGTCCCTTTTCCACAAAAGACGCAACGGGTAATATTGTCAAAAAATCTATGACTATAGCTACAACAGAACATAAAAGTGCAGGACATCACGAAGAACATCCAGATTTAAGAGTTTGGGGACTGTTAACATTCCTCGTCTCTGAATCCCTGATGTTCGGCGGATTTTTTGCCACCTATTTGTTTTTCCGCGGCACTACAGCTGTTTGGCCTCCCGAAGGAACAGAAGTAGAGTTATTGTTGCCGACGATTAACACCATTATTCTGGTGTCTAGCAGTTTCGTGATTCACTTCGGTGATACGGCGATTAAAAAGAATAATGTCAAGGGAATGCAACTGTGGTACACAATTACCGCTATCATGGGAGCAATTTTCTTGATTGGTCAGGCTTATGAGTACGCAACTTTAGGATATGGTCTGACTACCAATGTCTTCGCCAACTGCTTTTATTTGATGACAGGATTCCACGGTTTACACGTGTTTATAGGACTGTTATTCATATTAGCTGTGTTGTGGCGATCGCGCCGTCCCGGTCAATATTCTGCAACAAATCACACCTTCATCGAAATGGCAGAAATTTACTGGCACTTCGTAGACATTATTTGGATTGTTCTTTTCACTTTGGTGTACATTCTTACTCTGTTTTAAAAGTGAGTGGGGAGTAGGGAGTGGGGAGTTAGGAGTTAGGAGTTAGGAGTTAAGAATTATTCTGCTCATCTCCCTCATCCCCCTCATCTCCCCAATCCCCAGTCCCCAATCCCCAGTCCCCAGTCCCCAGTCCCCAGTCCCCAATATGCAAGTCAATACAAACAAATTTTCATGGTTTCAAGTTCCTGATGATGTCAAAAATTTATTGATTCTAGCAGCACAAAACTGGGAAAATACATCAGAATCGGAAAAATATATTCAACAAGCCTTAGCCAAAACTGGTGAAAATACAGATGTTTTGGTAGCAGCATATAGATTTTTCTACTATAAAAATAATTATTCTCTTGCGTTACAAACAACAATCAAATTATTAGATAAAATTAAAGAACTAGAAAAATTCCCTGACGACTGGGAGCAACTTCAGCCTATATTAGTCAATCGCAAAGAAGACCCACAAATTCGATTGTACTTGAATGCTTATGCTGCTTCTGGATTGGTTCTAGCAAAGTTAGGAGCAATAGACGAAGCAAAAGAAATCAGCGCCAGAGTCAAAGAGATAGACGAAAAGCATGATTTTGGAGCCGGAATTCTCCTAGATATTTTGACACGTCCGGCAGAAGAAGACGATTAATTAATGCGTGGGGAGTGGGGAATAGGGAGTAGGGAGTGGGGAGATGAGGGAGATGAGGGAGATGAGGGAGAATTATTCTTAACTCCTAACTCCTAACTCCTAACTCCTAACTCCTAACTCCCCACTCCCCACTCCCCACTCCCCCTTTTTCAATCAAGGTGAAGACTCATGAACAATTGGTTATCTACTTCGTCTTACTCTCTTTTAGGAACTGCGAGTAATAATAACTCTATCTTTCCTCCCATTTACATACCTACTACACCACCTGTAGGCAGTCTTCCTAATATTTCGCCGATCATTGTCATCCAATCTTCTCAAATGAGATTTTAAAAGTTATGAAAGGTAGGGATTGGCTGGTAACGGGAGACGGTCAGTATCAAGCCTGTAAATCTGTGAGAGCATGGGATTTATTGAGGGATAATTACCGCGTTTATCGGTTTTTAACTGAGGTGGAAGATGTTCTCAATAGTGTGGAAGATGAATCAAGTTGTTTGCCGGAAATTCGGATGCTCGTCAGGCGCTTGTTCGTCAATTCCTACTGGGTGCGGAGTCAGCATTTAGAACCTTCTCCCAAAACAGGAACCTCTGTTTTACTCCTATATGATGAATTGGGTTTTCCGCTGACTGTGCAAACAGTAACATTTGCACCGGGAAGCCGATCGACTATTCATAATCACGGGACGTGGGGAGTAGTGGCGGTGTTAAAAGGTCAGGAAAGAAATACTTTTTGGCAACGCACTCATAGCTCAGAATCTCAAGACAAAATTCAATCTACGGGAGAAATAACTCTGTTTCCAGGAGATATTATTAGCTTTACCCCCGATGCAATTCACTGTGTAGAAGCACTGGGTGATGAACCAACTGTGACTTTTAATATTTACGGTGAAACCGATCCAAAAGAAAGATTTGAGTTTGACTTTCTTACCCATAAGGCTAAGAATTTTTAAAAGAGAATTCTGAATTCAGAATTCTTTGTAGAGACGCGATGAATCGCGTCTTCATCCAAGGATGTGTTGCGTTCTTAATTACGAATTACGAATTACGAATTGGTATCAGAGGTAGTAGCATGGCAAGAGTAATTTTTTATGGAAAACCAGGCTGTAAAGGTGGTACCAAGCAAAAAGTTTTGCTCACAGCTGCTGGTCATGAGGTGGTAGAGTACAATTTGCTAACAGAACCTTGGACAGTTGAACGGTTGCGTTCATTTTTTGGCGATCGCCCCGTAGCCGAATGGTTTAATCGTTCCGCCCCACGAGTAAAATCTGGTGAGATAGTTCCCGAAAAAATTGATGCCCAAACTGCTTTGGTGCAGATGTTGCAAGATCCGCTGTTGATTCGCCGTCCTTTGTTAGAAGTAGGCGATCATCGTGAGGTAGGATTTGATGTGGAAAAGATTGATGCTTGGATTGGCTTGAAGCCTGTGGATGAATCCTTCCGAGAAATGAGCGAAAATCTGATGAGTCAGGATTTGCAAGGCTGCTCCCACAGTGGCGATCGCAATCATCATCATCATCAGCAAGGTGGCTGTAAGCATCATGGTGAAGAACACCAAAAGCAAGGCAGCTCTAGCCATTAGTTATCTAAAAATATGAGGGCACAGCATTGCTGTGCCCCTACCCTCTATTGTTTTTAACGGACGCCGGCAGTTTCTAAGGATAAATCTTGAAACATGGGTGTGCTGAGGTAGCGTTCGCCGAAGGAAGGCTGAATCATCACGATTAAACGTCCGGCATTTTCTGGACGTTTACCTACTTGAATGGCGGCGCATAAGGCTGCACCGGAGGATATTCCAGATAATAAACCTTCTTCTTTTGCTAAGCGTCGTCCAAATGCGATCGCTTGTTCATCGCTGACTCTAATTACTTCATCAATTAATTCTAAGCGGAGAACATCTGGGACAAATCCGGCGCCAATGCCTTGAATTCTATGGGGCCCGGCTTCACCGCCTGAGAGAACTGGGCTGTTGCTGGGTTCAACTGCGATCGCGTGAAAACTCGGTTTGCGGCTTTTAATTACCTCTGCAATCCCAGTAATTGTCCCACCAGTACCTACTCCCGCAATGACGATATCCACTTCTCCGTCTGTATCAGCCCAAATTTCTTCGGCGGTGGTTTCGCGGTGAATTTTGGGATTGGCGGGGTTGCGGAATTGTTGCAGCATCAAAGCATTGGGAGTATTAGCTACAATTTCTTCGGCTTTGCGAATTGCTCCCCGCATCCCCTCAGCCCCCGGTGTCAACTCTAAAGATGCACCATAAGCTCTGAGCATAGCCCGTCGTTCATGGCTCATGGTTTCCGGCATTGTCAAAATTAATTTGTAGCCCCGCGCCGCTGCCACCATTGCCAGAGCAATTCCTGTATTACCTGAGGTAGGCTCTACTAAAATGGTTTTTCCTGGCTCAATTAAACCCTCTGCTTCTGCCGAGAGTACCATACTTAAGCCAATGCGGTCTTTGACTGAAGCCGCCGGGTTCATACCTTCGAGTTTGACAACTATTCTTGCTACTACTCCTTCAGCTTGAGGAATTTTGTTCAGTTCAACTAAAGGAGTTCGTCCAATAAGTTCTGTTACGTCTTTAGCAATCCGCATTATTTAACTCCTAAAATTCTAAAACTTAGTGCAGAGTATCTATTTATAACAATAAGCTTTTGTGTATTGATTTTGTAGTTGAGCGATCGGAATTTAAAAGTCAGAATTCAGAAATCAGAACAGTTACATAATCAGCATAAAACTTGATGAATCAATATGCCAATCGTAGGAAATTCCTGAGAGGTTGTTTGAAAAGTGGTATGTTGTGATTTTAATCGAATTATTACCCCCCTTAATCCCCTCGATATATTGGGGGAAACAAAAAAATCCGGTTCCCTCCCCTTTACAAGGGGAGGGTTAGGGTGGGGTAAAAAATATTTGATACATCAATCATGACTTTTCAAACATCCTCTGATAAATTCTGAATTTTCAATGTCAGTTGCTCGTTTGTGGAATCAAAAATACTGCACTGTCTCTTCATTAGTAGTGAATTCTTATCTGGAGTGCAGATGAGTGTATGTACTATGTATTTTAACTCATCGACAAAATATATAAGTTTAAGAAGAACTTTTCAAATAACAATCAAGATATTAATCGCTATAATTCAATTTGTTATGGAAATATGAGTTATCAAATAAAATTTAATTGTTTTTTCTAGTTATTCAGTCTATCCTTGTCAAAAGACATTGATATTTGGTTTTGAGTACAGATTTTTTCAGAACAAATTTTTCCAATAAACAGTCTTTAATCCTTGCCTACATTGCTTTGAGGTTGAGTACTCCACACACCAGAACCCCACCTCGAAAACACTAGAACCCTGCCTGAAAAATACTAGCACCCATACCCCAATGAATTTTTGAAATACTTATCAGGCAATAATTACAGGCTTTGAGTACTATTGTAATGAATTTAATAATCTTAATGGGGCTGGGGTAAACTGTTTTGTGGAGAGGCGACTGATATAAATCGTATAGGATTTACGCAGAGATTCCCCTCTACCCCCCAACATTCCTAAGCGAAAGCTTAGTGAACTAGGGGGGACTTCTTAATCTCTCTTTTGAGAGTAGGATGAAATCACATTCCAGGATATGAGGGCGTTCTTTCTGGCTGAAGATTCCTATTTTTTGTGAAAGGTTTGGTAGTTTATCAGTAGTTAGGAGTCAGTAGTAATTAGAGAAATAGCTGACAACTAACGATTTTAAAATTACCTTCTACACATATTTTAGCATCAGAACTGTTTGAGAAGTAGAAATATATAGATAGCTACTTTAGGTAAACAGCAAAAGATATTTTCTTACTGGGTGCATACTACCTAGCAAGGGAGAGCCAAGATGAAAGCCAAATTTTTAAATGTTCTTACAGTTTGCGTCGTTACCTTAGCAGTGCTTTCTCCAGGGCTAGTAGTATTTGGCATAATTTGGGAGCGACATCTTGAGTTATTAGAATCACAGAATTTAGCCTGCGAAGTTAACAAAACTGATGCGGCGATCGCGGTGACTCCCCAGACAGAAAATACACCATTATCTCAGACTAACATCCAAATCTCTGAGCAGAATGTAGTTAATCAAATGCTGAATCTTGCTGAGCAATATAAATTTGGCACTATTCTACAATGGTTCTTCTTGTTAACCCCGATTTGTGTTGGGTTAGGTATTATCTTTTACGACAGATATCTTGTTTATCGTGCTGCTGTTTTAAGAGAACAAGTTGAAATGTTGGAAAGGTTGTGGCAACAAAGTATTGAGCAGTAAGCAATCAGACATTATTAGAGTTATTGAGAGATTTTCAACTCTCTATTTACGCTACAAAATTGTTCATTCAAATCAAAAAAATCACCATGACAGAACAACGCCAACACTTGTATTTTAACCTGATTGATGAGCTACTGAAATGCCCTAATGGTCAGGAACCAGAAATTTTAGAAAGTCAGCCAGAATTAGTTGATTCTGGCTTAGTAGAAACAATGTTACAAGTGGCAACTATGTTCGCCCATGAAGGCAATCAAGATGGTGCAAAATTTTTATTTTTTGTAGCGCGTGAGTTAGCTAAACAACTGGGTTTATATCCTGAAGTTCCTGAAGTTTCCAACTCGGAAGTTGCTAATAAGGAGTAAAAATGCTATTGACTTCAACAGATGCCGGACAAATAGCTTTAGAGCTACTCATGGCAGATTGGAACATTTCAGAAGAAAATAGAGAGTGGTTTACAATCTTTAACTCTCGTCTCATTGGCGAGAGTTGGTACATTGTAGAACTAGGTGTAGAAGGATTTCCAGATCGGTGGTTTATCCAAGTGTATGACAATGGAGTGTGCGATCCAAACTATACATTTATTTCACCGATTCGTGGCTCTGAAGGATTTACAGACTTTATAAATCTCCCGGATATTGTGGCAGAGGTTTTAGTTTGTGAACGCAATGCTCGATAATAAGAATTAAAAATTAAAAATCAGAATTCAGAATTCAGAATTCAGGAATCAGAATGAATTAGAGGTGTACCAAATCAGGTATACCTTTTTTTGTATAAAATGCAATTAAATTTAAAATTCAGGAGTAAGAAAATGTATGGTGCATTAGCCTAGTGCATAACGCAGCATCAACAATTCAAGGTGCTTGTATCGGCGCGACAACGTACCCTAAATATTGCTTAATTCTGTTAGCGCAGCGGGGCGTAGCCCATTCTGAGTTCTGAGTTCTGAGTTCTGAATTCTGAGTTCTGAATTCTCTTTTAATATTTTATTTCAGTTAAATAAAGTAAATTGTTATATTTAACTGACAAAATTATGTTATATTAAATAGAGTGATGAACGCTACAGAAATATCAGTTGAAATGATTGCTGAAGACATCTTAGCTAAAGAATTCACAAGAGTCGTCAACCACTACTATCCACAAGTTGGGGAATTACTGGACGGGTGTCATATAAAAGTCATCACCTGTTTTTGGGGACGACCTGCTAGACGCTTGCAATATATAGGAATTTATTGCTCCGATGAAATGATTTCCTGTGTGCAAGCCCAAAAAGAAATACTTCGAGAAGTAGCAGACAACATGGGTCTAATGCAGGTAGTCTGCATAAATGCCAAGCGATTATTGCGCGATCCAATGTCGAAGCTCAAACAGAACAATCCACGCCTATGGTTGGAGTTGCAGTGGGTTGCTACCTAAGAGGAGTAAATGTTTGTAGTGAGGACTTTAGTCTTCAAATATTCAAGCACGAAAGTGCTGACTACAAACCTATCAAAACTTTGGCGATGGACTACTAAAATAGCCAGCACAGACGGTGGGTAAAAAGTATCAACGCAAGTAATGAAAACTGGAATTTTCTGCAATTACGAAAATCATCACCAAGATGCTCGTCGTGCCATTTTTGAGCAAGTAACCCTGATCAAACAGGCAGAAAGCTTAGGTTTTGAGGAGGCTTGGGTGAGTGAGCATCATTTTAGTGAATCCAATCTTAGCCCATCTATGTTAGTGTTAATGGCACACTTGGCGGGATTGACTTCAACTATCAAATTAGGCACGGCGGCGGTGTTACTGCCATTTCATAACCCGATTAGGGTAGCAGAGGACATCGCCACTTTGGATAACTTGTGCAATGGACGATTATTATTTGGAGTTGCCAAAGGAGGGCCTTTCCCTCAACAAAACAAGCATTTTGCGACATCAACGAGTGAATCGCGTCCCAAAATGCTAGAGGCGATGGCATTGATTGAGAAGCTTTTATATGAAACTAACGTATCATTTAATGGGCAATATTATCAATGCGATCGCCTGACAATTTACCCCAAACCATTGCAGCCAAAAATTCCCGTGTATGTTGCCACTGGTGGTGATGATGGTATTGAGTTTGCCGCCAAACATTCCTTTAGTTTGATGGGTGGCCCACCGTTTTCTCTACCGAGATTGAAGAATACCATTGCCAAATATCAAGCATTAAATGCTAGTGGTGCCGAAAACTTAGTGCTGGCACGCTTCTTTTATGTTGGCAAAACAGATCATGAGGCAGTGAGTGAAGCGTTACCTTTTATTCGCCAATTTAGCCAGAAAATGAAAGCTAATTCGGCCCAAGTATTGCAGAAGAGTGCGAATCCCAACCAAAAACCATTCGATCGCACAAACATTTGTTTCGATGAAGACTATTTGATTGAGAACTCAATTATCGGTGATGTGGAGACTTGTCGAGACAAAATCAAAAAATTTCAGGACGAATTAAATTTAGGTACGCTAGCACTCAAACCCTCATCTTTAGATGTACAAAAAAACCTGGAGAGTTTGACGCGCTACAACCAAGAGGTGCGAAATTATGTCGTCTAAATTATACCTGCTGCCTCCCGATGATTTACCTCCACCTGAGGTAACAAGAGAGGATGGGATGTTGCAGATGGAGTTAGAACAGTCCACTGGCAGATGCTTTTATCAAGCTTGCGATCGCATTACGCGAGTGCTGTTATCTAATTGTCAGTGGTATCTGACAACAAATGCCGACATTCTCACATTAATTATTGACTGCCCTGACATAGTATCTTACTGGCATATTGTCAGCAATATTCCCCAGCTAGGTAATCGGTTAGAGCGGTTTTCTACTAACGCCAAAATTCGCGTTTATCCACCATTTGGCAAAGGAACGCCATTTGAAATTGGTGTCCATGAAATCTCGGCTTATCGAGATTGGCTTTGAGTTCGCTAAATATCATATTTTCTCACATCCTGTACTCTTAGAGTGCAGGATTTTGTCATTTAAGAAGAATTATTTACTTTGATAATTTTTGCTTTTGCAAGTTATAAAATTTCTCTGTGTGTCTACTTTATTTATATCTGCTTATGTCTAAACCTGCTGATATCAGTACTAAACGCCTAATCAGTCTTGCGCCAGATAATTGGGTAAAATGGGTAACACAAATTCCCGATGTTATTGTAGGTGAAATTCTCAACTCAGAATTTCAATGGCTGAGCAGACAAAGTGATGTACTCATCCGCGTTGAGAATCCAGAGTACGGAAAATTTCTCGTTATCAATGAATTACAACTGCGCTATAAACCCGAAATGCCACGACGAATGCGTGCTTATACAGCACTGGCTGAAGAAAAATATAATTTACCTGCCTATCCAGTATTAATTAACATTCTCAAAGGAACTAACACAGAAATACCGACAACATATACATCAAATGTCGCAGGCTTAAAAGCAACTCAAGATTACCGCGTAATTAACCTGTGGGAAGTTGATGTAAATACTGTATTTGATACACCATTACCATCCTTAATTCCCTTTGTACCCATCCTCAAAGGTGGCGAAAATGAAGTTATAATTCGAGAAGCCTTGCAAGTTCTCCGTGCGGATGAACAATTAAATCAACTTGAAACAGTTTTGGCGTTTTTTGCTACGTTTGTAATAGAGAGTGCCCTAGTCCAAGAAATCATGAGGTGGGATATGACTGTGTTGCGTGAGTCGCCTTGGTATCAAGAAATTTTACGCGAAGGAGAAGCGCGAGGAGAAGCACGTGGAGAAGCACGTGGAGAAGCACGCGGACGACGAGAGGAATTATATTCAGGTATTGAATTAGCACTGGAAATTAAATTTGGGACTCCTGGCTTAGATTTAATGCCAATCATTTACCAAATCACAGATTTACAGCGATTAAAAGTAATTCAGCAGGCGATTAAAACGCTAAATACAGTTGAAGAATTACAGCGAATTTGTGATTAATTTGCTAGTTAAAAAAGCTGGTGGTTCATTTTGTAGTTCCACCAAAAATGTTCAGGCGTAGCATTCACGCAGTAATTACCGTTGACACATTTTTTATCTTTTCAGTTACCCATTTATACCAATTATCTAACCCTATACCAGTAGTTGTAGAAACTTGAAAAATCTGAATTTGCGGATTAACTTGCTTAGCATATTCTATGCACTTTTGCACATCAAATTGCACGTAAGGTAGCAAATCAATTTTCGTCAAAATCATGATGTCACTAGCGCGGAACATGTGGGGATATTTTATCGGCTTATCTTCACCTTCCGTGACAGAGAGGATTACTACTTTAAAAAGTTCTCCTAAATCAAATAAAGCTGGACAAACCAAATTTCCCACATTTTCAATCATTACAACTGAATTCAAGGGTGGATTTAGTTGTTGTAAACCCCTGTCTATCATTGATGCATCTAAATGACAGCCTGTTCCGGTGTTAATTTGGATGACTTTACAACCTGTTTCTTGAATTTTTTTAGCATCGTTAGTAGTTTCTTGGTCACCTTCAATTACACTAATAGATAATTGATGCTTTAAATCATTGATAGTGCGAGTTAAAAGAGTTGTTTTCCCAGCGCCAGGAGAACTCATTAAATTTAAAGCGAGAATATTTCGACCTTTAAACCATCCCCGATTTTGGGCTGCTATTAAATTATTTTTGGCTAATATATCCTGTTCTAATGATATAGTTGTGCCATGTATTTTAGCATGAACTTGAGATGCTTCGGTGTGGGTATCGTGACTGTGGGAGTGGGTAATCACGGTGCCATCAGCTAAAGTATGAGTATGGTGATGGTGATTGTGTTCAGCTTCACTCACTTCCAAATTTGTAATTTTGGTTTCGCCATCATCAGAACAACCGCAGGTTACACACATAATTCCTCTATTTCGATTTCTTTAATTTTGAGTTCTTCACCAGATATTAAATCTAATTTGACGCTACCGCAGTTACAGATACCAAATGGTTTATCTAAATAAATTTCTGCATTGCATTGCTGACATCGCGCTAAACCAGGAATTTCTAAAATTTCTAATGTCGCCCCTTGTAAAACTGTACCTTGAGTGCAAATATCAAAACAAAATCGGATAGCGTCGGGCATAATAGCTGAAAGTTTGCCAATTTCTAATACAACTCGTTGTACTTTTGCACCTTTGGCGTGTTCAACTACAATTGCGACAATATTTTGGGTAATTCCTAATTCATGCATATAAAAATATCTTAAATATTAACAAATTCTTGGTAATTGGTCGCCTACTAACATATCAACAATACGTTCAGCACCAAAAATTGTTTTTAACAATACAATACCTGGAGGTGAGGTAATAACTTCACCAATAATACAAGCATCTTTTCCTGCTGGGTCTGATTTCATGGCTGATAAAATAGATTCAGCATGTTCTTTTTTTGCAACTACAACTAACTTACCTTCATTAGCTAAATACAATGGGTCTAAGCCCAAAATTTCGCAAAAGCCTTTCACTTCTTCACGCACTGGAATAGATTCTTCGTAGAGGCGAATTCCCACATCAGAAGTGAGAGCAAATTCATTTAAAACTGTTGCCAAGCCTCCGCGTGTCACATCTCGCATTGCATGAACTTGGGGACAGATATTGAGGATACTTGCTACTAAATCATGTAACGGCTGACAGTCACTTTCAATATTAGTTTCTAAAGCTAATTCTCCACGGGCAATTAAAATTGCTGCCCCATGATTGCCTAATTCACCATTAATAATTACAGCATCCCCAGGTTGAATATTCTGGGCAGAAATGTTAACTCCTCGTGGAATGATACCAATACCAGCAGTATTAATAAACAGTTTATCGGCAGCACCGCGATGTACAACTTTTGTGTCACCAGTGACAATTTGAATACGAGCTTTTGTTGCGGCTGCTTTCATGCTGGCTACGACACGTCGCAAAGTTTCTACTGGTAATCCTTCTTCTAAAATAACGCTACAAGTTAGATATAAGGGTTTAGCACCACTGACGACTAAATCATTAACTGTGCCGTTGATGGCTAATTCTCCGATATCACTACCGGGAAAAAATAAAGGATCTACAACATAGGAATCTGTGGTAAAAGCGAGTCTGTCTCCTTCTTGTAAAAGAGGGGCTAAGTTGAAGGTTGCTTGGTCTTCTAATTGGGAGAGAATTGGGTTATCAAAAGTATGAACAAAGATATCGTCAATTAAATCGCGCATGGCTTTACCACCGCTACCGTGTGCGAGAGTTATATGAGTGTCTTGGATTTTATGGCGACGACGGAAATGAGGGTTTTTTCTTTGGTTATTCGAGGTAAAGTGCATTTATTTAAGGTGGATTTTTTAAGGAGTATCACGCAGAGGCGCAGAGAGGAATGAGACGAGAATTGGGGAGTTTTATCTACCTTTTTCTTCGTGTCTACCACTATGTTTGTCAGAATGTAATTGACCTCCAACTGCCCAATTTTCACGTTCAAATTCGTCGATGTGAATAGTTATCCATTCTGGCTTAGAATTCAAGGTGGCGACAAGGGCATCGGTGATGGCTTGAACTAGTTGGCGCTTTTTTTCGATGGAGTGTCCTTTGGCAATTTGAACTGTAATAAATGGCATGGAAGTTATCCTCTAATGGTGTAGTTGTAGAATATAAACTCCTAGTCTAAAGAGAAACCACAGGCGGGTAGAGGTTCTTGTGTGATGGTTACTTTTGGTTTTTCAGCTATTATTTTTTTAGCCATAGTAGAGAGTCGTCCATATTTGTAATATGCTGCACAAGCACCTTCAGAAGATACCATGCAAGTACCAATGGGTGTTTGGGGTGTGCAAGCTGTCCCGAATACTTTGCATTCCCAAGGTTTTAATACTCCTTTGAGAATTTCTCCACATTTACAAGCTTTATGGTCGGCTACTTTGAGATTAGGAATGGTAAATTTAAGTTCGGCATCAAATTGAGCGTATTCAGGTTGAATTTTTAATCCGGAATAGGGAATATCGCCCAAGCCGCGCCAATCGAAACTCTCTCGCACAGCAAATACTTTATTGATGGCTTCTAGTGCTACTTTATTCCCAGCTTTTTGGACAATTCGATTATATTGATTTTCAACTTCGCAACGATTTTCTATTAGCTGTTGCAACAGCATCCAAATTGATTGCAGAATATCTAAAGGTTCAAATCCTGAAACAACAATTGGCTTATTATATTGTTGGGAAATAAATTCATAAGGGTCAGTACCAATTACCATGCTGACATGACCAGGCCCAACGAATCCATCAAGTTGCAAATCGGGATTATCTAGTAGTGCTTTGAGGGCGGGAATCACAAGGACGTGATTGCAAAACATACTGAAGTTAGGAATTTCTTCGGCTGCGGCTTGCAGGATGGTAAAGGCGGTGCTGGGGGCTGTGGTTTCAAAGCCTAAAGCGAAGAAAACTACTTGTTTGTTGGGGTTATCTTTGGCAATTTGCAGACTATCTAGGGGAGAGTACACCATACGGATGTCTGCGCCTTGTGCCCTGGCTTGCAGTAAGCTTGTTTTGGAACCAGGAACCCGCATGGCATCGCCAAAGGTGGCAAAGATAACGTTAGAATTTTGAGAGATGGCGATCGCATCATCTAATCTCCCCTTTGGCATAACACATACTGGACAACCAGGCCCATGAATTAGTTCAATGCGATCGGGTAAAATTTCTTCAATGCCATATTTAAATATAGAATGGGTATGCCCGCCGCACACTTCCATAATTTTGATAGGTTTTTCTAGTCCGTCGCATAATTTTGCAATTTCCCGACGTAAGGCTTCAGCTTTTTCTCTTTCGCGGAATTCATCAACGTATTTCATAGGGAATGATAAGTAGTTTTATTGCTTCACGCAAAGACGCAAAGACGCAAAAAAAAAGAAATACTAAGTTAAGTAAGTGTTATTTGCGCTGCTGCTAATTCTTGCAACAACTCTAATGTTTCTGCTGCTTCTTGTTCGTTAATTCGATTCATCGCAAAGCCAACATGCACTAATACCCAATCTCCAATACAAGCTTCAGGTGGGTGTTCTTCGTCAACGATGCAAGCAATATTTACTTGACGCTTAACACCACCAACATCAACAATGGCTAATTTATGATTAACGTTGGTAATTTCGATAATTTGACCGGGAATTCCTAAACACATTTTTATCTTCTTTGCGCCTTTGCGCCTTTGCGTGAAATAAATTTATACTCTTAATTGTGCAGCCGTAATCACTGCTTGCCCTAGAGATAATCCCCCATCATTCGCTGGAAATAAACTGTGAGTCAACACTTTTATTCCCCAACTTTGTAAGGATTTACTAACTTGCTCTAACAATATACAATTCTGAAATACTCCTCCTGTTAAAACAACCTGATGAATCAGATTTTCTTGACAAACACGTTTAACCATCTCCACAATCGCATTAGCTAAACCTTTGTGAAATTTAGCAGCTATAATTTGTTGTGGAATCTGTTGCTGCAAGTCATGGAGTAAAGCTTGCCACATTGGACGCGGGTCTATACAATAAATACTATCTAAAAAGCTCAATTCAAAAGGATAAATTAGCGTTTCTTTAGAATGATTTAAGATGCTAATATCGACTAGAGCTTCCATTGCGATCGCAGCTTGTCCTTCATAGCTACATTCATCTCTATAAATACCGATAGCTGCTGCCACCGCATCGAACAACCTCCCCACTGAGGAAGCTGGAGGAGAGTTAATTCCTTTATCAATGAGTTGATTAAGTAGCTTAATTGGCTTGCTTTTCAAAAATTTAACTATTTCTAAATCAGCATATTTTTCTTCGCAATCACCCCAAAAATTAGCGGCTATTAATTGGGCATAAGTATTACGCCAAGGCTGATATATTGCTTTTTCACCGCCAATCATTGCCACTGGTTTAAATGTTGCTAGTCGCTGAAATTTTCGGTAATCTGCTAAAAGAAATTCTCCGCCCCAGAGTGTACCATCTTCGCCATAACCCAAACCATCTAAAGCAATACCTAATACTGGAGGCGAATCTAAAGGAATGTTATTTTCCGCCATACAAGCGGCAATGTGGGCGTGATGATGTTGAATTGGGTTAATTGTAATTTTGTTTATATCTGCAAGTTCTTTACCAAACTTGCTTGATAAATATTCAGGATGTTTATCGATCGCAATTACTTCTGCTTTGTGTTTAAATAAATTTAAGTATAAACTTAAAGTTTCTCGATAACTCTGAAAAGCCGCAGCATTTTCTAAATCTCCCAGATGTTGCGAAACAATTGCTTCTCTTTCTCGCAACAAACAAAAGGTATTTTTTAACTCACTACCCATTGCTAAAATTTGCGGCACATCCTCAAATCCTGGTGGTAAACTAATCGCTGCTGGTGCATATCCTCTAGCACGCCGAATTGTTTGAACTTTATCACCAACAACCCGCACCACCGAATCATCTACCCGATTAATAATGTCCCGATTATGGAGAATAAAATAATCAGCTATAGTCCCTAACTTTTCCCTTGCTTCATCATTATCAATACATTGCGGTTCATCAGCAATATTGCCACTAGTTAAAACAATTGGACGATTCATCCGCCGCAAAATTAAATGATGTAACGGCGTATAAGGTAGCATAAAACCAAGGGTATTTTGTCCTGGCGCTACCGATACTGCAATATTAAAATTCGCAGAATGTGAAAGTTTTTCCTCCACCTCTATTCCCACTCCCCACTCCCCACTCCCCACTCCCTTCTTCCGTAATAAAACAATCGGTGCAGCAGGACTCGTTAATAATTCTTTTTCCTTAGCATTTACAGTACAATATTGTTCAATTACTTCAATATCCCGTGCCATTAAAGCAAAAGGTTTATGATAGCGCCTTTTGCGATATCGCAATTTTTCTACAGCAACTTCCACAGTTGCATCGCAAGCTAAATGAAAACCACCTAACCCTTTAATTGCGACAATTTCACCTTTTTGCAATAGGGTACAAGCAGCATCAACATCATCTAACATCGAGAACATAGAAGCAGTAACCGCTTTCCCATCAGCGCGTTCTAACCAAGCTGAAGCACCGCAAGCATGACAAGCTACAGGTTGGGCATGAAAACGGCGATTTTCCACATCGTGGTATTCCTTCGCACATTCGGAACACATGACAAACGCAGACATACTGGTATTGCATCTGTCATAAGGAATGGCACGAATAATACTCAAGCGAGGGCCACAATGAGTACAGTTAGTAAAAGGGTAGCGGTAAAAGTGGCTAAAAGGGTCGAATATTTCTTTTTGACATTGTGGACAAGTCGCTGCATCAGGAGCAATTTGTGTTTTAATTGCACTATTTACGCTACTAGAAATCACAAAATCATCAACGTTTAATTTGCCTGTGTAAGGAGTTCTTATTAGTTCATTAATTTTTGCCAACGGTGGACATTCTGTTTGTAATTTGGCGACGAATTCGGTTATTGCTTCTTCACTACCAGATACGCGAATTAAAACACCTTCACCATCATTACAAACATCTCCACCCAAACCGCAAACTTTAGCAAGACGATATACAGTAGGGCGAAATCCTACTCCTTGAACAGTACCGCGAACTCTAATTTCTTCACTCGCCATATAAATCTGACTTATAAATTACGAATTACGAATTACGAATTACGAATTATTAAACTGCCACAGCAAAATTCGATTATTCCCAGAATCAGCTATTACTGCCGTCTTGCCACAAATTTTTATGCCGTAACACCAATTGAAACTATCTCGTTTTGGTAATCCAAAATTCCGATTTTCACCTTTACTTTGAAAATTCATTTGTCCGGTAATGGCATCTGCCGTTGCTCCTTGCAGTGAGAAAATTGATTCTGGCTTTCTCCATCCTAACAGCCGAGAATTTGCAGTATCCGCAACTACTAACCACTCACCAGCTATTCCAGCACCATAAGGCATACTCAAGCTACTAGCATTAGGATAATAAACCCCTTGATTCATTTCCACACAATTAAAGTTTTTTTGCCCTAAAACCACTGCACAAGGAGTATTATTTTCCGTGGGTATTCCTTGCCAAATCATGACACGGTTATTGCCCGCATCGCTGACAACCAGATTTTCTCCCCAAAAAGTAATATCGTGACACCAACGCATACTCGCTGCGGTTGGAGAACCACCGCCATTTTCATTGCGAGATATCATATCTGGTTGTCCCAAAACTAAATCAGCAGGTTGGCCGTTTTCTGTTGGTAATTGATGCCAAATTAATACTCTGCGATTTCCTGTATCAGCAACAAATAGCTGTCCTTGATGATATAAAACACCATAAGGCCAGTGCATTGTACTGGCAGATGCTTGTTGACTTCCTCTATTTGGTTCGTTATCAATAAAATTAACTTGTCCTAATACCAAATCTGCTGGTACATTACTATCTTGTGGTAAATTTTTCCAAATCAAAACTCGATGATTCCAAGCATCTGCTACAGCTAAACCTTCGCCACAACTACAAATACCAGTTGGTACATTTAAAGTACTTCTTCCAATTGTACCTTTAGCATTTTGTCCTTCATGATAAAAGTCAGGTTGCCCAATTACCCAATCAGCTGCTTGACTATCTTGAGTAGGTAAATTCCGCCATCCCAATAATCGATGATGTCCTGTATCTGACACCCACAATAGCCCATTTGACAACAAACAAGCACCACGAGGTCCAAACATTGTAGTCGGACTGGGTGCTACAGGTATCACTAATTGTTCTGCTTGAATAATATTACCTAAAATTACCTCTGCACCCTGAGATGAAAAAGGTAAGCTTTGAGGAATTGCTGTTGCTTCTGGCGGTAATTGTGATATGGGATGAATTGTAATTGGGATATCCATGAACCGCAAATAGAGGCTGATAAATATTTAAAAACATTAATCCTTAACAGCATGTAACAACAGTAACATTATGAGATTTTTGATATAAAATAATCAATGAACTTTTTGGAAAAGTCTTTCTTTGCGTTCTCATCTCTGCGCGGCAGTCGCTCATGGGGGAAACCCCCAAGACCGCGCTGCCTTGCCTCTGCGCCTCTGCGTGAGAAAAAAATTTGATAAATGCGATCGCAGGTATAATTCAGTTCACAGTCAAGAGTAAAAATTTTAGGTTTTTGACTCTTGACTTTTGAATTATTTCAACCTTTACGAACAAAAATATGACACTTGAATAAGTCCTATATATGTCAAAATTTTTGCAGTTTCACAAATACCTTATCACCTTTAATCTTTACTGGGTATGACTGAAGCGAAATATCAGGTGCAGTTAAACATTCACCCCTCTCTAAATTGTACTGAAATCCGTGGTAAGGACAAGTAAGAATACCATTTTCAACCTTACCATCTTCCAAAGGATTGCCTAGATGAGCGCAAGCATTACGGTAACAAGTAAACTTAACACCTTGGCGATGTAAAATTAGCGAAGTACCAGCAAGTTGTACTGCTAACACACCTAATTCAGGAACTTGTTCGAGAGTTGCTACTTTTATCCAAGTAGAAGTTAATCGCCCAGAAAATGGACTGATTAAACTAGAATTTGCAGTATTAACAGTAGAGTTATGATTGACAGCGATAACCTTGGTGATTTCAGGACAATGGTTTTTAATTGCTTGTTCTACTCCCTGAGATAAAGTTAAAGTAGAAGCTGGACAACTGCTGCAAGTTCCTATTAACCTAACTTCTACTGTATCTGGTGGTTTAATTTCCACTAATTCTATATCCCCGTTATGGCTTTTTAGCCCTGGGCGAACTTCTTCAAGGGCTGTCTGAATGCGCTGCGCTAGTGGTGGTTTTGGTGGTTTAACTAATTCGTGATAAAGCAATACTGCATATACTACTTCATCACTAACAGCATGACGCAAAGCTGGCATTGATTCTTGTTTGAGGTTTTTAATCAAATTAGTCAATGCTGCTTTGTGCAAAGCTTCAATTGCTCTTTTTAAGCCTACTGCTACACACCGTTGGCTTTCATCCCACTCGGATATAATTGCCTCAAAGCGGTTAATTTCCTGAACTAATTCTTCAAGGTTGGACATGGAATTTTAGATTTTGGATTTTGGATTTTGGATTGAACAATCTAAAATTGCAAACCCAATTTTGGGCGTAGGGCATTGGTTATTTTAAAATGACCAATGACCAATGACAAATGACAATTCACTTCATTTTGAAATCTTTGAGGAGAAATGGCATAATCATGCCTGTCACTAAGCTAGATAATGTTACTGGTAAGCAGAAGGGAATTTCGGCTTGTGCAAATAACACTAGCAGTAGCGAACCTACAGTAGTAGCAATAGCAGTTCGCTGGATAAAATATATGGGGTCGCGCAGTAGCTTTCCCTTGAAAAACAACTTGGCAGAAAACCACCCAATTTCTAACATGTTTACTCCTAATAATTTGTCAATAAATTTAGTATGACTAGCCCTAAAATAATGGCGGGAATTACGCCAGCAGGAGCAAATAAGGCACCAAGCATTGCTGATAACTGATACCCTATATCTTTTCCAGCTAATAGCATCCCGCCAATAGCACCGCCAATCATAGATAAGACTGTTGCCGTGACTAGCCAAACTAATCCTGTTGCTATGTTCAGATCACCTGCTGCTAAACTTGTGAGAAAATCTCTGATAGTCTGGCTTGTCAAAATTTCTTGCATTCTCTGTTTTTCTCCTTAATTAAGTTAGGGGAGTGGGGAGATGAGGAAGATGAGGGGGATGAGGGAGATGAGGGAGTGCGAGGAGATTATAAAAAGCTTCTCACCTTTCCCTCCCTGCCAATGCCTAATGCCCAATGCCCCATGCCCTATTCCCTATTTCCTATTTCTAATTCCAAGTCTTGTAACGCTTTAGTTACTATTTCTGCTTGTTCCATCTGTTCAGATTTGGCAAATATTTCTAAAGCTTGTTGATAGTATGCACGCGCTTGTAAGAGATTTTTAGGATTACCAGCTTCTGGTTTTTCTGGATCGTCGGGTAAGTTGAATAAGGCGTTGGCTTTGTTGGAAATTGTGTTAGCGTACTCTAGGGGTGTATCTTTGGAGTTACGGACTTTTAGTGCTTCGTTATAAGCTACGATCGCTCTTAAGTTATTCTCCACAGGATGGGAACTCACTAAATATTGCAAAGCGTTACCCAAATTATTTTGCAACATCGCATATTCTCTGGGATGATCAATCAGATTAATATGCTTTAGTGCCACCTCAAATGATTGCACTGCTAGCCCTTGACGCAAGTATTCCCGTTCCGATGCTAAGGGCATGGAAAGATAAGCGATCGCAATATTGTTGTATAAAATGGCATATTCTTGCGGGTAATCCTGCCATGTAAATACCCGCAAAGCCTCATGATAAGCTTGGATACTATCAGTTATCCGCGCTAAATTATACGGTACAAGTGACTGTAAGACCAGCCCAAAATTCATCTGTGTCTCTGCCACTTCCTCCGGCGAAGCTAATTGTTGTAAAATCGGTAGCGCTTCTTCATAACCGATTTTCGCTTGCAGCAGCAGTTGTGTGCTAGCATCCGGTATTGCCTGTAACGTTCCTGACATCCCCACTTGCGCCCTGGCTTTTAATAGGGGGAACTCCTCACCACACATCTCATAGGCCCGGTAATACAAGCTAACTGCATTCCGCAAATCTTGGGCTGTTTTGGGCTTTTTTTGAAAGCCTTGGGCGATCTCAATCAGCATTTGGATTTTTTCATCTGCTGAGGCTGACTCCGATGCAACAGCCGCGATCGCAGCCTTTACCGCTGAATCTGTAATGCTAGGGGTCATAACTCTGCCGTACTCTAGCCAATTGGGTATTGAGTCTCTTGACACCCACGAATGATTAAGACGCGATGAATCGCATCTCATCACGGGCCATACTGATTTACGCAGGCTTCGAGTCCCTTTGACGGAATTCCCCTTTAGGGATTAGGGACTGGGGACTGGTGACTGGGGATTAGGGAAGAGTTTTCCCAGCACCCAGTACCCAATCCCCAATACCTAATCCCCAATCCCTAAAATATAAAACACCCTATTTCTCAAATTCTAGGGGGAAATTGCCAATATTAATGTCAGCTTTAAACACCTGATATTTTCAAAATACTTTTTGTATCATCACCTAACACAATCCAAATATTCTTTATGGAATTCTTGACATACATATATGCAATATCTTTATAGGCAACTTTTATGACATTGGATAATGCACTACGACCAAATAAAAATAGAATCAAGGTATTAATTATCAAAGTGATTCGATGCCAAATTTGAGTTAGCGATGTCTACGACGAGCTACGCCTACGCAGATGAACACCGAAGTGTAAAATATGTTTCAGGACTTACGCAACTGGCACAGGCGATCGCTAAAATATAGTGCTTTTGTACTATAGAAGTGACGCAACAGGCAGAGGGCGATGCCTGCGGCGGGCTACGCCTACGCTAGTTG
>NZ_JACJSJ010000130.1 GCF_014698115.1 Nostoc sp. FACHB-973
CACTTCTGAGAAAATCTGTACCCAATTGCAGCACATTGAGTGGAGAATAATCATAGAGAGGAAAATATCCCTAAACTTCATTGAATCAAGGTGCAATATGAATACACCGTCGGTATTTTAAGCATTCTGGTAGTCCCGTCCTTTTTTGGGATGGGGATTTCCCGTAAGCCTTGATGTTTCCAATTTCCACTGTTCGTTTTCAGTAGTTCTTCAAGGTTGAAGCGTTCCTGGAATGAAAGGGATTTTTTGCCATCAATACCAGCAGTCTTTTTACCAGCATTTAGCTGAGATACTTGTCTAATTGCAAGAAATCGAGCCGAGGTGGATTTTAGAATAAGCTTTTGAAGTGACCTAGCTTTCCGCTTGTCTCCAACAAGAACCGCTTTGTACACGCGCTTTTGAAGGCGGAAAAGATTTCGGCGGAATTTCTTCCACGGTAAGGCTTTCCAAGATTCACTAGTTTTATAACTGTGTCTAATCATTTTCTCTTCTCTGGTTAGTGTATTCTGAACACCTCAGACCAATTACGGTCTGTCCTACCCGAATTGTGGGGGTTAATCCGCTCGTCTGGTCTACGTGGGGTTCGACCGCCCCTAGACCCACAACTCGTTTTTATTCGTTCCCTCGGAGAGATTGATTGTTCCGTTAGATGTAGCCAATTCGACTACTGGATTCCCTAGACTCTTTGCCGTTACCCAATCGATGTTCGGCGGGAATGAACTCCAGTGAGATCAGGGGATTTTGGGTTGCGCCCTGTCTTTTCTTGAGTCGCTTTTATAGGCTCGGTTTCATCATGGGAACTCCCTATTAACGCCAGTGTCAACCCGCAATGGTCGTCTGATTGCGTCCTGTTCCCAGCTTCACTCTACAAGAATCGAGCTTGTTCGGTGTGGGCAGGTAAGGAGTCAATTCTGAGTCTGAATGGCAAGACTTACACTTGCATCTGACCGAGAGTTCAGCCTTTAATGACAGTAATCTGCTGTCGGACTGGTTTAGTTATGTACGGGCTGATTACCGTGATTCACTAAACAACGAATCGCACCGATTGCAAAAACTCTTGCATATTGCCAGCGATCGGCGCAAACTTTAAATCGAACTTCCTCACAAATAACTCAAAGTTCTCATGCGTTGCAACCGTTACTTCATGCCCAGCACGTTTCAAGCCAATAGCCAAAGCGCAGTATGGTTGCAAATCTCCTCTTGAACCTACTGTTAGGATCGTAATTTTCAGTTTCCGGCTTGGTGCTATAGGTAGACTTTGGCTCAAATGCTTTTTCCTGCTGAAAACTCCACTATTCAAAAATTGTACTAATTTACTGTGCCTCTGGGCGATAAACCAATACAGTTGAAATCAGCCTATTTTTTCGTAACTGTTCCCTTGCCTTCACAGAGGAACTTTCTTAACTGAACCACATTGAGCCAATTGCGTAGGCGCAGCCCGTCGTAGACATCGCAATTGCATTGGTTAATATACAACCAAAACAATTCACGCATGATCAATCTCATGAAATAGTTAAGGGAATTCCGTTATCTTTGGGTTTTAAATTGAGAATAAACGGAACAGCTTTCAATACCCAATCGGACACGGATGTATAATTAGCAGCTTCTTCTCCAAAGCTAATAGAAAGCATATCTGTATGAATAATACCTGGATTGAGGGGTATAGCTGCCATACCATTCGGCAATTCTTGTGCCAAAGAACGAGTTAATCCTTCTATTGCCCACTTAGAAGCACAATATGGTGCAACTTGGGCTGAAGTCGAACGTCCCCAGCCAGAACTAAAGTTAACAATAATACCCCGTTTCTTTTTCACCATTGCTGGTACGAAATGGCGAATTATATTCGCTACTCCTTTGATATTGATATCTATTAGATCCGAAAATTCTTCAGATGGTATTTCCCACAAAGGTGCTGGATAATTGGTAATTGCCGCATTATTAATTACTATATCTGGCGGTGAATATTTTTGAAGTACGTCTAGTGCCCATTTTTTTACAAGCTGTTCATTTGCTACATCTACGGATGTGAAATCGTTGGTAGCACTAAATTTCTGGCGTATTTTATCGATTGCATCTGATGAACGGGCGCAACCAATAACAGTATGTCCCTGTTGAATAAAACTCTCAGCCATCGCATAACCTAGACCTTTGCTTATGCCTGTAATTAAGATGAGCTTACTCATATTTTCTTGCTATTCCTGCTCTGAATCAATAATTCGTGGGAAAAAATAACCGCTACCTCTTGCTGTAATAATGAATTCTGGGTTATTGGGATCGGATTCTACCTTTGTCCGCAATCGTGAAATATGCACATCTACCACACGGGTGTCTGTACTCATCTCTGGTACAAAGCCCCACAATTGCCGTAATATTTCTAACCGCGAAAAAATCTTTCCCGAATCATTCACTAACAACTCTAGTAAGCTAAATTCTATACCTGTCAACCGAATGCGTTGCTCATTTTTATGGACTTGCCGCTTACTTGTATCGATTTTCAGGTCGCCTGTATGAATTATAAAAGAGTTAGGAATAGTATTCATACTAGTTTTGTGGGAGCGCCGTTTTAGTACACAGGCAATTCGAGCTTCTAGTTCTTTGGGTGAGAAAGGTTTCGTCATATAGTCATCAGCACCTAGCTCCAGTCCAGTGATCCGATCTGCTACATCTGCCAAAGCTGTTAGCATGATAATTGGCACATCTGACTGTTTCCGTAATTCTTGACACACACCATAGCCATCTAGCTTTGGCATCATTACATCTAGAACTATCAAATCAGGGGTCAAGAGGCGAAAAGCTGACAAAGCTTCTTCACCATCACTAGCTGTAACTACACTGTAGCCAATCATTTCTAGACGCGTCTGTAAAATCCGACGGATGCTGGCTTCGTCATCTACTACTAAGATTGTGCCTTTTTCACCTGATAAGTTTCTCAACGCTGTTCCTAATGAGCGAGAACTCTTAACCCTTCATTATCTGCTTATTAGGAGTCAAAAACGCAAAACAATCTTAAAGTACAGTTATGAGTCAAGAAGCGATGCCTGCGGTGAGCTACGCCTACGCTTAATACTTGCATCTGTGCAACAGATTATGCTGGAACATCTACCCAAAAAAGATATTTATGTCCAATTAATAAATTCTTCAGCAAGGGACTCGTATTTTCCATCGATTTGGTGTACCTTGTTAATTCTGTGCAATTATTAATACCTATCTTCTCCCAACTTTACTCAGACAAATTTTAAACCAATGCCTTCGAGGGAATACTCAATGAATACTTCTAATGAGATACATACTAAGAAAATCATCAAAAAATCTGACAAGCTTACCCTGAGACAGATGAAGCTAATCGAGGAGGCTGAAGACCAACTTCTTCAAGCTAATACTGGCAATTCTCCAGCCCCTGTGATTGAGGTTGAGGAGAAACCTGTAGCAATTTCAGAGCCTAGAGTTCCTGACTATGTTCCATTTCTTGATAATCCTCCAGTACAATCGGTGGGAAATTCTGGCTGGCAAGTGTCTGATGTCTGGCGGGATATTCGGGTAGATGATTTCTGTAGTTAATTAAAGCAGACAATTTGTATTCCCAGACGGTTCTGCGTCGAGGCGGTTGCAGTTATCCACGATCCGAATCTTAGAGATTGAGGGACAGGCACTCCTTCAGGGAGAAAAGTTTTCCCGAATGCATTCTTGTGCAGCAATACCTCAATACTTCGGTGAACCAATATTATGGCAACCGCCTGAGCAATTTTTGTAAACTATCTTTGCACCAAGTCAAAGTTATAGTTGCATTGTGCCTATAATAAGTTACGGCTAATTATAACTAAAAGTTAACACTTCACCTGTGTATTACTTGACTTAGGCATTACAAGCGATACCAGAGATAACCAAAATTCATCGGCAGCGCAATAGTTTCTATTCTCGTTGCCAATATGCTCAGTCAGCGATCGCATATTGGTGAAAGTGTTGTGTCTGGGGGAAAGTAGTTTTTATCGTAGTTTATGTCGGATAAAAGATAAGGGTTACTTATTTTGTATTCCTCCGCGATCGGGTATGATGGTTGAAGTCGCAAGTCGGAGGTCGCAAGTCGCAAGTCGCAAGTAAGAATAAAGAAAGATAAACTACAACGGGTGCAAGTATGGATAAAGACATGAGTATTACTGACAGAACTAAAGCGTTTGCAGTCAGAATCATCAAGGCTTGTAGCTTTCTTGATGAAAAACCGGGTGTTTGCCGTACCCTTTCTAAGCAACTGTTACGTTCTGGTACTAGTATTGGTGCTAATGTACACGAGTCTCGTTCGGCTCAGTCTGATAAAGACTTCTTGCACAAAATGGAAATAGCCCTCAAGGAAGCGCGCGAAACTGAGTACTGGTTAGAAATTTTAATTGAATCTGAGGTTGTTGAAAAAGATAAGTTCGCTCAATTGCTAAAAGAAGCCAATGAAATAGCGAAAATACTCATTGCTTCTACACGCAAAATTAAAGAGAGATTAAGTGGCAGCAAATCCAACGGCAGAAGGATGGAGGCGGCAAGCGAGAATTAATAGTTTAACTCCGAATAAAGAATAAATATATTTTCATAGCTTTAATAACAAGACAATTACTTGCGACTTGCGACCTGCGACTTGCGACTTCCAACTACTGTAGTCAATGAAAACAAATTGAAGTTAATTATTTACAATGTGGAAACGGAGGCAATAGAACAATGGACAAATTAAATGAATATCGGACAAAAGTTAGGCAACTCTTAACTAAACATCTCCAGTACAAGCCTAGTTACGGAGATGTAGAAGTAGAACAAATTTTTGATGAAGAACATGACCATTATCAAATTATTAGCGTTGGATGGAATAATCAGCATCGGATTTACGGGCCAATAATGCACTTAGATATCAAGAATAATAAAATTTGGATTCAACAAAATACAACGGAAGCGGATATTGCTTTAGAATTAATGGAAATGGGTATAGATAAACAAGATATTGTCATCGGTTTTCATACTCCAAAAATGCGTCAACTCTCAGGATTTGCCGTGGAATAAAAGCGAAAATAATCCGATGCAAATAGATTCTTTAATAATAAAAATTATCTGATTGAGAATGAATTACAGTGCAGATTTTTTACCACCCATTAAATTAATTTCGATTGAGGATGCCGCACTCACTAGAGAGACAGGAAGTAGTAAAAGACTTACAAAAACAACTCCACCAACCGATATCCGATGGGTAAAGGTGCTGGAATTTTTACGCAGCAACAATCTCGCACCAAACAGCCGCAAGCTTTACGAACGAGAACTCAAAAGGTTTTTGGCTTGGAGTGAGCTGCACTATCATGAACTGCGTCCACGTCATCTTGCGCTATATAAAGAATATCTCCGTGATGAAATACAGACTGATGCAGGTAAACCGCTTTCCAAAAGCAGCATCAATGCAGGAATTGCGGCTCTCAAAAGCTTTTTCAAATGGATGTGCTACACGTATCCTGAAATTATTGCTACTAATCCGACACTGGGGATAAAACTGGAAAAAGTGCCACTGCCACCAGCCCAGAGTTTAACCCCAGAACAGATGGAACAGGTTTGGTCAGCGTTAGAGTTGTTGGGAGAAACAAAACAACGAGATACAGCACTCGTTCACATTCTCAGTCATGGACTCCGGGCTGGGGAAGTTGTACAGCTAAATGTTGGCTCATTTGATGGCAAGCTCCTGTTTTTACCGGACACCAAAACCAATGAACCACGCTTAGTGCCACTGCGAAAAGAAAGCCGAGAAGTCGTGGCAGATTATTTACAATTACGCTCACAGCAAGGAGAGGTGTTGTCCAGCCTTACTCCACTGATGATTTCACACCATGCTTCATACAAGGGTGAACGCTTAAGTTATCACGGCATTTACTTTGCTGTAGAAAAAATTGGTGAAATAGCTCACATTGAGGATTTGCACCCTCACTCCTTTCGTCACACCTATGCCACTGACTTATTGCTATTGGGAGTTGACCCCAGCCATGCACGAAAACTAACAGGACATCAAAGTGAGAAAGCGTTTCGGCGGTATACGCTTCGCAGTGAGCAAGAAGCTGCGATCGCTGCCTACTATCGCGCGATTGGTGAAGAAGCGGAGTAAGGTATGCCGAAGCCGTTAGACCCCAAGTGTCAGCTATGCTCCAAACTACCAACAACTCAAGCAAAACTACTGCATGGGCCACAAGGGGACGGGTGTTGGAATCCCAAAATCTGTCATAATCGCCGTTCGTTTTACCGCCACCGCTCCCAGAATAATTCAGCAGAAATTGATTCAGTAACAGTCGAACCGCCAACGACATATTTTGCAGTGCTGTATTTGTATAAAGAATCAGGCTATAAACCATTGCACGCCTTGGGCGCAGAACTCTGGCTGGGGCAACAGCCTATTTGTCGCTTAGAACCAATTCACTGCTTTGGACTAACGGCTGGCAAGATCCGCGCCTATACAGATCAGGTGTTGCAGGCTTTTGCAAAACAATACAGTGTTTCACTATATCAATATAAGGATATGTTTGAGATTACCTCAAGCTACTGCCCAGTGCGCCCTTGCCCCTTGCATCCACAATCTTAGAGATGACTACATATCGTCAATTAACAATCTGGGATGTGCTTGATGAGTTGTCCGAATCTCCAGCGACATCAACACTAGCACCGATGTGGGAATGTTTAGATGCGGAGCTTGAAAAATTACCCTTGGAGGCACAGTTATTAACCGCAGCGCTTGCCTTCAGCCAAATTGCGGATATTCTCAAGTCTCGTGCCGAAGTGCTGTTGCAAGATACCCGCGATCGCAACAGTCTTTTAGGGCCAATTGTTAGCACCGATCTTTTTGCTGGTCTAGTGCGGACAACAATGCACCTAGATTTAGATGATTTGATTGAACCGCAAACACCACAAACCTTTAAACCACACGGGCCACACCAATTTTCATATCCTAACCAGGAGAGTGATTCTGTAGCAGCACCTGTTGAAAAAGCGAATGTTTTGGCAATGCTCGATGAGGTGACAACTTTAGAAGATGTCCGCAATTTGGCATCAGATGAGGATGTGGAAAAATGGCAGAGTGCAATCGCTAATTACCTGATCAATGTCAAAGATGAGATTTCTTTGGTTAAACTGCAACGTGTGTTGCAAATGCCGATGGTAGAAGTCTGGTTGGGATTATTGCTGGGTGGGTTTACACTAGAACAGCGTGGTGATTTTTATCACAACCATAATGTCTTGGTGAAAAGTTCTTCTTCCTTCGATCAATGACAATTCATTCGCTATATTAGGAGAGTCCTGTGATATCTGCCACTGAAAGCATAATGTGGTTCTTGGCAACTTTTGGTGATGATGACAGAGCAAGAGATATTTGAACATTTATTCACCATTGCGGATCAATCCGACGATACTGGTGGAGTCGTGAGTTCGTGCTTAGTACGACAAGGAAACATTGTGGTTGAAGGAATCAGTTGTAACGACGGCAAACATGCCGAATATGTACTTCTGCGCCAGCTCGAACTCTCTGCTATCTCAATTCTTCCGGACGACATCATATATACAACAGTAGAGCCATGTGGAAAACGCACTCCCGGAGGACAGGGCGAATATATGGGGGACTGTACAACTAACTTGATTCAGGCAGGTGTACGACATGTGGTTTATGCAGCTCCAGATCCAGATGCATCATCTCAAACTCGATACAAGTTCGAGCAAGCCGATTGCTCGCTCCGTCAAGTAAACGATCCCCACATAATCCGTCAAGCAATCACGCTCTTCAATTCAACTGTAACTTCCACATCAAATGTCTTGCCCCAATAACTATTGCAGATTAAGCGTTAAGGAAAAATAAATTGGTCAGGCAAGGCACGCGCCCTTTTCGGCGCTGCCCCCTCCATGAGAGATTGTGACTAAACATGATAACTGGAGTTTAGACTAAATGGCAGGCAGTCAAAGAAAAAATAGGAGGTGTGCTTGAACACAGGCCCCCTATTAGCAGAATCTGAGAAAAGAACCACCAATTCTCATCTGCCAATATGAAACGTGCCAAATTAGAAGAATTTCGTCAAGCAGCGTATAACTATTTAGGTAGAGCGCATGATGCAACTTTTGAACTGATGGATGCAATATTGCTGACGCGAAACGCTTACAGTTTGGCAGATTTATCGCTATCACCAGCATTTAGACGTAAGTGGTCAAGCATCTACGTTAGCGAAGCGGGGCGCTCTTAGCGCACAGCACTACAAGATAGCAGACCACAGCGACAAAAATTGATGCAGTTATACATCAAACAGATGCCAGCAGAGGGTCGTCCGTTATTGGCGTAAATATAGCGAAGCTGTCACCAGGGGCAAGATAGGCTGAAAGTACTGCGGTGAATGACTTTCCGGCTATAAAATTAAGAGACATAAGAACACTGATATTTTTAGACACATTCATCCCGTCTCAATTGGCAACCTGACATTGAGATCCAAACGAAAAGTACCATAGGGATTAACGTGACCCCAAATTAAAGGCGAAAGCGCACGCAAATCCTCCAACTTCATCAACTTCATCCATTGGGGTTGGGACAAAACCTCCTGAATCATCAACGTATTTATATATACCAAAGATATCTGGAGTAAATGCAGAGATAACACAGCTAATTCTTGGTCGGACAAACGATTAGTAGCAATTTCTCCACCCTTGCCGTAAAAAATAAAACTGTTAGCACTATTCCAGTTCTCAACGACGTTGAGTCCAGCATTTATCTCTTGTCGCAGTTCAACCGAATGCAGGTATTTACATAAAAATATAGTTTTTACAGCCTTGCCCAATTCCGCCAAGGCTTGATAAGTAGGGTGTAATAAATTACCTCTAGTAAAACGCTTTAAGATGGCTTCAGTTTCTGCCATACCCAAACGTAAGGCAGTAGCATACTTCACCATTTGGTCGTATTGTTGACGAATTAAATCCCAATTAATAGCGCGAGTTAAAATCGGTTGCAAGTTGGGATAAGCATCATTATTTCCAGTTGACGGACGGTATAATTTCTGAACATTGATACGTTTAAGACGCGGCATTAACTGAAAACCCAGTAAATGACAAAAAGCAAAAGCCACTTCATTTTGACCGTGACTATCCACATAATTTGTCTCTACTTTCATTTCAGTACAGTGGCGTAATAATCCTTCAATCATGGCTGCCACCTCAGAGGAAGAACAAGTTTTTAACTGCGAGTAAATACAAACAGAATTCTTCTCAACGTGCCAATAAATCATCACACCCCGTCCACCATAACGGATGTGCCACTCAGTCATTAAATTTTGATCCCAAGCACCAAACTTTTTCGAGTCAGAAGCACAGGCGGTTGTACCCTCTCCCCAAATAGTGGGAATTCTGGCAGTAAAAATCGCATTTGCAACACAGGCAATGGCATTGCGTAATTGTTCTTTCTGAATAAAATGACGCTTGACATGGAGTAAATCTTGATAATTATCACCTTTAATCTCATCACTTAAACGCTTTAATCCAGTATTCGTTCCTAAACCATATAAACAAAGTAACAAGCGTTTTTGTAAAGTATAGTCGCCTAAAACCTCTCTTGTTGATACGCTCCGAAAGTGTTGGCTAAAATTTACTCGTAAATCAGTTTCTTTGAGAATATCTAAGAGGCTAGTCATCCGCCAACGTCTAGTAATTTCACTTTTTAAGCGAGTCAAATTAGCAGGTTCATTTTGAGGATTCAGAGGAGAAACACAAATTCGACTTTTACCTGTAGTTTTCAGTGTGACTAATTTGTTCTTAGGTATTCCTGTATCTAATAAAGTTAATGATTGTGACAAAGCTTGCTGCAAATTAGCAATAAAGACTTCCACATCTGATGGTTGTTTCAATGCTTGGAAATATTCTAATCTTTGTGCCTCAAAATCAGCAGGTAAATCTTCTTCAGGGTTTCTGTAACGATTAGCGCCTACAACCCAGATTTCCTTGCATCTGAGCTTTTCTCTCAATGCTTGCAGCACGCTCAATTCATAATTAATGCGATTAACTTTGATTTCGCCGTCTGCTCCCGTCTCTAATATAATTTCTTGCCAACCACTACGTAATACCCCATCAATGGGTATATCTTCTCCTACATCATAATAACGTTGTTTACTATCAGCATACTTTTTAAGTATTGATATAGCTTGAATAACTGGACGATGAACTTCATTATTTGAACGGAATTCTAGCTTGTTTAAAATTAACGGTAAAATTCGGCGATAATATCCACCATAAGAAGAACGCATTACCGTATAAACTTTCTCACGGTAAGCATTCCCTGTAGATTTATACTCTTTGACTAAATTCTTGAGAGTTACCTCACTTACCACAGGAAATATCACATCTTTGATTGTGCCATCAGGTGTTTTCAAGGAAGCTTCTGCCATTTGGTAGAGGAGATTATTCTTCCCATGAACCCGTTTAAAATCCTGAATAAGTTCTTTATCTACACGTTTTTCTGCATTGGCTCCTATGCGATGCACAATCTGGATGAGTAACTCTACTAAATTATCTATAACTTCTTGACTTCTGAGCCAACAAAAAGCTGTAAATAATGTGTAGCGGATATGTTCTGGGTGACGGCGTAAGTCACGAGGATGTTCAACAACTACTCGACTTTTATAAACTTGGAGAACTTTGGTGGGGATTTTTTTAAATAAGTCTGCTGGTAATTCTAATTGCTCAAAAATCTCTAACTTAGCAACTTCTTTTTGAAAACTTTCTACACCAATTCTCCCTGGGTCTGTTTTTAATTCAGCCCATGTTAATATGGTCACGTCAGTGTTGATTTCTGAGCTATTCGTGTTATCTAACTGTTGAGATAATTGGATATCTCCCGGATTATTTAGTTGTTTATTATGATTTACTTGTGTGGTATCATCTAATTCCTGCTCTGAAGCTTTCTCTTTCAAAAAATCATTTATCCAATTTTTAGATTGATTAGATAACTGGGAAGTTATGTCCCTAAAAAATTTAGATTCAAAATTCCTGATAGCAGAGCGAATGATACGTTCTAATCTGGAATCTGTCGGTGGTTCAAGTTTTAAATTCCGTAGTCTCCCCACGGCTGCAAGTTTTAGCTGTTCAAACTTTAACTCATAAATTAGTGCTTGTTCTGCTAACCAATTAGTTAACTCTTTAGCATCACTAACTTTGGTTTCTTGAAATCCAAAGAATTCTCTAATTTGAGCGCGATGATATTTTATGGAGCGTCCTTGCCAATCGTAATAAGAGTACTTCTCTGGGGGAATATCTAAAAGTTTGGCAACATAATTAACAACGCTTATGGAGATTTCTTGATTATTAAGAGGAAACCTGGCATAAATCTCAAAAAACTTGAGCAATATAGCAAAACCTAACCTATTCTCATCATTTTTTTGATTCAGTAGTGCTAATTCAAGAGGGAGTAGCGTCCAATACTCTACTAATTCTTCTGGCTGCCAGGTTTTTTTCATTAAGTCTCACTCTTCAACCAAACAGTATTCTACCTTCTTTAGGGTAAAAATCTTTAACTTAGATAAAATGCTGTTTCTTAGTGAAGAACATAGTGTAACTGAGTGATGCAATATAATTGTCCTAAAGGTCAGCATCTGGAGCAGAATTAATCAGTATATTCAAGGCATGACGTGCCGCTGATTCTGATTTCTGTGAGGTAACTTTAGCGTAACGTAAAGTTGTCTGAATGCTTTCATGTCCCATTAACGAGCATAATTCTTCAATACTGATCAATCCCACTCGTTCTGTAGCAAATGTATGCCGTAAATCGTGAATGCGAACGCTTTGAAGCTGCGGATACTTGTTGGTTATCTCCCGCCAATAATCATGCAATGTATGGTAGCTGATTCTACTTACTTTTAGAGTGACTGGATGTTGGGCTGTAAATAAAGCATTCGTGTTTTGATACCGTGAATATTTCAAGTATTTAGTAAGCGCTATTGTGGCATCATCACTGTAATAACACCAGCGTTGTTTGTTACCTTTACCTAATACTTGAAATTTTTGGTTATTGATATCTACAGAATCTATATTTAGGGCTAAAAGCTCTCCTATTCTGCATCCTGTGCGATGCAGTAAATGAACTATTGCACTAAGACGTAAGTCATCTTTTACGGCAGCATATAGTATATTTAGTTGTGATTGTGTTAAATATTTTATTGTATTGTCGCTTTTATGTTCGCCTTTCTCTCTTTCAGGTAGACGTTGTTTTAACCCCCGAATGGGGTTGGATTTTATATACCCTTGTTCTACTGCAAAGTTAAGCAAACTTTGTAGTATTGCTTGATGTTTGTGGTGTGTTGTGTATTTTAAATGACTGAGATTATTTAGATACTCAACTAATGTTTGCTTACTGATAATTTCTATTGACCAACTTCCATACTTTTGCAGTAACAGTCCGAGGGTCAGTTCATAGGTTTCTCTAGTACTGGGTGCTAGACCAGGACGCTCTAAAAATTCGGTCGTGACAGTGGCTAAAGTTACACCCGATTTCACGGTGGTTTATGTATTTTTGACAAGGTTTTTTATCAATAAATTATATATCTTTTGAGTAGTTAATTAACAGCTTTTTATGGATACTTTTACCACTCCTCACCCATCTGAATCCCTTGCCAGTTACGTTTCACGGGTCAGGAAGAAACTCAATTTAACTCAGTCTGAGTTGGCGGATGCTGCTGGTATACACGGACGCTCTGTGGGGAAGATTGAGCGGGGGCTTACAGCCAAAATTAATCGTAAGACACTTCAGGGTTTAGCGATCGCACTTGGCGTGCCTCAAGAATATTTGGATGCTGTGATCAAGGGCGAGGAAGTCTCTCAGGTTCTTGGGGTTAAGTTTTGTCCTCAATGTTGGAATCCTGGCGCTGCGGTTGACCCTATGTGGGGTCATGTCAAAGCCAAGTTTTGTTATCTCTGCGGTACACCCATTCGCGCTAACTGCGCGAATTGCGGTGAGTTGGTGTTGTCTTTGAGACACAGATTTTGTCCAATTTGTGGCTGTGCTTATAAAACGCCCGTCAAAAACGCTAAAATCCAGTGAGCTACTCTTTTTTCTCAAACCCATACTCCACAATACTTTCAGGCTATCTTGCCCCTGGTGACAGCTTCGCTATATTTACGCCAACGTGTGTTGCAAATGCCGATGGTAGAAGTATGGTTGGGATTGTTGCTTGGTGGTTTTACCTTGGAGCAACGTGGAAATTTTTATAACAGTCGGAATATTTGGGTGAAAAGCTCTCCAACTACCACCAATGACAATTCATTCGCCATCTAGGAGAGTCCTGCGATATCTGCCACTGAAAGCATAATACGGATTTGCGCTTAACAAGCGTGCCATTCGAGCTACAGGAATATAGGTTTTGCTCATTCTGCGTCAGCTTTTTTGATCTTCTTGAAGGCTCTAGCCTTAGCCATTCTGACAATATGCTCTAAATATTGATACCCAAGCCATTGCTGCTCTTCTGTTGCGGTTAAACCTACCGTCCGATTTTTTTCTACCAGAGTGTTAATTTGAGCTTGCAGGGATTCAGAGGGACGCAGGGCAATAATGGCTTCAGCAGTGGGTAGGCTTGCGAGAAATTCTACGACTTCAGCCATACCTGAAAATCCTGACTCAGCGATCGCATTCAGTTCTCGTAACCCCAACTCTAGTATTTGAGGCAGTTTGTCTGCAAAGGGTTGAAGCTGATTGACAACTTCATCAGGTAAGTCAAATGTAACTTGCATAGACGTTTGCTTTTACTACAAGGATACACTTTCTGGATTTGAGCTGACAGAATATTCCACAATTAAATCAATCGGATACCGCGTACCTTTTGTCGGCGTAGCCATCGCAACGCAGATTCTCAGAGTTGGCTGTATTAAAGCAGTATTTTTAAGTATAAAACAATATATGCACTGTACTGCTATTGTACATATCTATCTTTAGGAATAGAAAAATTTCATTCTGATTTCATTTTTTTGCGAAAAGCTATGAATAGGGTGAACGGTAAGACATTTCAGACATTTATATACCTTCATTGATGACAAGTGATTGCTAAAAATATGTTAGCCAGAGGTAAAATTCTCTGGTTGAGGCTTTCCCGTCAGTTGGTTCAACCCAGGCGCTTGGCTTTCGTGGAAGCTTGCCTGATTGGACTAGTTTCGGGGTTAGCGGCTGTTCTTTTAGGACAGGCAGTGGATTGGGCAGGCGCATTGCGAGTACGTGTTTCTTACCATTGGCCTGCCTACTTAGTGCTACCGGGTATTGGACTAGTAGGGGGACTTTTAGCTGGTTGGCTAGTAGAGCGCTTTGCACCTGAAGCATCAGGTAGTGGAATGTCTGAAGTCAAAGCGGTATTGGCTCGTGTGCCAATGCCGTTAAATCTGCGAATTGCTTTGGTAAAGTTGATCAGCGCAACATTAGTGTTGGGTTCGGGAATGCCTTTGGGACGGGAAGGGCCAACTGTCCAAATTGGGGCAGCGTTGGCAAATCAACTGAGTAATTGGGCACCGACTTCACCAGAGCATCGTCGTCAACTGATCGCCGCCGGAGCCGGGGCTGGTTTAGCTGCGGCTTTTAATGCACCGATCGCAGGTGTGCTTTTTGTAGTGGAAGAATTACTCCAAGATGTGTCAGGTATCACTCTTGGTACTGCGATTTTGGCTTCTTTCATCGCTTCAGTCATCTCTAGGCTCTATGGTAGCCACAATCTGGATCTAAATCATCTAAATTTAGGTCTTCCCGATACAACTTTCTTCGCTCAAGAAATCCCTTTCTACTTGATTTTAGGAGTACTGGCGGGACTTCTAGGCATTCTATTTAATAAAGGTATCCTTGGGAGTCTAGCAATTAACCGCCGTTTACTACACGTGAGTTTACCCTGGCGAATTGGAATTGCTGGGTTAGTCAGTGGTGTAGCGATCGCTTTATTACCTGCTACCTTTCGCGATCATGCTGGGTTGAGAGAAATTTTGCTTGCGGGTAATGCTAACTGGTCATTTGCCGCGATCGCTCTTTTAGTTCAGTTTACCCTAATTATTTTTACCTACGGCTCTGGAGCGCCAGGGGGTTTACTAGTTCCTACCTTGGCCTTGGGAGCTGCCCTTGGTTACTTAGTGGGTGCTGTCGAACACAGTTTACTGGGAATGAGTGCTGCAACAGTCTATGCTCATGTGGGCATGGCTGCTTTTTTTAGTGCCGTCTCTAAAGTACCAATTACAGCAGTCGTCATTGTATTTGAGATGACAACAGATTTCAATCTGGTGCTACCGCTAATGATTGCGTCTGTGGTTGCCTATCTAGTAGCAGAAAAAATTGACCGGCGATCGCTCTACGACCTTTTACTGGAGTGGAAAGGGATTCACATCACCAAAGAGCCAAGCACAGAGGGGCTTCTAGCACAACTAACTGCCGTAGATGTAATGCAACGGCGTGTGGAAACTCTCTCTAGCCAAATGAGTACTGATGAAGCAATACAGGCATTTTCCCACTCTCACCATCGCAACTTTCCAGTTTTAGAGAATGGTAAAGTTGTTGGTATTGTCACTCAGAAAGATTTAATCAATATTGCTTCGCAACAGTTAGGCAAAGATACAACTATTAGCGAGATTATGACACCAGAGCCAGTGACAGTAACTCCCACAGCTACACTGGCTCATGTACTGCATATACTCAATCGTTATCACCTCAGCTGCTTACCTGTTACAGAAGGTCGCAAGCTCATAGGAATTATTACTCGTAGTGATATTATCCGTGTAGAAGCAGAACAACTCAGTGGTAATAGCGAACAAATAGAACGTAAATCAGCACCTTCTTATGTGGTTTACCAAACTCGCGCTCCAGCTACAGGCAAAGGAAGGTTGTTAGTACCACTTTCACATCCCCAGACAGCCGAGACTTTATTGGAAATGGCAGTTGCGATCGCCAAAGATCGCAATTACGAAATAGAATGCCTACAAGTGATTATTGTTCCGTCTGGCCGCATCCCATCGGAAACACCAGTACAAATCAGCAAAAGTCTTCAACTTTTGCAACGAGCAATACTTTTAGGAGAGAATTCGCGGATTCCGGTTCATACCCAGATCCGAGTTGCCCATAATGTTGCTGGAGCAATTTTAGAGACTGTCAAAGAACGACACATTGACTTGGTGCTGATGGGATGGAAAGGCACTACATCAACTCCAGGTAGAGTTTTTAGCCGAGTGGTGGATACCATAATTCGACAGGCAGGTTGTGATGTTATCTTGGCTAAATTGGATGATGAAAGATCCTTTGACCGTTGGTTATTGCCAATGGCAGGCGGCCCTAACTCCAGCCAAGCAATTAAGTTATTACCAGCTCTTGCTTCTTTAAGTACATCACCACAAATCAAATTATGTCAAGTTTTTCAACCTACTAATTCCATTCCTGACACAACATTACTAGATAAATCTGTTCACTTTCTGCAACGCCGAGTTAGCGGTAAAGTGATAGCTACTCCAGTTCATGCCAATTCTGTTTCTGATGCTGTCCTTAAGTGTGCAGAACTTGACAATAGTGATGTAATTGTTCTGGGAGCTAGCCGTGAAAGTCTACTGCAACAAGCGATTCAAGGAAATATTGCCGAGAATATTTCTCGCAAGAGTAATTGTACAGTTATCATGGTAAAAACTTAATTGCGTAGGCGCAACCCTACCCGTAGAGTATTACGAATTACGAATTACGAATTACGAATTACGAATTACGAATTACGAATTACGAATTACGAATTACGAATTACGAATTACGAATTACGAATTATCGGCAAGTATATAGTAAAAGTTGCCCCTTGATTTGGTGTGCTGCTGGCGATAATACTACCTTGATGAGCTTCAATAATCCGCTTAGAAATTGCTAACCCCAGACCATTGCCACTACCTTTGCGTGCGGGGTCTGTTGTATAAAATTGCTCAAAAATTCTGGGTAAATCACCCTCTTTTATACCTTTTCCCTGGTCTTGAATTTGAATAATAGCTTGTTTGCCTTGGCTGTATCCAGAAATAGATACTTGAGAATTGGCTGGTGAGTGCTTAATCGCATTATCCAACAAATTGAGAATCGCTTGTAATAGCCGCTCTGGATCGCCCTGGATAATTAGGTTTCCCACGTTCACCTGTGTAGAAATTCCCAGAGTTCGCATTCGCGGTTCTAATGCATTGACAGCACGGTTAATCAATCCATCCAGCGAGATGGGTTGCTTTTCTAGTTCAAAAACTCCTGCTTCCAAACGTCCTAAATCCAGCAAGTCATGAATCAATCGTGATAAACGCTTAGTTTCGTTTTCGATAGTTTGAAAAAAGCGATCGCGTAATTCTGGTTCTTCAGATGCTCCTGCTTTGAGTGCGTCTACTGTCACCTGAACGTTACTTATAGGGGTACGCAGTTCATGGGAGACATTGGCTAAAAACACCCGTCGCTCTTTATCTAAGGAAGCTAACCGTTCACTCATCCGGTTGAGTTCTGCTGCCAATTGATCTAACTCATTGTTTTCATGGATCGTTAGCGTATCACCAAAATGACCGCCACCCAAGCGAATAGCAAAATTCTGCATTATCTCAATCGGTTTTGAGAGACTGCGAGCAAATCGACTGCTAATTAACGCACACAGTAGAATCGTTACTGCTAGCGTTCCCAAAATACTCCAAATTACCCTAGCAAACTGTCGCTGAAACTGCTCCAAAGTCATAGACATTCGGATTACGCCCAACAATTGACCGTTACGCTCAATAGGTCTGGTAATGTAGAGGCGATCGCTATTTGATAAAACGCCTTTGGCAATTCCTTGCTTTACACGGTTTTGTAGAGCTTCCCGTATTCCTGGAACCTGAGACCAATCTTTAACTTGGCTGTCTAACTTTGGGTCAGAAGTGGCTAATAGACTGCCTTGTGGATTAAAAACACGTAGGGTTATAGTTTGTGGTGCGCCATACCGTTGCACCAGCACCTTTACCTGTTTAATATTTTTTTCTTCTAGTCGATCTGCCACACTTTCGCTTAACGCACTCGTCCAGTTATCCAAATCTGCTTGTCGCGATCGCATGAAGTAATCATGGAACGACCAAAGGATATAACCTGCCATCAGTGACGTTCCAAAAGCTGTTAGCATCAGGTATGTACCTAACAGCTTGGCATAAATTGTATTTAATTTAATCCCAGGTATCCAGCCTCTCATGAAGGCTGCTCCCCAGAACGACGACGCAATACTGCTTTGATGCGTGCTAGTAGTTCGCGGGTGTTGAACGGCTTAGTAATATAATCATCTGCACCTGCTTCTAACCCCCAAATTTTATCAATATCCTCATCTTTAGCTGTGAGCATCACAATAGGTACATTAGAAAATGCTCGAATCCGCCAGCAAACTTCCATACCGTCAACTTCTGGTAACATCAAATCAAGCAAAATTACATCTGGTACTTGCTTGTGAAACTGTTTGATTGCACTATGTCCATCGGCCGCTGTAGTCACCGTGTAACCTTCTTTTTGTAGTGTATAGGTAAGACTGTCGCAAAGAGCCGCTTCATCATCTACAAGTAATACGTGTGGCATTGTTGATTCTAAATTAGCGTGAGTTATTTATAATAATATTTTGTATTAACAGGTATATTTGTGACATCTTCCTCTCGAAATTAATTTGTTAAATAGTAAGGATGAAACCCTTATCAACAAGAAGGTTTAAGTTTAATCATGACTGCTTAATTTACTCTTGACTATTACTGTTCCTGGTTGGGGAAATTTGATCGTAAAACTTGTTCCACCTCCTACTTCACTATCTACATAAATTTCTCCGTGATGTATTTCTAAACACTTTTTAACCACAGCAAGTCCTAGTCCACTACCAACAATCTTGCCTACATTATTAGCACGATGAAAAGGCTCAAATAAATGCTCTTTAAATTCGCCAGGAATTCCTATCCCATTATCTTTGACTTGGAAAAATATTGCGGATGATTCACAACTAAGAATTAAGAAAATACTTCCCTCTGGAGGTGAATATTTAATTGCATTTGAGAGTAAGTTACTCAGAACCGAATAAAGTATGTTTTCGTCTAATTTGGCATGAGTGCAGTTACCTTGGCTGATAAATTTAATAATATGTTGTTGTTGATTAGAAAATTGGAGGTCTTCTATCAAATTAATGCAAAATGCTTCTAAATCTATCAGTTCTGGATGAAATTCTAATTTCCCGGCTTCTGCTCTAGTCAAAGTTAAAATATCGGTTAGTAACTGGTTCATTGACCTAGCTGAAGATTGAATGCGATACAGATTTTTAAGTTTCTTCTCTTCCGTCCACTGCTGATTACTTTGAGCCAATAGTTGAGCCGACCCCAATATAATACTCAATGGTGTACGAAATTCATGGGATACCATTGAAAAAAATCGTAACTTCAATTCACTAAGTTCTTTTTCTTGAGCTAAAGTCTGTTGAATAGCTTCTGCTTCTTGGCGCTTTACTAATTGTTGATAAAGCAACGCATAAACGCCTAATAAAATTGCAAAACTCAAGAAGGTACCGAGGAATTCAATCAACATCCGGTTGCGGATATTCTCTTGGGAATGTCTGACCGAGATTTGTAGTAACTGTTCCTCCCTAGCTTGCATTTTGGTAAGCGTTTCGCGGATTTGATTACGGTTTTGGTTGCTTTGAGTAACTAAAGGTGCTTGAATAGCAAAGCTTGATTTACCTGCTTCTTTGAGGTTAATCGACTGTTTAGATAATTGAACTCTTTGAGCGATGAGGAATTTTAGCTTCATTATTTGCTGCTGTTGATAAGAGTCATCAGCAAGTTGTTGCTGCAATTGTTTAACTTTGGCATCCAGGCTTTGCATTGCCTGATAGTAACGTTTGAGTTCTGATTGCTCTCTATAAAGAATATAACCCCTGCGTCCGGCTTCTGCATCGGTTAGTGTAGCAAAGATGTCAATAACATTTTTCATTACCTCATGTGTGTCCTTCACTTGATTGCTACTTTCAATTAACTGAGTAGCATTTTGGTAAGAAATCAGACTAGCTGTACCCATTAATAATAAGCTCAAGCCAAAGCCAGAGGCAATCCATTTTCTTTCCAGTGACCATTTCATAGAAAAAATTAATTAATCATTAACCGTTCAGAGTCAATATCTTATCCAAGACCTTACATCAAAGTAAAGATTTTTCCAAATATTAAGCTTAGTTCAAAAATTTTATTACTAACCGATTTCTACCCGATTTTTGCCTTTTATCTCCACAACCAGTTGTTAAAATTAAAATAGTACTTATAACGAAACTCTCTTGCACTAAAATATCTCCAAATAAATTTGTTTGTTTGGAGAATTTTAATTTTATATAGCAAGACTCATGTTTTATTTTAAAAAACTCATTACAACTCAAAAAGCCAAACCCTTCTTGAGCATTACCTGCTAAACCAAGTGAGTTATCTAAATCAAAGCAGGTTGATAGATTTTCATGAAATAAACTCTAATTATCTTATTCTAACATTTCTAATTTTTAGGCATCGTACTGAGAATTTAAAAATATAAGTGAGGAAATTAAATTGCCGTGTCTTCGTTTAAAACTTTTGAAGATAAACAATCACAAGTTCAGACTTTACCTAGTTTTGGATTTTTGAAAAAAGTCGGTCAGGTAACTGGTGGCACACTCCTATCAATTACTATGCTATCGAGTTCTGTGCTAGCTGGAGGACTAGTAGGTTTAGCTATTAGTTTCCGTAACCTGCCAGATGTTAGACAACTACGAAACTTTATACCCTCAGAAACAACTTATATCTATGATATTAAAGGCAAGCTTTTAGCGCGTATACACGGGGAAGCTAATCGCCAAGTAGTGCCTTTAGATCAAATTTCCCCAAATTTAAAACGAGCTGTATTAGCTAGTGAAGATAGTCGCTTCTACGAGCATCATGGTATTAATCCTGGTGGTATTGGACGTGCTGCATTAGTCAATTTGGCATCTGGGGAAGTGCGGGAGGGTGGTTCTACAATCACCATGCAGTTGGTAAAAAATATTTTCTTATCTCAGAAACGTGCTTTTACCCGAAAAATAGTAGAAGCGGTATTAGCAATTCGGTTAGAGCAAGTTCTCAGTAAAGATGAAATATTAGAAATGTACCTCAATCAAGTTTACTGGGGTCACAATAACTATGGTGTTCAAACAGCAGCACGCACTTACTTTAAAAAATCAGCACAAAATTTGACTCTGGGCGAATCAGCGATGATGGCAGGTTTAATTCAAGCTCCAGAAGAATTTAGCCCGTTTGTCAGCATGAAGCTGGCAAAACAAAAACAAAAAGAAGTATTGGGGCGAATGTTAGAACTCAATTGGATTAGCCAACAAGAGTATAATGATGCCCTCAAACAACAAATTAAACTTGGTGAAATTAGGTCATTTCAAGGTAGCGCTTTGCCTTATGTTACCAATACTGTAGCCCAGGAATTAATTAAAAAGTTTGGGCGTGAAACGTTGCTCAAAGGAGGAATGCACGTACAAACTACAGTAGATACTAGCTTCCAAATGATGGCAGAAAAAACTATTAAGAAGTGGCATCAAAGCCTTGAACGTCAGGGATTAAATAATAATCAAATGGCTTTAGTGGCAATTGACCCTCGCACACATTTTGTTAAAGCACTAGTGGGTGGTGTAGATTCCAAAACTAGCGAATTTAACCGAGCAACTCAAGCCCACCGTCAGCCAGGATCTTCTTTTAAACCGTTTGTTTACTATACTGCTTTTGCTAGTGGTAAATTTACACCCAATACAACAATCCTAGATACTCCAGTTAGTTACCGTGATGGTAGCGGTTGGTATTCTCCCCGAAACTACGATAATAGTTTTATGGGAGCAATACCAGTTCGCACTGCCCTCGCCCTGTCTCGTAATATCCCCGCAGTCAAAATTGGCAAAGCTGTGGGTATGAATAAAGTTATTGAAACTTGCCGTACTTTGGGAATTATGAGTCCAATGTTACCTGTGAGTTCTTTGCCACTAGGTGCAATCGGTGTGACACCGCTAGAAATGGCTAGTGCTTATGCAACTTTAGCTAATTACGGCTGGCAATCACCTGCAACGATTATTGCCCGTGTCACTGATGGTAGTGGCAATGTGTTAATAGATAATACTCCTAAACCTCAGCTAGTGCTTGACCCTTGGGCATCAGCAGCAACTTTAGACGTAATGCAAACGGTAGTTAGAGAAGGAACTGGTAGAGGTGCAGATATAGGCCGTCCAGTTGCAGGAAAGACGGGTACAACCTCCTCAGAGAAGGACATTTGGTTTATTGGTACTGTACCGCAGTTAACGACTGCCATCTGGGTAGGGAGGGACAACAACCGACAATTATCTAACCACGCAACAGGCGGAGGTATGGTGGCTCCTATTTGGCGTGATTTTATGCAGAAGGCACTTAAAGGTGTGCCAGTAGAAAAGTTTCAGCCACCTTCTAAGTTTCCTCGTCCTAAATCAAAGTGAAAATGTTCTCAGCTGAGACGCATTTAATTTTTCTATATGAAAACCTCACAGCAAGTCTTTCAGGCTAAACAACATCTGAGTGTAAGCGAGGAAGTCACCCTCCTGACTTACTCAGAAGCTACTACTGTCTTGCTGCTTGAGTGCCGCATCGCAAGATTGCCAATTAAGAACTTTATACCTCATTGCTTCACTACTAGGTATTCTCAACTTTTGATAAACGCCACTCAGTTGAACACGTTCTGGTGGTTGATGCAAGGTTGCACAGCATCTTTGCACTGCCGCTTGATATTCCCGCCATTGCTTACGAATGGCTATACTAGTGACATCATTACCTAAGTCTTCAAATTTTAGCCCAGCCCGACTAAGCCAAATTTCCACGTCAGTTGTTTCACCAAAAGGTTCGGAAAAAAGATTATTGTTAAACATTGTTACAATATTTACCTTTTTATATATAGTACATAAGTTCCATTTGTTGACGTTTAGACCGTCTTTCCCAAAGGTCTTGGAGTGAATGCTTTTGGAAAACGAAGTTAGCTGCTTGACAGGCTTCTTGCCAAATCTCCTCCACTATGCTCGATTCCATAGTTTCAATAGTTGTATTGTTGGCAGATGCATCAATTTCTACTCCCTCTATGGCAGTAAAAACATCTAAAACTGTGATTTTTCGGGGGTCACGTGCTAAGATGTAGCCGCCCTTAGCGCCACGTATGCTATTAATTAAACCTTGACATCTTAATGTTGCCAATAGTTGCTCTAAGTAGCGATTTTGTATGCCTTTTAGCTCTGCTATTTGTTTAATTTGCATTGAATCGCCATTCTGGTAGGAATCTACCAATGCCAACATCGCTAGAAGTGAGTATTCAAATTTATTTGGTAGTCTCATCAGGCTAGATACTATACAAGCTTTTAAACTTGTATAGTATCTAAACTCTAAAGTAATAAAGTAATACGAGCTATTTGGATTTTTTTTCAAAAAGATAAATAAGAATGATTGACAAAATAGTAATTTAAAGGTATTGCCGCGAGTTTTCAACTTCTAACACTGTTCTAATAAACTCTTGAGGCTATTAAAGAAAGTATTGTACTAACTATTATTTTTTCCTTGCACCTTTCGCCTTCTGCTCCCTTGGCTCCAACAGCTTGTCATAAGAGAGACAGGAGTATGTATTCTTTGTACAAGAGTAACATAAGTAATACTAAGCCAACTTAGACCTATCTAAGAATTTTCTCCAATGAGACTGTAAATCAGCCCAGCCAGTACAATTAGAGTCACAATTACATAGGTATAATCTTTTAGTCGAACAAAGGCTAACAGAGAAAAAACCACTCTCATAACTGGAGTAGCAATCAGTAGCAGTAGTCCTAGTTGAATAATGCCTCGGTTACGACCTGATAATATTGATGTTTTTACCCCGGCGGGAGTGCGAAACTCTGCTGGTTCTCCCCGAAAAAACTGGTAATTAGGAACCTCAGTCCCGTGGCGAATTAAGTACAAAATTCCACCCGTTAGAACCAGAACGGTAGCAAGGATGACCCCGACTCTTAACAGATTGCCAATAAATTGCTCAAAACGCTGCTCAAACTTAGTACGTCTGTTTAGAACCATTTTAAAGCCTCCCAGTTAGACCTTTGTA
>NZ_JACJSJ010000131.1 GCF_014698115.1 Nostoc sp. FACHB-973
AAAGCCTTGAGTGCCTTAGCTGACAAACTGCCAGAAGTTTTGCCAGAAGCCCTTGCTGCTGCCAGGGCGATTCAGTCTGAGTCTTCTCGTGCTGATGCCTTGAGTGCCTTAGCTGACAGTTTGTCACAAATGCCAACTGCCGAACTTTTTTCCCTTTGGCAAGATACACTTCATGAGCTATCCCTTCGCACTCGCTCTAATTTGCTGCAAGATATCAAGGCATTGTTTCCAGTTATCTTTGCATTAGGTGGCGAAGCAGCAACGGTAGAAATTGCCCGTGCGATTGTGGATGTGGGCCGATGGTGGAAATAATTTATAATTCGTAATTCGTAATTCGTAATTCGTAATTTAAGAGAGTTAGATTTAACAGCTACTCAACCTAGTTCTCTAAGAAAAGCCCAGGAATGCGAGAGAATTCTCGTAAATTATTGGTAACGAGAGTAACTCCTAAACTTATAGCATGAGCAGCGATGAGCATATCCATTGCACCAATGATAAGTCCTCTATTTTCAAGATCGCTTCTAATGCTGCCATAAATTGTTGCAGATGCTTGATTAAATTCAACAATTTCTAGAGGTAGCAAAAATTGTAGCAAGGCGGTGCGGTTTTTCTCCTGCTGTTGGCTTTTGGCAATTCCATTTTACGCCGCGTTGTACTAGACTGTCGATGCTTCTCTAGAAAATGCGATCGCAAACTCGCCAACAAACAACAAAAGCCGCTATTGTTAAGTCAATAGTGGCTTTTGTTCGCCCAATAGCGGCTTTCCTTCACCCAATAGCGGCTTTCCTTCATCCAATAGCGGCTTTCCTTCACCCAATAGCGGCTTTCCTTCATCCAATAGCGGCTTTCCTTCATCCAATAGTGGCTATCCTTCATCCAATAGTGGCTATCCTTCATCCAATAGCGGCTTTCCTTCATCCAATAGCGGCTTTCCTTCATCCAATAGCGGCTTTCCTTCACCCAATAGCGGCTTTCCTAATGTTTCCTATCTCTTGTTTTTGCGCCTTGCCTTCTTACAGGATGTTTTAAAAGTGGTTGGCTGTGATTTTCATCGAATTTTTACCCCCCTTAATCCCCCCTTATAAAGGGGGGAAACAAGAAAATCTAATTCCCTCCCCTTTCTAAGGGGAGGGTTAGGGTGGGGTAATTCCAGGACTGGTAGGGATTCAATAACTTGTGTGTACACCGTAGCCTTTCTAAGGAGAGGGTTAGGGTGGGGTAAACAAATATTTTGATACACTATTACAGACTTTTCAAACATCCTCTTAAGATCAGTAATTAAATACCGAAATATTACTGATATTAGCTGAAAATTGTACGAGCAAAAATTGCGATTTCTGCTGAACCAGATTTCGATTTAATTAAGGCAAGCTAGCTTTAGAAGTATTTGCAAAGGATAAATTTATGGCTCTCAAAAAACGTAAATCCAGCGTTTTAGAAAAAGTTGAGTCAAGAGCAGCCGGGATGAAATTGATCGATCCAAGTCTCAAACTGGATGATGATTATAGTCTGGCAAGACTGCTGGAGTCAATGGAACTGTTACGTAATAAACTTGATGTCCATAATAACGCTCTGGCTTTAGCTGATTCTTCTTTAACTGAAGTTGAAGAGATGGAAAAAGATTTGACTACACTTTCTCAAAAAATGCTAATGCTAATTGCTATTAAGTACGGCAAAGATAGCGCTCAATATGAAACAGCAGGTGGTGTTCGAGATAGCGATCGCCTCCGCAAAATGCGATCGAGCCGCTTGAAAAATGTTGCAGAACAAGCATCAAATAAAAAAGAAAAAACTGTATAAGGAAGCTTCAACAAACCAACTGGCGCTTCTCTGTGATTATCAATTAATACTTAACGAGGCAGAACGTCATCTAAACGAAGTTGCAGACGGGACAAAAGCGGTGAATTAATTGATTGGTTGAGTCGGTATTGTTGCTGAGTATAACTATCTTCAACTAGTTGACAAACAGTGAACGTAGGTTGTTTGGGTTTACCAATAAATGCCACACCGCCCAATCCTCGATAATCGACAATCCAATATTCAGGAATCCCTAAAAGTGCATATTCTTCAACTTTCCGCGCATAGTCAGTTTCCCAGTTGCTGCTAACAACTTCCACCACCAGTTTAATTGAGCGTCCAAGAGTAATTACGGGTTCTCGCTCCCAAAGAGGTTCACGGTGGAGAACAGTTTCATCGAGAACCACAACATCAGGACGACGCGCTGTAGCTGTATCTGCAAAGGGGTAAATTAAACAAGTGCGAGGAATGAACCAGGGGAGTTGTTCTGCAACAAGGTAGATTCCAATTTGGGTTGCGAGTTTGCCACTCACGGTTTCATGAGGGCCGGTTGGTTCCATGTCAATTAATTCTCCGTCTGCTAGTTCATAGCGGGGATTGTCTCGGTATTGGGAGAGAAAATCTGCAAATGTGAGGGTTTTTGGGGAGATATATGTCATGAAAATCAATCTCCTAAATTTAACTTGTTTAAACTTTGCAATCTACCGACACAACTCAATCTTAGCCCTAGCCTGCGATCGCGATCGCAGGCTAGGGAATTACAAGTTCTCCCTCACCTTAGGAATTGTTAACACCTTTGCTCGCAACCATAACTAAGGTGCTACAATCAACAACCATGCTAGGGGTGCCTACATAATCAGGCTGAGATCACACCCTTAACACCTGAGTCTGGGTAATACCAGCGGAGGGAAGCTGTTTATCGAGGATTTGAATATGCGGACAGAATGGGTTGCTAAGCGGCGTGGGCAGAGTAATGTATCTCAAATGCATTACGCACGCCAAGGTGTTATCACCGAAGAAATGCACTACGTCGCCCAGCGGGAAAATCTCCCTGCCGATCTCATTCGTGAGGAAGTAGCGCGGGGACGAATGATTATCCCAGCTAACATTAATCACACTAACCTAGAGCCGATGGCTATTGGCATCGCCTCTAAATGCAAGGTAAATGCTAATATTGGCGCTTCACCCAACTCTTCTAATCTTCAAGAAGAAGTGGATAAGCTGAATCTCGCGGTGAAGTACGGTGCTGATACTGTGATGGACTTGTCTACAGGTGGCGGGAATTTAGATGAAATTCGCACCGCCATTATCAAGGCTTCGCCAGTTCCCATTGGTACGGTGCCAGTTTATCAAGCTTTAGAAAGTGTCCACGGCACAATTGAAAAGCTGACTGCTGATGACTTTCTCCACATCATCGAAAAACATGCCCAACAAGGAGTAGACTACCAAACCATCCACGCCGGGATTTTGATTGAACATTTGCCCTTGGTGAGAAGCCGCATCACTGGTATTGTTTCTCGCGGCGGCGGGATTCTAGCACGGTGGATGCTACATCATCACAAACAAAACCCGCTTTACACCCACTTCCGAGACATCATTGAGATTTTCAAAAGATACGATGTCTCTTTCAGTTTAGGAGATTCCCTGCGTCCTGGCTGCACCCATGATGCCTCAGATGCAGCACAATTAGCTGAATTGAAAACCTTGGGACAGCTAACTCGCAAAGCCTGGGAAGATGATGTCCAGGTGATGGTGGAAGGCCCTGGACACGTACCAATGGATCAAATTGAATTCAACGTCCGCAAGCAAATGGAAGAGTGTTCTGAAGCACCTTTCTACGTGTTGGGACCATTGGTAACAGACATTGCTCCTGGCTATGACCATATTACCTCAGCGATCGGCGCAGCGATGGCGGGATGGTACGGTACTGCAATGTTGTGCTATGTAACACCAAAAGAACATTTGGGATTACCAAATGCCGAAGATGTGCGGAATGGTTTGATTGCCTACAAGATAGCAGCTCACGCGGCGGATATTGCTAGACATCGCCCTGGTGCAAGGGACAGAGATGATGAACTTTCCAAGGCGCGTTACAACTTCGATTGGAACCGTCAGTTTGAATTATCACTCGACCCGGAAAGAGCTAAGGAATATCATGACGAAACTCTGCCAGCAGACATCTATAAAACTGCTGAGTTTTGTTCGATGTGCGGCCCCAAATTCTGCCCAATGCAAACTAAAGTTGATGCTGATGCGCTGACAGAATTAGAGAAGTTTTTGGCGAAAGAGGCTGTTACCCAAAGTTAATTGACGCGGGGATGCAAACAATGTAGAGACGTAGCACTGCTACGTCTCTACCAAAAAAGGATGTGAGGAGCGATCGTGGGACAGACACAGGAGCTAGGACAGATTATCATCCTCAATGGGACTCCGCGATCGGGGAAGTCGAGCATTGTGGCAGTGATCCAGGAGACGTTTGATGGCGTATGGATGAACTTGGGTGTCGATAAGTTTATGCAAATGACTCCGCCACGATACCTGCCTGGGATCGGTCTGCGACCAGGGGGAGAACGCCAAGACCTCGAACCCCTCGTTCCCATTCTGTACAGCGCCATGTATGAATCCATCGCCGCCCACAGCCGCTTAGGACTAAATGTCGTGGTTGATGTCGGACACCATGACGCATACGCAATTAAACGGGGCATTCTGACTGATAGCGCCCGGCGTTTAAACGGATTGCCGGTCTTGTTCGTAGGCGTTCGCTGCCCCATCGAGATAATTATGGAAAGACGACAAAACACGGGGTGGAACGCGGTAAGTGCAGCCGACTCCCCAGTGCCACCTGCGGTTGAGTTATGGCAACGTGAAGTTCACATCCCTGGCATCTATGATCTTGAAGTCGATACCTCGTTGTTAAGTCCGGGTGCGTGTGCCGAGGTGATACGCCAGCACCTCATAAATGGTTCAGCACCATCGGCATTCCAACGACTCGCTGCACTGTCTGGCAACTAAATAATCGCCTACTACTGGTCTGTCCCATTAAATATGATCGGTTAGCGGTGATAAGATCCCCGACTTCTTGAAGAAGTCGGGGATCTCAGCCCTCAGAACTAATGCGATAGACCACTAGTACTGTTAGAGGCAATGTTGGATGAAGGAAGAATCCTCGCACCTTCAGGTCGAGGAGTTGTCAAAATATCAATTAACATTTGATGAAAAATTACATCTAACCAACTAGCTTTTGGCGATGATTTTTGATAACTGTTATAGAACCCATCGCAGCTACAGCTAATAAAGATAATATGGAAGTCGGTTCTGGTACTGCTTGTATGAATTGCGCCCCGCCTTGTAAGCGCACTGAATAATTACCTAGATATCTTGGTTGATTAAAGTTGCGTTGTCCTGTACCGTCAACTCTTAGAACATATTCACCCACTGGCAAACCGCCGTAAGAAATATTAGAAGTACCAGTAATAAAATCAGCAGAACCATTAACGATAAATGTCTGATTACCAAAAGGTGCTGGGTTATTTGATTGTGCAGCCCCACCTAAAGATGTGCCAGTTGCACTCAACAATTCAAATCCAGGGAATGTGTTAGTGGGAAAGGGAGTATTTGTGTAAGGCCCTGTTTGAATGGTTAAATTCACTGTACCATCGTAGAAGAAGCGGAAAAAGTCGTTATCTTGCAAGGAAGATAAATTTCCCTCAATAGTATCTAAGGATTGTCCCGCTGATCCCGATACTATTTGTGATGTGCCAAATGTATCACCAGCGTCTCCTACTTCAGAAAATACAGCAGCTTGAGAAGATTGGGTATAGAAAACTGTTGCTAGTCCAAAAGCAGCGAACGCAAATTTGTGAAAAATATTCATGATTATTGAAAGTGTGTTTATAGAATAACTGCCTTAATCCTCTTTGATTCTAAGGTTTTCTACGAAAAAATACGGTGAAGAACATGTATAGATGATTGAAGTTTACATAAAATTACTATGATAGGTGCAGTGATATCATGTCCGGCTAATTAGTTATGATTCCCGAATCTATGCACAAACCCAAAAACCCTGCCCCTCTGCCCCTCTGCTGCCTTAATGATAAGTTTTTAACCGGACATGATATGAGGTGTAGGTTGGGTAGAGAAACGGGTTTTTGAATGCTAGTACAACACGGCGGAAATAAACATACCATTTCAAATGGGGCAAGAGCTTGGAATATAATTCTAGGACTTACGCATTGACAGGAAAGACAAACTATGATTCATTTGAAAAACCACATCTGTCGTAGGGGCACAGCATTGCTGTGCCCCTACAGCGCAGGTCTATTTACCATCAAAAAATGATTAGTAAAAACCTGAAACTACGTATTTATGTTGATTCACAAGATGATTCTTTTGTACAGTGCGTAAGTCCTAATTGCTATGTTATTGGGTTTTCACACAGTAAACCCAACCTTGTATCTTAGAAGTGGTACTACAAATATTCTTAATCGAGTAGTATTGCTATCTTCCTTGTCTCCCTTCACTTGCTTAAATTTTACTAATCGCTAACTAACACAATTCTAGGTAAAGATAGGGCTTCATTTTCACCCAGATCGCCAGCGCTAATTTTTTCTGCTCCTATTTGTTGCAATGTCTTCAAGAATGCTACGCTTTGACTCAATAGCTCATCTACATCAATACCGCCGTAACTAGATGGGTAACGCCGCAGGCGATTGCTGCCTTCTCCCAGCAGAATTACCGCACCTCGCCAGTTACGATTTTCCAGATGATAAAGTGCTACAGCAATTTGCAGAATGCCTTGATAAAAGGTTTTTTCTGGTTCGCTGGCTTCAATCCATAGAGCCTCTAAAGTGTCATGGCAGGCGTAAAACTTACCAGAATTGAATTGTTCTATGCCTTGCCAAAACTCTTGCGGCATGGTTTCGCTCATCCCATGCTGTCTCGCACTTCTTTAATTGTTTCAAGAGAAATTTCTTGTTTGTCTCCAGCAAACTCGTTGTCAGGGGTAAGGAACAACATGCAGTGACACTCTTTGCGTTCTCTCATTGGTACACAGGGACAGTTCCAATATGTGGCGTGAACCTCAGCTTCTTTATCTTCGTAGTGGCGACAGGGACATAAAGGCGCACCTAGATCGTCTTTATGTTTGGCTAGTCCTTCAATCACCACTGCGGTAACTGAAGGTTCAGAACAGAAGTATGTTCCAGTACGCTTGGCGTATTGTTCAGAAAAATGCCGCATTGCCTCTAGGCTTTTATCGCTGGATTTTGTGTTAACTTCTGATGTGATCATGTGGATCGGGCACTCATAATTTAAATATTTCTTTGCATTGTACCTCAGTCGCACTAGGGGATTACTGGGTGTATTTCCCCAACCTTAGTTGCTCATATTGTTTTACCTTTGAGCAAAGGCTTATATGTCGGGTGTGCTGGGATCAGAGACAATCTAGGAAATCACAGAAATTTAACTTGGGGGGAGTGAGGGAACAGGGGGGGCAAAGGAGAAGTTGCAGCAATCTTTCCCCTCCGCCCCTCCGTTCCTGTGCCCCCTTACCTCTTATGCCCCATGCCCTATTGTTTTTTGCAGTTGAGGTTGTAGTGGGCGATCGCTTTGCAATACTATACCAGGATGCTCCCAATTGATTACCTGTTGTTCTGGTGGCGAGGTAATATTCTGCCACAAAACCCAGCGACTACCTTGAGGCAGAGTAGAAAGACTCAGGGAGTTTTGAGTTAGCCAAATCAAGGGATGACTTTTGGGAACTACTGTGCTGGCATCTTCTAAGGTAGCGGTTGCTGCTAGGGTTTCTAAAACAAAGCGCTCTCCTTTCATTAAACCTGTGGCTGCTGTCCACAGTTGCACCTGTAATTGCTGTTTTTGTGCATAAAAATACAATGATGCTGCGGCAATTACTGCTTGTTCAAAGTCTTCTTCTTGCCAATTACTAGCGCTGTCAAGGGCAATAACTATCTCTTGTCCCCCAGTCACCACTTCTAACTCCCGCACTCGTAGTTCTCCGTAACGGGCGCTAGTTCGCCAGTGAATCAGACGGGTGGGATCTCCAACGCGGTAGGGACGTAGCGATCGCACTAGTCCCGTTGTCGCTGTCTGCAAGGGTTTACCACGGGAATCGCTTCTTTTGCTTTCTTCTTGCCCCATTTCATCCACTAGGGGGCAGGTAGCCAAGGGTAATACTGTAGGATAGACGATCGCTGTGGCAGCACAATCACGCTGACGACGACACCAAAATAACCCCAAAGGCGCACCAGAACCGAGTTCGACTGTGTGCCAGCGATAGACGCCCCGGCGTTGGGTAGGGTGGTAATATACCCAGCGGTAACTACCTTGGCTAGGAATTGTCTCGATCGCCTTTTTTACTGGTTTCCCCAAGACGAAAGGCAGCATATCCTCGACTTGTAACAAACTTACAGGCTGCTGTGTCTGATTGCAGATTTCTAATTCCACCCTCAGTTCATCGCCTGCTGATACAGGTTGAATGGGGCGGCGGGTGATGGATAGATTTGTGAGCGATCGCGGTGGTAGGATGGCTGCTACACCCAAAAGGGCAAAACTGATACCGCTAATGGCATACAGCCAACCAGCCATCGTATTGATACCTGCGCCAAAAAAACAAATAGCCGTTGCCGCTAGCACCCAACCGCCGTATGCAGGGGCACTGGCGCGGGTTTCTAAGAAGTTGGTGATGGGTTTGATGATTTTCATGTTTCTTTTTTAACCCAACACCACCCAAAATTCACAGTCTTCTAGAGGTTTGTGAATAGTTTGGCGATGTCTACGACGGGCTACGCCTACGGGCAAGTTTCTCAAGCAAGTACTCTTGTCTGCTTTCATCTATAAGTTTCTAAGAAGCAGGATAAATGTATATGATTAATTTATGCAATGTTAGGTAGAAGGTAAAAATATGACAATTACTACCAACTTAAAAAAGCTTTATGAAACTGATGAAAATTTATGGTTAGAACAAACTATTGAATTATTAAAACAAAAACAGTTTAACCAACTTGATTTAGAAAACTTAATTGAGGAATTAATCAGTTTGGGTAAAAGAGATTTAGCTAAAGCAAAAAGTCTTTTAAGGCAAATTATTATTCATATATTATTACTCCAATATTGGCAGGTAGAATATGAAAGAAACTATCGTCATTGGCTTGGAGAAATTAAAACTTTTAGATATGACTTAAATAATCATCTAACCACTAATTTAATGAATAAATTACAGGATGATTTAGAGAATATTTATCAAAGTGCGGTTGATTTTGTCCAAGTTAAAACCGATTTAACGATTTTTCCAGACAAATGCCCTTACACTATTGCACAATTATTAGATGACAATTATTTATCTTAAAAATATCAGTCTTATCTGAATTTTTATGAGATTAAAGCAGCGTTAAATCTCTCGACGAAATGCTCTAATAGCTTCTCCAGCATCAGTCTCAGCCATCAAAATGTAGCGTCTGAGCAAATCCAAATCAAGGTCATTGAGTCCGGGTAGTTGACTGCGATCGACGCGTTCGTAGTTACCATCATGCAGATGATAGAGCGTTAACTGCCCATCTTCCCAAAACCACACTTCCGTTACTCCCAGAGCTTTATAATCCCTGCCTGAATTGTGACATACTCTTTGCCAGCATGACTATTATATGCTTTGAAAATAATTGATTTGTTTGCGATCGCTCCTTTTAAAGAAACGAAGGTTTGAGTACGGAATAAACTGGAAATAACTATATACGCCCAACAATGACTTCTAGTATTTCAAAATCAATATCACATCGCTCTGATGTATCTGAGTTTAGCATTAAAGATATTGGAAGATGCCCAGATGGTGCTGTCCGCGAGTAGTGAATATCAGAGTAGTATACCCAATCTCCTTCTTTCCGCCAGCCAACTTCATTACCAAATTTGTCTTGTATTTCCTCGCTATTATAAGTTGTATCAGAACCACCTCCAAGACGTTTCCAAATGCGTTTTTGAACGCTAAATCCAAACCGTCCATTGCTATACTTTAACCAGAGTTTATTTATATTATTTAAGTCTTTTCTAGGAAGAACTTTTATATGTTCTGAGCAAAAATAATTTGTAAAGCAAGTTCTGTATAGTGAAGTTTCTGGTAACTCTTCATGAGATATCATATAAATTATCTTAGCCGTTTCTAAATCAGCCTCTTTCCATTTCTTAGCTTGAAGTAATTCATCTAGTTTTTGATAAGACCCCGATACTACTTCAGTAAAATCTTTAGAATAAGTATGCCTATAAGCTGTAGCACTAGTAACAACTTCTCTTGCTACTTCAGTTTCATCATTAGTTTTCTTAGTGTTAGTACTAAAAGATTTTTTCCACATAAAAAGCTTTTTTCTAACCTTGGGCTTTTTACGGGCTTCTTCCGCTAATTCGGTTGTAATTTCTGTTTTAGCCTCTTCTTCACTATAACCTTGATTTTTTAGTTCAGTTATTAAATCGCGGATTTCTTTAGCAATTTCTGAAAAATCCTGATTGATGTTAATAACATCTCCATATATCTCAATTTGATCGCCATTAATATTAATATTTTCGTTGTAATTACCTTCTGTGTAGATATTGCGAGTTTCATTGATATCATCATCTATGACACTTTCATCTAAACTGTTTTGCTTATGTCTAGCTCTTGAAATATATAAATACAAACCTAATCCAAATATTAGTATGGCTAGTATACCTAAAAAAATAGCAAAAATCATCTGATAATTTGCTAAAATATAATCTATAACTTTTTTTGATAAATTAAGAATAGTTAGGTATACAGCCCTAACTAAAGCTATGCTAAATAAACCGTATATTACCTTCTCCACCAACGAAAGCCGAATGATCAGAAGGTAGAACTCTCTGAATATTTGCTTTATTGGAATTTTCATATTTCAAATTCTGATCAATGCTTTATGGTATATGAGTAATTGACAGTTTAAAATGGCAGAGGAATGCCCAATGAAGCAAAAACTAATTTAATCACATTTAGTGTAGCTTCTCCTATTACAGCACTTGCAGCAGCATCACGTATAGATTGCCCTAGTTTAACAAGTTTACTTTTAGCTCTAGGGTTCTTTTGAACTTCATTTACCCAGTCTTTAGCCACCTTATGTTGAGCATTTTGAGAGTTGTAGCCCTGATTTTCTAGCTGCTGTAATAACTCTTGTATTTGTGTAGCAGCTTCAGCTAAATCCTGACTGATATTTATGTAATTACCGTGTACTTGTAAATAATTACCTTGAATAGAAACAGATTTGTTAAAGTTACCACCAGCGCCTAAATATATGTTGTAAGTATTTTTGTGATTTCCATCGCTCATATAAAAAACTCTCTAGCTAGTATGTTTGCGAATCGAATTTACTGATTTGCTGTAAATTTATTAATTTATAGTAGCATGTAGTAATACATTTAATTACTACGAGAACACTTGAAAAAAAAGCCTGCTGACGCAGGCTTTTTTTATGATGTTATTAACTGAGTATGTGGTGAAGAAAAGTCACCACTACGAATTACCGTTTCGCCAACTTCTTCGACATCTTCCGCAGACGAATAGATTTAGGTGTAACTTCCACCAATTCATCTGGGCCAATGTATTCCAAAGCACGCTCTAGGCTCATGTCTATCGGTGCTTGCAGTTGCACTAATTCGTCGCCACCAGCAGCGCGATGGTTAGTTAACTGCTTGGTCTTACAAACATTCAGTTCCAAGTCTTGGGGACGATTGTGTTCGCCGACAATCATGCCTCTGTAAACTTTAGTGCCGGGAGTAATAAAGAATGCTCCTCTATCTTCGGCGTTCTTCATGGCGTAGAAGGTAGAAACGCCTTCTTCAAAGGAGATTAAAACGCCTTTGTTACGGGCTTCAATGTCGCCACTGAGTTGACGGTAGTCGAGGAAGCTGTGGTTCATGATGCCTTCACCACGAGTCATCCGCATGAATTCACCCCGGAAGCCAATCAAACCACGGGCGGGAATGACAAACTCTAACTGGGTACGATCGCCACTACCCGGTTGCATATCTTGCATTTCGCCTTTGCGTTGTCCCAGGCGTTCGATACAGCTACCCACCGCATCAGTAGGTACGTCTAACACCAACAGTTCATAAGGTTCGCAAGGTTGGCCGTTGACTTCGCGGTAAATTACCTGTGGCTGAGATACCTGAAACTCGAAGCCTTCGCGGCGCATGGTTTCAATTAAGATACCCAAGTGCAATTCGCCACGACCGGAAACGAGGAATTTATCGGGAGAATCGGTTTCTTCAACCCGCAAAGCAACGTTGGTTTCAAGTTCGCGGAAAAGGCGATCGCGCACTTGTCTTGATGTCACCAATTTGCCTTCTTGACCTGCAAAAGGTGAATCGTTCACCCAGAAGGTCATTTGCAAGGTTGGTTCATCCACTTTAATTAGTGGTAAAGCTTGGGGTTCATTGGGGTCTGTAATTGTTTCCCCAATGTAAGCATCAGCAAAACCAGCCACGGCAACAATATAACCAGCGGTGGCTTCTTCCATTTCCACCCGCTTCAAGCCTTCAAAGCCCATCAATTTACTGATTTTGGACTTGACAATTGTGCCATTTTCTGTTATCAATGCCGCTTGCTGTCCAGCACGGATAGTGCCGTTGTGAATTCTACCAATGACAATCCGTCCCAGGTATTCAGAATAATCTAGGGTTGTGACTTGCAATTGCAGAGGCTTGTTGATGTCGCCCACTGGTGGTGGAACGTGTTGCAGAATCGCATTAAACAGGGGTTGCATATCTACCGATTCTGCTTCCATGCTTTCTTTGGCATAACCTCCCATACCGGAGGCAAACAGATAGGTAAAATCACACTGGTCTTCATCTGCGCCTAATTCTAAGAACAGATCCAATACTTTATCAACAGCAACGTGTGGATCGGCTTTGGCGCGATCGATTTTGTTGATGACAACGATGGGGCGTAAACCTTTTTCCAAGGCTTTTTTCAGTACAAAGCGCGTTTGGGGCATGGGGCCTTCATTGGCATCGACAATTAGAAGACATCCGTCAACCATGCCGAGTACGCGTTCAACTTCGCCACCGAAGTCGGCGTGTCCTGGTGTATCAACAATATTGATTAGTGTTTCTTTGTAGCGAACTGCTGTATTTTTGGAGAGAATTGTAATTCCCCGCTCACGTTCGAGGGCGTTGGAGTCCATGACGCAATCCGGAACGTCTTCGCCTTCGCGGAAAATGCCGGATTGTTTGAGGAGTGCATCAACCAGGGTGGTTTTGCCGTGGTCAACGTGGGCGATAATAGCGACGTTGCGAATTGGGAGCGTCATAGGAGCTTTTGGTGAACTTTAGAGGGAGTTTTTAGATTTACATTTGAATGCTAGGCTTTTCTAACAGAATTGGGGGCGATCGGCAAATTCTGTAAAGAACCTTTAACAATTCTAGCGTAATCGTCACAATTGCGGAGAGTTTTATCAAGACCACAATAACGGGTGTGTGGTAATTGCCGCCTTTATGGCATGAAAAAAAGCTTCTGTTACCAGCAACGAGTAGTTTATAAGGCTATTGTTAACAGTGGATTATCAATCTTGCGATCCATTAGAGGCTATTTCTTTGTGCAAAATCCCCTGTTTGAGCAGGTAGTTGTGTTGGTCTGGGTTGAGGAAGTGTCTAGGACGGGCTACGCCTACGCACCTTTGCTTGTTGTCCATGTAGAAACGTTGCAGTACAAAGTTTCTACTGAATTTAAGGTATATTTTAAAAATTAATAAAATGACAGCGATAAAATAATTATTATGATCTGCTGCCTAAATCCTAATTGCGAGAATCCCCAAAATCCTGACGGGACAAATTTCTGTCTCAGTTGTGGGACAAAGTTAATACCCCTACTGAGAAATCGTTACCGGATTATCGCACAGTTAGGGAGAGGGGGATTTGCACGCACATATGTTGCAGAAGATATAGACAAACTCAATGAACAATGTGTTGTTAAGCAGTTGGTTTTAAGCCAATTTTATGGCTCTCAAGGTACTGACGCACATAAAAAAGCAACTGAGTTGTTTGAGCGAGAGGCCAAACGCCTCAAAGAACTAGGGGAACATGTGCAAATTCCCAATTTATATGCGTATTTTAAGGAAGGTGAATATCTGTATTTAGTGCAGCAGTTTATTCAAGGGCAAAATCTGTTGCAGGAGTTAAAAGAGCAAGGAGTTTTTGATGAAGCTAAGATTCGATATTTTTTGCATGATTTATTATCTGTGCTGGTAGCCGTACATGAAAAAGAGATAATTCACCGAGATATTAAGCCAGAAAATATTCTTCGTCGTCAAAATGATAATAAATTAATACTAATTGATTTTGGGGTGTCAAAGCAAAAGAGGGAAACTACAAACACTGCACTGGGGACAATTATTGGTTCATTGGGTTATGCACCTATTGAGCAAATGCAATTGGGTAAAGTTTTTCCGTCCAGTGATATCTACAGCTTAGGAATAACTTGCTTTCATCTGGTAACTAATATTGCTCCTTCGAGTTTGTGGATGAAACAAGGCTATAGTTGGACTTCTAGTTGGCGACAGCATTTAAAGCAACACATAAGTCATGAATTAGAGTTAATTATTGATAAATTAATCCAAGAAAATCATGAACAGCGTTATCAGTCTGCACAAGCTGTATTACAAGACTTGAATAAGTTACCACGCTTAAGAAATACATTACCTCCTACAGTCATTTCGCCTTCTGTCCTGTTAGAAACACAACCACAAGTTCAACAGAAAGCAACTGGATATCTATCATTCTTTTCAAATACTCAATTATTGTCGGGAGCAATAGTTGCTGGAACTGGTAGTTCCTTCTTAGCGATCGCCCTAATCAGTTTTCTCGGAACTACTTGGATTAGCTCAGGATTGTGGTTGCTAATTTTAGCAGGGTTAGTATTGGTTCAATCTCGTTCACTTGTGGAAAAAACTTATTTAATTATTATCGCCATTATAGCAAATTTACTTGTTGTCTTGAGTTTCAAAAATTTGCTAACTCAAAATCTTCTTAAATCTGGTATAAATGGACTGCTGCTTGTAGTCTTACTAGTGATTCTTGTAGGTTTTTTGACAGTTATTATTGTGGGGATGTGGGAAATAATCAACAAACTTATTTCTAAATATTTTTAATCTTGTTCAATTTTCAACTATCTCTTGATTTTTGATAAAGTTTGTATAATTTAGGTAATTATTTATGACAACTAAAAAAGAAAATCTGAAACTGCTTATTTCTCTGGGTCTGGCTGGAGTAATGGTAGCAGTTATTTTATGGTTAATTAGCAAACTTTCTTCTACTATCATACCACCACCAAACTCCGAGTCACCTTCAACTTTATTACCAAATAAACCTTCACTAATAAATTTGGGTACGAGGATTTTAGTAAAAGTACAAACATACCCGGAAAAAAGAGATGGAGTTAAAGCTTTTGGTGAAAAAGATTTCACCACTGCTGTGGAAAAATTTACCGCATCTCTAAAAAACAATCCCAATGATCCAGAAACTTTAATTTATTTAAATAATGCCAAAATTGCGCGAGATAATTCAGAAAGCCTAAAAGTTGCTGTCATCGCACCAGTTAACTTCGATCAGAATTTAGCAGAAGAACTTTTGCGTGGCGTAGCTCAAGCTCAAAATGAAGTTAATAATCAAGGCGGAATTAATGGTAAGAAATTGCAAATTGTGATTGCAAGTGTTGACAATCGAGAAGATTTTGCAAAACTAGATAGTGAATTAGTTGAAGACAAGAGCCTTGTAGCCGTCGTGGGTACCAGACGTGATGCCGCGATTTATAATGATAAAGGTTTGGTGTTAGTCTTCCCCATCGAACGCCCAAGTCAAACAGAAAATCCAGAAAATATAGAGCAAAATTCAGTAAAAAATCAGTGGAGTCCTGCCAAAAATAACTACTTATTTCATGTAAATCCGCTATATGATAATTTAGTAGATACTCATGCTCGCTACATTGCTAGACAAGCAAGAAATGTTGCTATTTGTGGCGATATTCGGAGTTCAAGAAATAATTCAACTTCCTCATCTAATCAAGCACTTTTAGGACAGTACACTCAAGCCATCGAAAAATATGGCAGTAAAGTTATTAGTACGCCTTGCAATTTGGCAGATAAAAATTTTGATTCTAAAGCTTTTGTAGATAAAGCCATAGATACAGAAAACGCCAGTGGTTTTTTACTAATACCTTCAGTCAGAAGTATATATTTTGCGACTAAAGTTGCACAAGAGGTTAAAAGCAGAAAACCACTGTTTGCTTCCGAAACTATGTATAGTGCAACAACTTTGCAAAACGGCCAGGATGTCGAAGGAATGGTAGTACCTGTGTATTGGCATCGTGATGCTAATAAAAATAACCCATTTGCGGAAAATGCTTTTCGGCTTTGGAATGCACGGGTAAATCAGAGAACAGCGGGAGCTTATGATGCAATGCAAGTAATTATCACTGGCTTGAAACAAGATAACACCCGCGAAGGCTTGCAAAAGGTACTATCTAATAATGATTTTTCAGCTTCTGGAGCCACAGGAAAAATTATGTTTTTGCCTTCAGGCGAGCGTCAAGGAGAAGCTTTGCTAGTCAAAATTGAGCGTTGTGAGCGTTGTTCTTCTGGGACTGGTTACGATTTTGTCCTCTTGAATAAAAAGTAATTAGGGAATAGGGAGTAGGGAGTGGGGAGTAGGGGGAGATGAGGGAGATGAGGGAGCAAAATAAATAGCCGAACCGAAGTAGGAAAGTAAAGGGCATATGATTGTAGAAAAAGTCATGACAAATTCTGCCGATTATTATTAGTTAGTTTGTGTTTTAATCGCTAAGAAGATGACAAACTATGCAATTATGAAATTACTTTTTTTGATATGGATATTTCGCCTTCTATCACTACATGCTAAGGTTGAGGGTTAAAAGTTATTAATTAGGAATTAAGAGTTTTTAATTCATTAAACTGCAACTCTTAACTCCTAATTTGTTATAACTTCAAATTCCAAGCGGCAAAAGCTAAAGCACCCCAACCAGCAAGAAAGGCTACACCGCCTAATGGTGTAATTGCTCCCAAGGATTTTACACCAGTTAAGCTCAGGGCGTACAAACTTCCTGAGAAAATAGCAATACCGATGATAAATAACCATCCACTGGCTACGAGGATGGGTTGAGGAAATTCGCTGCGACTAATTAGTAGTGCTACTAAAAAAAGTGCCAGAGCATGATACATTTGGTAACGAGCGCCAGTTTCAAAAATTTCTAGCGATCGCTCACTAATTTTTTCTCGTAAGGCATGGGAAGCAAAAGCACCAGCAGCAACTGACAAACCGCCTAAAACAGCAGCTATGCTCAAGAAAATTTGCGTCATTAGACTTAGCCGTAAGTTGGTAAATTAGTCATTGGTCATTAGTCATTCGTCATTAGTAAATAACAAATAACAAATGACAACTAACAAAAGACAAATGAATAATGACAATTAGACATCAAAATGATATGATACAGCCCCTTCTTCATTCACTTTAAAGTTTGCATTAAATTCTTTAGCTTTTTGATCTAAATATTGTCTGGCGTCGGCTGCGGGTAGTTGTGATTGCATAGCAAAGCCTAAAACAGTCACACGTCCATGATTTTCTTCTAGCATGTCATAAAAAAGAGATTGCAGGCGATCGCTACGTTGTTGATTAAGTGCTTTTTTCTCTTGCCGACTTTGACGATACAACCCCAATGCTAACCATGCTCCCAGCGTGAGAGTAGGGACGCCAAAAATTAGACCACCAGCAACAGTATTATCATCTTGATAGGTAGCGTTTGGTGCAGAAAAATCATACGCATCTTTCACAGGTATGTACACTTTACGTGTAGCAAATTTTTCAATTGCTGCTGATGCTGATAACGTTAAAAACATGAATCCGAGTGTCAGTAGCCAACCGGCAGCCAATTTTTCAGCAGTTTTCATATTTCCACTTCAGATTTGAACTTTGCTAGAGATTCTAACCTGACTTTCCCAGAGGTTCCAGTATATCAATCTACTCCCTGGGACAGTTTTTTAGCGATGGCTACGCCAACGCCAAAGACGAACGCACTACACTTTTTGGCGTACTTTGCTTGAAAAAGCAAGGTTATTAAGCGCTTACAAGATAGTCCCGTAATCATGTAATATTTAAAATATACTTAATTCCCTGTAAGAATTCGGCGTTACCAATTTCAAGATGATTGTGGTACGGGCATTTTGCCATGTTCAACAATTTCAGGATGGGTTAGATATCCATACTACAAAAGTATCAATATCATCTCGTAAATATACAAAACTAAAAATTAAACGTCAAATACTTTAGAAGCAGCAAAACCCGAATGTCTCCAAACTCACAAAATTCTTACATCAGAAACCCTTACATTGTTGGTCGTCCTGTTCAAATGCCAGACGAGTTTTTCGGGCGAGAAATTCTTTTTACAAATATAGCAGATAGTTTGCAACAGAATGCACAATTTATTTTATTACATGGTCAAAGACGTATAGGAAAATCTTCTGTACTCAGAAATATTCCCCTTTTCGTATCTCCAGATGAATTTGTTTTTGTGCCTTGTGATTTGCAAGAATACGGTTCTGCAAGTCTAAATCAAATATTGTATGCGATCGCTAGGGAAATTTTTCAACATCTTGAATTAAACACAAATATCCTGGAACCTTTATTAAATGCAAATTTAGAAAATATTCGCCGAATTTTCAACAGGAGAGTCTTAGGACAAGTTGACGAGAAACTAGATAATAAAAAACTAGTTTTATTGTTAGATGAATTTGATGTTGTTAGTCATAACGATACAGAAAATTCTGTGGGGTTTTTACGCTTTTTAGAAACCTTGGTTAGACAACAGGAAGAATTGTTTGTGATTGCAGTAGTTGGAAGATATCTCAATGCTATGCCAAACTTGGTGCAATCATTTAGAGGCGCACCATTTTATGAAATAGGTTTATTGGATAACAACGATGCTCAACAGCTAATTACTCAACCTGCCGCTCAGATTTTGGAATATCAAGAAAAAACAATCGCAGAAATTTTAAAAATTTCATCAGGACATCCTTTATGTACACAAGCTTTATGTTATCAAATTTTTCAGCTAGTAAGAAATGAAAATAATCTTAGCCAGAGTAAGATAGTACCCGATTATGTGCTTGAAGCCATACCCAACGCGATTAATACTGCTGAAGGTGGATTAGATAGTATTTGTCAAGGACTAAGTATCCCGGAAAAAGTAGTAATTTCAGCAGTGGCGGAAGCTCAAGAACATAATACTATAGAAAATCCTTTAAAGTTACTTGAAGCCTATGGACTTGTGCTAACAGATTCTTTGGAAGAAGCAATTCAATTATTAATTAATAAGGGTTTTTTGGATAGCAATTCAGTAAAGCTGAAAGTAGAATTAGTGCGTCTTTGGTTACTGCAATGTCATCCATTAAGGAATGAAATCAGGACTTTGGAGACACTACAAGAAAACAATATTAACCAACTATTGCCTGTGGCTCGTTGTTGTTGGATGGGAGAGAAACAGCAGGATGCAGCATTAGCGATTTACGAACAGGTTTTACAGCTAAATCCCAATCACTTCAGCACTATCGTAGAACTAGCAGAAAAATACTTGGAAGTAGAAAATTTTGATAAAGCTTTAAAGCTTTATGAGCGAGTTTACAAATTAGATTCAGAAAGGTATCAACAACAATTTTTAGAAGGATTAAATCGTTATGGACATTGGTTAATCATTAAAAGAAATTACGTAGCAGCCAAGCAACAATATGAAAAAATTTTACAAATTCAACTTGGAAATACTTTAGCTCAACAGAAACTAGCAGAAATAAAAGCTTATCAAGCTAATACTAATATAATCAGTACTAGCATTAATTATCTTAGCAATTTAATAACGCTGAACTCTAGGTTAACAATGTTGATATTGATAGGACTCATTGGTAGTAGTATTGTAAGTATTGCTCTTAATCATTATGTATCTACTATAAATGGGAATACTATTATTCCTCCTCGTCCTGAAGATAGCCCCAAACCAAATAATCGAATTAGTAATAGTATGAGTAGAGGCGATCGCACTTTATTTCCAGACATACAAAATAGCGATCGCGACAGTGGTATTGATAGCTTTAAAAAAGGTAAATACGAGGTTGCTGCAAACTACTTCGCAGAAGCTGTCAAAAAAAATCCTAATGACCCTGAGATACTAATTTACTACAATAATGCTCTTGCCCGTAACAAGGACAATCGTTTAACTTTGGCAGTTGTAGTACCAGCCAAAAAAAGAACAAACTCTGCTCAAGAAATATTACGTGGTGTAGCACAAGCGCAAAATCAGTTTAACCAACAAAATGGATTACAAGGTCGATTAGTAGAGATTGTGATTGCTGACGATGATAACAACGAAGATACAGCAAAACAAATAGCTGACGAACTAGTAAAAGATAAATCCATATTAGGAGTTATCGGACATGGTTCTAGCAAAGTCACTAATACAGCTTTGCCTATATATACAAAAGCTAATTTAGCAATCGTATCATCTACTAGCACTAGCATAGACTTGCGAGGTTCTGTATTTTTTAGAATTTTACCTTCAGATAAAGCGACTGGTGAAAAACTAGCTAAATATGCATTAAAAAATAACTTCAAAAAAATAGTAATTTTCTGTAATCCTGTCGATTTATATAGTAGAAGTATCAAAGAAGAATTTAGATTTACATTTGTTAACAATCAACGTCAAGAAGTGGTTCCTTCCTCATGCATTAACTTAGCTGATCCAAATCTAGATGTAGCGCAGGAAGTAAAAAATTTACTGGATGATCCCTTAGTAGAAGCAATAGCATTGTTTCCAGATACCGACAAGAGTATTGAAGTTGCTATGGACATTGCAAAGACTTACAATGACTCCGTGGACAAACTGAAAAAAAGCAATAATCTCGAAAAATTTAAACAGTTCAAAGTCTTAGCAGGCGATTCTCTCTATAAACCAGAGGTAGCTAATACTCTAAAAGGTTTGATTTTAGCTGTACCTTGGTTTCGAGATGCACCAAAATCACAGAGATTTGCACAAGAAGCTGAAAAACAATGGGGTGGTGGTGTGAGTTGGCGCACTGCAACCAGCTTTGACGCTACCCAAGCTCTGATTGAGTCTTTCAAGCTATCCCCGAATGTATCTAGGGTAACAGTTTTAGAAAATTTACCAAAAATAAATATTTCCGAAAACACTTCTGGAGAGCAGTTGAAATTTGATCCATCCAGAGAAATTAACAAAGAGGCAACTTTAATTACGGTTCAAGATGGTCGGTTTGTTAATGCAGAGTAAAAAGAGGGAAAACTAACTTAAGATGCATATGCATTAGTCAGCCAACGCAAGCCATGTTATAATGAAGTTTGTGCGTAAAAACTAAACGAAAGCTTCTGCTTCAAGAATTTCTCCTGGTGCAATAGCTTAATGGGGATATGGCTAACAAATCACATGCTCACTAGACCCATCGCAGATATTATTATGATACAACTAAAATCTCAGAGAAACCCCTATGTTATCGGTCGCCCCATTAATGAACCGAAAACATTTTTTGGACGACAGAAGCAAATAGCGTTTATTGAAGAAAATCTGAGACAAGGTGAAAAAGTCATACTACTGCATGGTCAACGACGTATAGGTAAGTCATCTTTACTTCAGAATATTCCTCAACTTGTCAAAGTTGATAACTTTGCTTTTGTCAGCTTTGATTTAGAATATCATAGCCAAGATAAACTAGAAAACCTCTTAGAGAATTTAGCAGAAACTATTGTTGAACAATTAGAAATACCTCCAGACAAAGTAGCAATTCCCAAAGCTCAACAGATAGAGGAAGAAAAAGATATTTTTTGTGCTAAATTTTTACCTAAAATTTATGAACATCTAAAAGATCAGAATTTGGTATTACTTTTAGATGAATTTGATGCTTTAAACAATAAACATATCGGCGTAGAACTTGAATCATTATTCAAGCAATTAAAAAATATTGCCCATAAAAATTCCAAATTATTTGTGATAATATTTGCCGGGAGGAAACCAGCAGATATATCAAATTTGTTGAAAATATTTCCCAAAGTACCAGTCGCAAGAGTTGGGTTATTAGATAACGAAAGCATTAAGCAGCTGATTATCGAACCTGTTGGGGGTTCTTTAAGTTACGAACCAACAGCCATACAAGCAATTACAGATTTATCGGCAGGACATCCTTATTTCATTCAAATTTTATGTTTTGCGGTTTTCAGTAGAGCTAGAGAACTCCAAAAATGGGAAGTTGCCCAAGAAGATGTAGAAAATATTATAGATAGGGCAGTTGAGCTTGCAGAAGCTGGCTTTGCATGGTACTGGGAAGCTTTATCTGTAACAGAAAAGGTAGTTTTTTCTGCTGTGGCTGAGGCGCAAAAAATAACTCTTGAAAAAAATGACCAAGAGCTAGAAAAAGACCCATTGATGCTACTTAAAAGTCATCAAGATGTGTTGTCTAGAGATTTGTTAGAAAAATTAACTAAAGAACTAACATTAAAGGGCTTTTTAAACGAGCAAGGAAATAAAGTAAAAATAGAATTAGTCCAGCGTTGGCTAATACAACGTCACCCGTTATGGCACGAAATCAGGGAATTAGAAAAACTAGATAAACAAGAAGTTAAAGATACCTACGAAACGCTGAATCAAACACCTCAAATCAGCAATAATCAAAAGCAAAGTCCTATTATTCAAAGTCGTGCTTTGAGTCAGCAACCCCAGAATTTGGAACCAAATATACCCTCTGTTAAGCCTGATAAAAATAAAATTCATCGGAATAGAGGGGAAATCTGGTTACTTCCTGGAATGATTTTCTTGGGAGCAGCTGCGATCGCTTCCTTTATAATAATTTTTTACGATCACAATCGCAGCGATCAAAATAAAAACCAAAATTCAGTACCAAATGCAACATCTCCCAGCCAATAGTTAGTTATTGGCGGTGCGTTAGGCTGAAGCCATAACGCACCCTACTTACTACTTACTTACACTTAGAAATAAAGAATATGGGGAAGTAATATCCTCCTCATCTCCCTCATCCACGCGTAGCTTCCAGTAAACGTGAAAAATAGAAGCGAGTTTTAGTCATCGCTTGACGTTGCACTGCAAAGCCGTTCTTTTCCAAAATTCTCACCACATCAGCCTCACGATGCAAATATGCACGAGTGGCTTTACTCGGCCCAGGAAAGAAACTACCAATTTTCTTGAGTATAGTCAAGGCGCAGGTTTTCGGCGCAAAACTGAGAATTATCCGCGACTGTGCGAGAGAACAGAGGTGAGAAATCATTTCATCAGCTTTTTCTTGGGGGTAGTGAATGAGGACATCCAAGCAAATAACAGTATGGTAACTACCACTCAACGATTCCAAATCCTGCACCGCAAAAGTAGGATTTTCAGCATTTCCCAAGGTTTGCAAGGCTCTCTCCTTGCCTTCTTCTACCATTTTTTCAGAAATATCGCTTGCATAGACCTTAGCGCCATCTACCGCCAGCGGAATGCTGAGACTACCCACACCACAGCCAGCATCGCAGATTGATAGTTGTGGTAAATTGTTATCAGCTTTTAGCCAGTCGAGAACTGTATCCACGGTTTGCTGGTGTCCATTGCGGATGTCCAGCTGAACTTTGTTGACTTCGCCATCGCCGTAAATCCGCCTCCAACGGTCAAACCCTGTGGAATTGAAATACTCGCGAACAATTGTTTTATCGTCGGCTGCGTTCATAAACTCTGATTTTTAGGGGTTCTCAATGCTTAAAATTATCATTGATAGGAACCCACAGGAGCGGTCTTCCAGATTTTTCTAGATATGGCTGGCGTATATAGCGGTTCCCATTCAGATGCGGTACAACATGATATTGCGAGGTGTAGGGGCACGGCAGTGCCCATTGGTGTCAACTTAAGCTCAAATGCTTCTTGTCCCACCTACCTTTTACCCCCCTTAATCCCCCCTTATAAAGGGGGGAAAAAAGAAATCTAGTTCCCTCCCCCTTATAAGGGGAGG
>NZ_JACJSJ010000132.1 GCF_014698115.1 Nostoc sp. FACHB-973
TTATCTTTGGGCTGAATATGAGAACGCCCTACGCCATGCAACACACAAGCTAGGGGTTCCGTCATCGCTGCCAATTCCCACGGCAAATCATCGGGAATCTGCAATAAATTATGCTGTACTATGGGTGCAGGAATTTTCAGATATTGGGCAAAAGTCCCATTATTCCAGGTTAAATTGGGACACAATGAATATTCTTCACGTTGACAAAAAAAGCATTTCATGCATGGAGCGGAATTATTAGCGACAACGCGATCGCCTATTTGCCAATTTGTAACACCTGCTCCCAAGGCAACAATTCGCCCAGCAGCTTCATGCCCAAACAGTGTTGGCGGTTTCAACATTTTGGCATGACCACCGCGCCGCCAGACTTTCAAATCTGTACCACAAGTTGTTGCTGTTCCCACTTGGATCACAACTTCGCCAGCCGCAGGAGTGGGATCGGCAACCTCCTCTAGGCGTAAATCTTCTTGCCCGTAAAGTAATGCTGCTAACAAAGTTTTAAACCTATCAGTTAGATCTACCTGATTTTACCAGTTGAACCTATTTGATAGGTTTAAACTAAATTTGGTCTTGATTTTTAGTAAACTTTTATCAATCTTAAATGCTGAAAAACTAGGAATTCGCAGCTGTTTGGGGAAGGACTCCGGTATTTCGGCTTTCCGCATTCGGTAAGCGGATTACAGTTAACAGTGGTACTTCTTGTCGGCACGACAGGCAAAACCAATACAGTTCACCATGACGAACATGACGCAGGAGGGAACCACCGCAGCATGGGCAGGTGTTGGCTCTCGTACTCATACCAATGTCCTCCTTGAAATAAAAGTTGTTGTTTAAGCTAAGCAAAAAAAGCAGTTGATTAAAAGCGGATGCTGCCCGCATGAATGCGGCCATTCGATTCTATGCGGTCTTTAATAATTTGTCTGTAAACAGCTTCATATCCGTTAACCATTTGGCTAACGCTAAAATTGTTTTCTACATATTTTCGACAGGTTTGACGATTGAGCTCCATTGCTAATGGAATCATTGCCGCCATTTCTGCATAGTTTTTGCAGATAAAACCTGTTTTTCCGTGAGCAATCACTTCAGGTACGGAGCCTAAATTCGTGGCAATTACTGGTGTACCAGTTGCCATTGATTCGATCATTACTAAACCAAAAGGTTCTTGCCAAGCGATGGGGAAAAGAGTGATGGCAGCATTGCCCAGAAGTTCAGTTTTTTCGGCGTGGTTGATTTCGCCTAAATATTCAATTTGCTGACCATCAATATGGGGGGCAATCTCTTGTTCAAAAAACTTAGAATCTCCTAAGTCAACTTTTCCAGCCATCTTTAAGCGCCAACCAGTTTCCTTAGCAATGGCGATCGCATGTTGTGGCCCTTTCTCTGGCGAAAAACGACCTAAAAATGCCAAATATGCAGGCTCTGACGGTTGGGCTACAAATGGATAATCTGTTAGCTCAATGCCGTTATAAACCGTGGCAATATAGTTAAGATCGATTTCACGCTGGGAGTTACTAATGCTGATGTATGGTTGCTTTTGGTGGTAGCTAAATCCGTTACGGTTGTCCTTTGTAAAATTATTGTGCAGTGTATGCACTGTAGAAGTTGTTGTTATCAAACTCGCCAAAGCTAATGCCGAAATCCCTACATGAGAATGGATAATATCGAACTGGGCAGCGCTTTGATAAACTTGACTCAGTTCCAGCATTTCGTACACTGCATACTCTTTAACATTTGAGTCTGAGCGCAATGCACGCGGATAAACTGCTTCTAATTGAGCCAGAGTTTGAGAATCACCTGAAGCAAACAAAGTTACTTCATGACCACGACGAACAAGTTCATCAGTCAAGCGACTTACTACCAGTTCTATTCCTCCATAAGTAGGAGGTGGAACCCTTTCCCATAAGGGGGCAACTTGAGCGATTTTCATAAATTGTTTTGGTTCAGTCTGTGAAATTGTCCTCAATATAATGAATTACCTCATTATTCTATGAGAACAAAGCATTTGTACTTACTTTTTTGAAATTTAAATTAACCTAACAGGCTACCAAAGGCACAATATTCGGTTAACCGCACTGGAAATTTTCCACCGAAAAATCTCAGCACTATCGTTAAAACTCAACCCTGAGTTACACTTCTAACCTATAGCCAATCAATTAGTTGTTGCATCTGTCTTCGGGATCATAATCGAGTAGAATATTTTGTAGCAGAACTTACAAAATTGAATATTTGGTAGCTGAAAATACTAAATTCTTAAATGGGATCAAATTATTCCAGCTTGGTTTAAAGGCAATGAGCAAATAGGATATAAATTATAAATATTAAATAATTGTAGAAAAATTACATAATTTGTATTATGAATTTACAAAAGTTTTGATAGCCTACTCATGAAAATCGCTACTTGGAACGTCAACTCAATTCGCATTCGTCTAGAACAGGTTACTGATTGGTTAACTCATAATCCCGTTGATGTTCTCTGCTTGCAGGAAACCAAAGTGATGGATGCTGAGTTTCCGCGATCGCCCTTTGAGCAAATGGGCTATCATCTCGATCTATCAGGGCAAAAATCCTATAACGGCGTAGCCCTAATCAGCCGCCAACCACTCCTTGACGTAACTAGCGGATTTAGGGCGATTTTGCCCGATCTACACCACGAATGGGATGATCAAAAGCGAGTCATCACAGGTGTAATCGACGGTATTCGCATTGTAAATTTATACGTTCCCAACGGCGCAGCTGTAGGAACTGAAAAATACGAATACAAACTGCGCTGGTTGACAGCCCTGCGTGAGTACTTGCGATTGCTGCTGTTGTCACAACCTGATATTTGCGTATGCGGCGACTTCAACATCGCCCTGGAAGCCAAAGATATTCACGAGCAAGTCAGTACAGAAAATCACATTATGGCAACAGAAACAGAACGCCAAGCCTTGCGGGATATTCTGGCGCTGGGATTTGCCGATGCGTTTCGTAAATTTACTAGCGAAGGCGGAAATTATAGTTGGTGGGATTATCGCGCCGCCGCCTTTCGTCGCAACTTAGGTTGGCGGATTGACCATCACTATCTCACACCCGTACTGTATGAACGCGCAAAAAGTTGCGTCATCGATGCTGCACCGAGAAAATTAACCCAACCCAGCGATCATGTACCGGTGATTGTGGAATTATAAAAGGGACTGGGGACTGGGTATTTGTCACAAGTTTTCGTATACCTCATCATCGTTCCGTTTGCCAACACGGAACACGTCAACTACTTGGTTTTCATCGTCAATGGTGTAGAGAATTCTGTACTCTCCAGAATCAACACGATAACCGCCTTCATAAGCCTTAAGAGCTTTACAATCTTGGGGTCTAGGAGTACCTTGAAGAGAAAGGATTTTAGAGACGATCTGCTTAAATTGTTTGGCTTGCAAATCCCGCAAGTTCTTTTCTGTAGTTTTAGCAATCCTGAGAGTGTAGCGCTCACTCATTTTCACGCTCTTGCATAATCGCCTCTAAAGTTGTAAAGCCATCATTCTCGGCAATAGCTCGGCGTAATAGTTCAGAGTCAATGGCATCTTCTAGGGCTTCTAGGCGTTTTAGGTCTTCCAGTCCAACTATAGCGACGACAGCCTTGCCATGTCGCTCAATGACGATACGCTCACCTTTATACTCAACACGATTGATTAGCTCTTGAAAATTGGCGCGAGCTTCTGTAGCGCTGATTGTATCTGACATTTTGACAGTTTGTACATTTTTGGTATTTTGTACATTTATTCTAACTGAGAGCCGATCGCTTTTTCATTCATCCAAACACACATCTCAGGTTATTTGAGGGGAATATAGATATCTTGAGAATTAGGGTTCAGGTAGGGACGCTGCAAGTCAATGGTATGGCGTGTAAAATGTTGGTCAATCACCCTCATCCGTTCTTCCATCGCATTCTTGCCTTTATGCCAAGCTTCCAACAAAGCATTAGCAACGATTTGACAACGGTTCATACCAAAACTTTCTTGTGCGGCAAATTTTTGGCTTGGTTCTTCAGCTAAACCTAACCCTGGTGCTAAAAATTTGGTAAACAAGGGAATTTCGGGCTGGAAATGAAATTGATTTTCTGGATAAATAGCCTGAAGGATGGTGCGAATTGCTGGATAGTCCTGGAGTTCAAAGTAGAGTATCCCCGAATCATAGCGTCCATATGCACAGGGATTGTGGAGAACCTGAAAGCTAAAGGGAATCGAGGCTGCATTCAATTGCAGTGTTAGGCTATCCATGAGAGCGATCGCACCAGATGGCGTTAAATTAAAGTAAATTCGCCCTGCTCCCAAATCACTGTCTGGATTACTTTGCTGTTCCTGTCCCACATTACTGACTGCCATGTAACAACCGTTTTGCAGGCGATTTTTAGGCATCCAGATTGCTACCATATCACCCACTTTGGTAGATTTCTTACTGGATTCTAAGTGACAGTCTGGCTCAATATAAAGTGTTAAACCGCCTTTTGTCACCGCCATAGTACCATCAGGTTCTTGCCGCAAGACCTGCCATTTCGAGTCTAAGTAACCTACACCATGATTACTTTCGTGCAGTTGTTTGTAGAAGTCCCAATCAATCTCGGAAATGGAACTATCTTCTAAATGATGCTTTGATGTGTGATTAATAGTATCAGTATCAACTGCCAAAGTAGTTTGTAGGGAGCCATTGTAATAGATCCCATAGAGAAAATTTCGCAGTAGTAGAGCCAGATACTTTTGTTGTAAATCTGCCGGGGTTTGCTGAAATCTATCCGCTACTTTAGTCGGCAGAGCAAAGGGTTGATAGTTGGGATGGTAAATACAAAAATTTGACTCAATCTGGATATTCCTAGCAATGTCCAACAGAGAAGTCAGCGGTTGATTGGCAGAATATAGCATTAATCCATTTAGAACTCAAAGAAAGAAAATTCAAAATCATAAAACAGGAGTCAGAATTCAGAATTCAGAACTCATGAAGAAACTGACATTTTTATTCTTGTTTATAAAACTACTATGGGGCAAAATCCTTTGATATTTATCATAGGGTAAATAATATGCAGAAGAATTTAAAATTTCGTAAAATTTCAATACCCAGAATTCAAAATTGAGAATTCAAAATTCAGAACAAATACAGAATGATTGCTATATTCCTTTCTCGGATCTTTTCCTGATTCTTTAATTATTCTGACTCCTGAATTCTGAATTCTAATTCTTGTTCTTCTCCCTACCATTAACAACCACGGAGACGAGTTTTTTCGTAATAAATGCGAAGTAACTGCTGCTCCTTTTGGGGCTGAGGAAGTTTATGGATTTTGGCAACTGGGTTGACAATTTCTGATTCTGAGATCCCGAAAATACTTAGTACAGCTTGCTCCGGCATAGTGAGTAAACTTTTAGCTACTTGCAGCATACAGATATCAGCATTGCTAAAGTATTTCCGGCAGGTAATCATATCCTGAATTTGATGAATTAGTGCCAGTCCCGCAAATTGGATAACCCGCGAAATAAAGTCACTACGGTATTCCAAAATCATTGGGAAAGCATTGAGATAAGACCTCATTAGGGCAATAATTGAAGGCTGTAAAATCTCTAACGGTATCAACGCCAAATGTAGAGATTCTTCTAGCTCGATGGTAGGATCTACTACCAAGCTCTTGAGCCAAATTCCTAAATAGCTTGCTAGTAAAGTTCCTAAATCAAAAGCTGGATCTCCCCAAGCACAGGCTTCCCAATCAATTAGTCGCACTAGGCAATTGTCTAGTTGCTGCCAGCGAGAATGAACTAAAATGTTGTTCAATTTCAAGTCGTTATGAGTCAAGCAGCAAGGGTTCCACTCATATGCCAAATCTGCGATCGCAGATTCCAAACTTTCGTACTGTTGATAAAGAACATAGAATTTCAACGCATCGCTGGGAACAGTACCAAAAATCTCTGGACTAATTGACCCTATCCCTTGAGCCGGATTGTAAAAGCCATAGCGAAACTCTCCTTGGGGAGCAGTTGCCATAAAATCCCTATATTCTCGACGTTGGAAGGTTACACGATGTAGTCCTGCCAAAGTAGTGCCGATCGCATAGGCAATTTCTGGTGGAAAAATTTCATTATTGTGGTATAATGTCCCAAGATCCAGGTAATCACTCAAGTAGTTGCGGACAAGAATGGAATTTTCTTCGTCAAAATGCACTACCAATGGTGCGATCGCCGAAACATTAGCGAAAACTGGAAACTGCTGGAGCAACTGATGAAACAGCCACTCTTTAAATAACTCATGGGGCAGGCCTTCACTGTTAATCTTACGTTCTTGTTTAACGAGCAGTTTGCGATTATCAGCTACAGTTACAAGTAAATTGAAATTTTTGTTGCTACTCCTTGGCAAGTCAGATTCATCCAATCTGCCACCTTCTGAGTTATACAGACCTACATCTTGCAGATACTGGATAACGTTGTGAGAAGACAGTGATAATACCATGTATTATTTCCTACTTCGTAAACTACCGTAAATTCATCCGTGTCAGAATTAGCTTAGTCTTAGCAATTTTGGGTAGATAGTAACTAGTGTGCGAATAAGAATAAAGATTTGTACAATCTACTAATATCGCATATTTCCGATTAAAACCTGCCAAAATGGCACCAAGCTCTTTATAATTGCTTTAAAATTGCCTCCATGACTCCGTGACATCTTTACACTTGCTCAGCATAGTTACTTAGACACATCTAGAGTAAGTTTTGTGGTAGAGCCTTTTGATGCAGCTCTGTCTCCTTTGTTTGTAGCGGATTAGCATCCCCAGCAAAAAACTGATTGGCGGCAGATGTTGTAAGTAGTCATCCTGAAAGCAGCGAAGAATTTCAGCAATTCTTCGGGGTACGAAGCATGACTTTCAACGTTATTATTTTTATTTATCATCACAAAGCCAAAAAAACCGGAAATTTTGACCGGTTGGTAATTATTTTTTGCTTAAATTTTCATAATTGATACGTGAAAGGCTTGTTGGCAGGTGATTTGTGTCACTTGCAGACTTTCGGCGATATAAACAAAGGCTACATGAGTGTTTCTTATGGGAGTACTGCCTTGAAAAAGGGAGTAGGGAGTGGAGCAATACGGTTCGGTTAAGGCATCAGACGCGATAAATCGCCGTCTCTACAAAAGATTGATCCTTGTAGAGACGGCGATTTATCGCGTCTTTGGATCTAGAATTTTCATCAAAAAACCTTAACCGAACCGCATTGGGAGTGGGGAGCGGGGAAGATGAGGGAGAAATAATGTTAGTGGGTCTTCGTGGAGAATTGGTATAAATTGAGTTGGCATTTGAAATAATCTTGCCCAAAAGCGGGAAAGCTATGGTTATTCCCTAGTGGGGAAATTTCCATGAAAATCCTGAATAGGAAAATGCTTAAGAAATCTCTGCTTAACTTTTTAATTTTGCCTTTTTCTGTAATGCCCTGGCTGTGTGCAGGAACGCTTTTTGATTCCAAAGTTAATGCTTTACCAGGGCAAAGTACAGAAGAGGTAGGCACCTGGATTAAAGCACATCCCACGCTCCGCCCCAGGAATGGGGAGCAATTGTTTGTGCAAAAGACTGATACAGCTGCTCAACGATTCACTTTTCAAGCGTCGGTATTGCCTCCTGGTAGGGTGGAATTTTCCAAAGACCGTGGGAGAATTCGCAGTGAACGCATTGCTATGTATGATGCCATTAACGGCATGACATTTGACCGCCTGCAAGAATCGTTGCGGGTAATTTATGGCTTAGAGATTTATCAAGATTACGATCGCGCCGAAGTCGTCTACCAATATCCCAACCAAAAGGCCGTTAATTCAGCACGTCTTGCCAAAACTCCCATTCGGGAAGCTTTAAAAGGAGAATTACGAGTAGGCTCACGCTATGTATATTGGGTAGAAATCGCCCAACCCAAAACGGGCAAAGCTTTTACCGGCCAAATGACGATTTTGCTCAAAACAGACCTAGACAAGTTGGAAAGTGAACTGCAAATTCGATAATGGGCATGGGAAGAGGACACGGGGACACCGGGAAAGACTTATTACCGATGTCTTCTTGTCTCCCCATCTCCCTCATCTTCCCCACTCCCTACTCCCCACTCCCCACTCCCTTCTCTACAGTTTCTCCAAAGCCACAGAAGCTAAGGTTTGCCATCTACCCGAAAAGATACTTTCAGCTCCTAAGGAAATTCGTAACAAATCTTCCTTCAATAGTGGCGGCCAATCAATACCGGCTTTACGCCCTGCGGCAAATAGCTGTTGCGCTTTGATGCTTAACTGATAAAGCGCCAAAACTAGCTCTCGATCTAGGGTGGGAGCATCTTTGAGGGCTTCAAACACCACTTTCAATGCCAACAAAATTGAAGTGATCTGACCAGGTACTGGCGGTTTCCCATATTTCATACGCTCTAACAGCGCATCTGGGTAATCCTGGGTTGTGATTGTCTGATCTATCAGGAGTTTCCGAGCTGTTTCGTAATTCATGTAACAAGCTTACCGTACATTTTGATTGAGCAGTAATACTTAATTAAAATGTTATAAAACTGGCTGATGGTTATTTATAGTAATCTCTTGGATTTGGGAAAAGATAGACATGGGGAAAATTATGGGGAATTGGCGATGCTCTGGGATAACCAGATAGACTGAGTATAATAGCTTTGAAAAATACACGTTTTTGGAAATCACAAGCAAAATGATATCACCGAATTTACTAGAAATTGAGCGCTCCATCCGTGCCTTGTCTGTGGAAGAACAACTTTGGCTACTAGAAAGTATTGCTCGTGAAATCCGAGAAAAAGAATATACAAAAGATAAATTTGCTGATGTCAAGGATCTAGAAGAAGAATTGCTAGAAATAGCTAGTGAGCCAACAATTGAAACAAAATTTTCTCCAATCAATGATGAATTTGCCAGTTCGGAAATACTCTGAAATATATGATGGAAAAAATTATGAATTTTCCCCAGTTAAAAATTAAAATATACAAATTATCGGTGAGCGATCGCTGATACAGCGAATTGCAACTTGCTGAGGTAGAGATCATTGTAGGGAACATGGCTGTGCCCCTACCCGTGTACTACTTTTTGCCGCAAAAGTTGCGATCGCCTTCTTTGGGCGCATAGGCGATCGCCAAAACACATCATTATCAGTACACTTAATTTGAAATTTTTGTTAAACATTTAATATTTTGTTACAACTTTGCTGTATTTAACAGTAGATAGTAAACGATTAATAAGTACTATAGATAACTTTCTCATCTAATCTTTTAGATTGATTTTTTTGTAGATGACTTTACTATATAACCCTATTATGGTATTTAACTAGGGTAAATACGTCCCCATAATGTTGCTAATTTAGAGGTCAATAGGGACGATCTCGTAAAAACAAATTTTCTAACGTGCCTATTAAATTGTTTGAAGTTATGTAGCCTTTTGACTACGGCCTATCAACCACTGCGGTAAACTATGCGTTGATTATGATTCTTTCGCAGAGAAGAACACTCGAAAGGAGCCGTTTTTTCAATGTCTCATACCGTAAAAATCTACGATACCTGCATTGGCTGCACCCAATGCGTCCGCGCTTGCCCCACTGACGTACTGGAGATGGTTCCTTGGGATGGCTGCAAAGCTGCTCAAATTGCCTCTTCACCTCGTACAGAAGACTGTGTTGGCTGTAAGCGTTGCGAAACTGCCTGCCCCACCGACTTTTTGAGCATCCGGGTTTACCTGGGTGCTGAAACAACTCGCAGTATGGGTCTGGCTTACTAAAAAGCTCGTGCGGAGTCACCGAACTTTGAGCGCCGGAACCTGGCGCTCAAAGTTCTCGCTGAGTCCCTAGTGCTGAGATATAAACAAGTAAATTGAAAAAACAATTTCTTGATTCTTCACTCAGGACTCGGAACTCAGCACTCAAAAATTTAACAAAATCGACGGAATTCGCCATCCAACGGAAGCGGTGGTTGAATTTGAAATGCTCCCGCTACACCGCCTAGCTGTTAGCGCTGAGACTTGTCACAACAATACCTAGTGGTAAAGGGAGCAAATAGCCCCCTTTTTTCTTTGCAAAACACCCAATTTGTGGTAACAACTATACTGGATTTAATCATCCTCAAAAAAAGTGGTGTGAGCAATGTGCGGAATCGTTGGATATATAGGCACTCAAGCGGCGACAGACATTTTACTGGCTGGGCTGGAAAAACTAGAGTACAGGGGCTATGATTCCGCTGGAATCGCCACTGTTTGGGAAGGTGAGGTTCATTGTGTGCGGGCCAAGGGCAAACTGCATAACCTACGTTCTAAACTGGAACAAATTGAAACCCCTGCCCAAATTGGTATTGGTCACACTCGCTGGGCGACTCATGGTAAGCCAGAAGAATACAACGCCCATCCCCACATGGATACCGCAATGCGAGTGGCGGTGGTGCAAAATGGCATTATCGAAAATTATCGGGAGTTACGCGAAGAACTCAAAGCCAAAGGATACGTTTTTCGTTCTGAAACTGATACCGAAGTTATCCCCCACCTCATAGCCGAATTTTTAAAGAATTTTCCCCCCTCGTCTTCCTCATCTCCTTTCCTAGAGGCAATTCGTCAAGCTGTTAACCACCTACAAGGAGCATTTGCACTTGCAGTGGTTTGTGCCGATTATCCTGATGAATTGATTGTTGTTCGCCAACAAGCACCCTTGGTGATTGGTTTTGGTCAAGGGGAGTTCTTTTGTGCTTCCGACACGCCAGCGATCGTTGCCTACACCCGTGCAGTGCTACCTTTGGAAAATGGCGAAATTGCCCGCCTGACACCTTTGGGCGTTGAAATTTACAATTTTGCTGGCGACAGGCTCAAAAAACAACCCCGACTACTTAACTTGAATCCCACGATGGTAGAAAAACAGGGATTCAAACACTTCATGCTCAAGGAAATTCATGAGCAACCGGGGGTAGTGAGAGCTAGTTTAGAAGCTTATTTTAATAATGTAGAAGAAAATGTGCGATCGCCAATTAATCTTGGTTTACCTGAAGATTTATATACAGATTTAGAACAAATTCACATCGTCGCTTGTGGCACAAGTTGGCACGCTGCATTAATCGGCAAATATTTAATCGAACAACTAGCAGGAATTTCCACTCAAGTACATTACGCTTCTGAATATCGCTATGCACCATCACCATTGACATCCAATACTTTGATTATTGGCGTTACCCAATCAGGGGAAACTGCTGACACCCTAGCAGCTTTGGCGATGGAAAAAGAACGCCGCCAAGGCAAAGAAGCCAAATATGAAGCGCGACTTTTAGGTATTACTAATCGCCCAGAAAGCAGCCTTGGCCATTTGGTGCCACATATCATTAGTACCTTAGCGGGAATTGAAATTGGAGTAGCAGCGACAAAAACTTTTACTGCTCAACTGATGGCGTTTTATGCATTGGCATTAGATTTAGCCGCTCAACGTCAGACAGTTTCCAAAGAAACTTTAGAGAAAATTATTAATGGCTTGCGACAAATTCCTAAAGACATTGAGTCAACATTAGAAAGTCAGGAACGTTTAAGTGAACAACTGGCACATGAATTTGCCGAAACCCAAGATTTCATTTTTGTGGGCAGAGGAATTAACTTTCCCATTGCTTTAGAAGGGGCATTGAAATTAAAAGAAATTAGCTACATTCACGCTGAAGGATATCCAGCTGGAGAGATGAAACACGGTCCCATCGCGCTTTTAGATGCGAAAGTGCCGGTGGTGGCGATCGCAATTCCTGGTAGTGTGTACGAAAAAGTGATTTCCAATGCCCAAGAAGCCAAAGCTAGAGATTCTCGGTTAATTGGCGTGACTCCCGTCAACGATGGCGAAGCTGCGGAAATCTTTAACGATCTTCTTCCCGTCTCTCATGTAGATGAATTACTTTCTCCGATTCTGACAGTAGTTCCTTTGCAATTATTGGCTTATCATATTGCCGCCCGTCGCGGTTTGGATGTCGATCAGCCTCGTAACCTTGCTAAAAGTGTCACTGTAGAATAGTATTTTGTGGAGAAATGATTCGGTTTGTACAACAATAATAAAGTCGTATAACAAATAAAAAAGTTATACAATATATAAAAAACTTGTACAATTTATCCTGTGGGTGTATATGATAAGCATCTACAGGAGTTTTTATGGCTAGAAGCAAGCAAGATTGGACGCAAGCCAAGTTTGAGCGTTACTTGAAGGAAGGCCGTGGTCAGGGTAGTGGGAAAGGCTATCAACCTTGGATAAAGATTCAGGATTTTCCTTCAAAGGGTCGTGTTTCCAGACCCCCAGGTTGGAAAACAAACCGAGAACATCATCTGCTTTCTGATAACGAGAAGCGGCTGTTTTACGTCTTCGAGTGGTCAGATACGATTGTAGATATACAGCAGATTCGGAGTTTATGAGGTACAGTAGCAGCAATTTGTAAACCAATTTTTGAGATGTTCAGGATTAATTAATTCAAGTGCTATTTTAATTAAACCATCGACTCCAGATGTAGTCTTTGGAGAAAATTGTTTCAGGAACGCTTTTAATTGTGACCCTTGCACCAACAGATTCAATTAAGGGTTTAATTTCTTCGACTTGATGTGCAGGAAGATTATCCATCACCACTACTGCACCAATCCATAATTGTGGAAGCAAAAAATGTTCGATAAAGATTTTATATGCATCCCCGTCCATTGAGCCGTTTAAAGTCATGACAGCCAAAACTTTTTTTAAGCTGATTCCCCCGATTACACTTATTTTTGCCCCTCGGTAATATGGTTTAAAATCATACACCCTACTGCCGCGATCGCTTCTGGCATGAGTTCGAGTTCAACCAAGTAAAACACCCATTTCATCAATAAAAACAAGGTTTTCTGGGTCGATTTGTTTTACTTTCTCCCAATACTCTATTCTCAGCTTTTGGACTCTTTCTGTTTTCGCTTGGCTACTGCGTAAAGTCTTTTTTTTCGTGTTAGTTTTTGTTTTTGTAATGCACAGCACATTACACTTGCACATACCCAAACGTTATATTTTTCTCCAAAATACTCGCAATATTCTGATAAAGTTGCGTCTGGATGGCTTTTAACCATTGCGGCTAATTCGCTACCGTACTCATCTAATTTACCCTTTATTGTCCCACCTTGCTTTTTGGGTTCTAAATGACCTTGGGTTCTCTTGAGTTGGAGGAGCTTTTGTACATAGCTTTTCGCTACACCAAATTGAAAGGCTACTTTTCTGACCGAAGTGTCTCCTCTTTCATACGCATTTACTATTTTTTCTCGTAAATCGATTGAGTACGGTTTCATTGTAATTCTTGATGCACTAATACTTAAGTGTACCTCATCCATCTCGAAAGTGCTGTATCTCGTAAGGGTTCGATAAAATACGCTTTAGAACATCAAGCCATTACGGGAACTTCCCAAATGGAAACTATTGGGACTGGATCTAGATATCAGATTGATGCCACAATTGCTGATGTATATTTAATATCAATGTACAATCGGAACTGGATTATTGGTAGACCTGTTATCTATGTGATTATTGATGTTTTTAGCCGTATGATAACGGGAGTTTATGTTGGATTAGAAGGCCCATCTTGGGCAGGGGCAATGATGGCTTTAGCCAATTCAGCCACAGATAAAGTAAAGTTTTGCCAAGAATATGGTGTAGAGATTTCTGAAGATGAGTGGCCATGCAGACATATTCCTGATACCAGGGCAAACGCATCTAAATATTGACGAGCCTGAATCAGGATGAAATACACCAAGACTCAAACTACATAGGGCTTTGAGGAAATTCAACCTCACCGACCATGAAAATGAGAATCATTACGAGGGAGGAGTTAGAGGCAGCCGTCGGGTGCCTGAATTTTCACGGTCAGTTCTCCACTCTTCTAGCGTAGGTTTTCTCACAGTCTGATTGTCAATAGTTTTAGATTAATGACTAGGAATCACGAGAATATCAGCGCAAAGAAAAACTCGATTTATGCGAACGCTAACCGATCAAAGTGACTTTTACAGATGGCGTGAAAAGTCAGGACGGCTGGCTGTCAAAGAACGTGGTATTCTCACATTTATCAGAAAGAAGAATTACGTTCTCCCAGTTCCTAAGATGAAGCGATCTTGCCGAAAATCACAATTGCTGACCATTTTTTGGGAATAGAAGACCCACGAATAGATCGCACGAAGCGGCATAACTTAATCGATATCATGACCATTGCCGTATGTGCTGTGATTTGTGGAGCAGATGGTTGGACGGCAATCGAGACGTATGGCTGTGCAAAGTATGAGTGGTTAAAAACATTTTTAGAACTACCGAATGGCATTCCATCTCATGATACTTTTGCGAGGGTATTTGCACAAATAAATCCTCAACAGTTTCAAGAATGTTTTCTTAATTGGATGAAGTCAATATAGAAAATAACGAATGGTGAAGTTATTGCACTTGATGGGAAAACTTTAGGTGGCTCTTATGATAAAAGTAGTGACCAAAGTGCAATTGTGATGGTGAGTGCATGGGCAACTGTGAATAAACTAGTCTTGGGACAAGTGAAGGTGGATGAGAAATAGAATGAAATTACGGCAATTCCAGAACTATTAAAGGTATTAGAACTTTCTGTATGTATGGTCACAATTGACGCTATTGGTTGTCAAAAAGAGATTGTAAAGTTAATTACACAGCAAGATGCAGATTATGTAATTACCTTAAAAAAGAATCAAGAAAATCTTTACGATGAAGTTGAAAAATTATTCCAATCAGGGATAAGCACAGGTTTTAAGGGGATTGAGCATAGCACATATAAAACAGAAGAAAGAGGGCATGGTCGTCATGAAATCCGCAATTACGTAACGTTATCTCAAATTGAATCTCGGCTTAACCCAGATTCAATTTGGTCAGATTTTAATAGTGTTGGGATGGTAGAATCTGTCCGTTCATGGGATGGTAAAACAACAGTCGAAACCCGTTATTTTATTAGTAGCCTTGAATCAGATGCTAAACAGTTTGGTAATTCTATTGGCAGTCATTGGGGAGTTGAGAATTCATTACATTGGGTATTGGATGTTACCTTGAAGGAAGATAACTGTAGGATTAGAAAAGATAATGCTCCACAGAATTTTGCAATTCTTAGACATATTGCAGTCAATCTTTTAACTCAAGAGAAGCGTGTCAAACGCGGAATCAAAAATAAACAGTTTCTCGCGGCGATGGATAACAAATATTTACTAAGTATTTTAGCGTTAGCTTAAAATAGTACATCAAAACTTGAGTTGAATGTTTTACATAAAATTTTTATTTATTCTCTAAGTAAATATATTCTTATGTAGCTCATAATTAAATTATTTTAGTATTGATGATTAGTTATTTAGGTGGAAAGAAGCTAATTTACATTTGGAAAAATATTTGATTTGTTTTATTTATCATTCCATCAATTTTTACAATCATCGATGTCATTTTGGAATCTCCCTTAGTTTTTATTAGTAAATAAGATGCGTTTGCCCTGGGTTAGGGGGTTAGGTCTATTTGCATACCTGTACCTCACCAGATTGAAAATGACTATATGCTCGTTTTCCCCTTCGTCGAAAGAGCGCGTTTACGAAATAATATTCTTGACCACGTTTAGCATTTTTCAACTATTCACGATCTAAATTGAAATTCCTATCTGCTAAAGTTAATCGATGATTTCAGATTCTCGACAAGCATAGCAATACTGACAATTTTCACAAAATATATTATGCACCATCTGGATATTTAGCTATCTGGAGTGTTTAGTAAATTAAACTAAATCCGCTTTATATAAATAGAGTATAAAATTCCACATATTTGCTGAGGCTGTTTAATTTAAAAAAAAGCGAAGCTAGGGAACTTGGCGATCGCATTTTTACATAGTAATAAAAATAGCGATCGCACTTGGGGCGTCTACCAACGCCTGATTTCCCTTGTGATTCTTATCTATTAGGAAAAACGGTTATGCCAGCAGAAGAACCATCGATTATCCTCGTCAAAGATATCAATACCAGTAAAGCTTCCTCCTTCCCCCAATCTCTGACGAATGTCAACGGCACGCTGTACTTTGTTGCCAGCGACAGCAGTGGGGGTCAGGAATTGTGGAAGAGTGATGGCACTGAGGCTGGTACCGTCCGCGTCAAGGATATTGTCTCTGGCACGGATACCTCTAGCCCGCAAAATCTGACAAATGTCAACGGCACGCTGTACTTCAGAGCCTATGACACTACTGGGGGCTATGAACTGTGGAAGACTGATGGCACTGAGGCTGGTACTGTCCGCATCAAGGATATTTATGCTGGCAAGGGTAGCTCTTACGTCCAATATCTGACGAATGTCAACGGCACGCTATACTTCAGTGGCGCCAACAATAGTGATGACTATGAACTATGGAAAAGTGATGGCACTGAGGCTGGTACTGTCCGCATCAAGGATATTAATACTGGTATAAGTGGCTCTTTCGCCCAATATCTGACGAATGTCAACGGCACGCTCTACTTCAGTGCTTATGATAGCAGTAGTGGTTATGAACTGTGGAAGAGTGATGGTACTGAGGCTGGTACCGTCCGCATCAAGGATATCTTTTCTGGCACGAGTAGTTCTGACCCGCAAAATCTGACGAATGTCAACGGCACGCTCTACTTCAGTGCTACCGACAGTAGTGGGGGGACTGAACTGTGGAAGAGTAATGGCACCGAAGCTGGTACTGTGCGTGTCAAAGATATTAATACTGGTGGGGGTGACTCTTACCCGAGAAATCTCACGAATGTCAACGGCACGCTGTACTTCACTGCCAGCGACAGCAGTGGCGATCGCGAACTGTGGAAGAGTGATGGCACCGAAGCTGGTACTGTCCGCGTCAAGGATATTAATGGCATGGGTAGCTCTAACCCAGAATATCTGACGAATGTCAACGGCACGCTGTACTTTGTTGCCAGCGACAGCAATGGCGATCGCGAACTGTGGAAGAGTGATGGTACTCAGGCTGGTACCGTCCGTGTCAAGGATGTTTATACTGGCATCGTTAGCTCGAACCTGGCATATCTGACCAATGTTAACGGCACGCTGTACTTCAGAGCCTATGACAGCAGTGGAGGGGTTGAACTGTGGAAGAGTGATGGTACTGAGGCTGGTACCCTCCGCGTCAAGGATATTAATACTGGCACGGGTACTTCTGATCCGCAAAATCTGACAGATGTCAACGGTACGCTGTACTTAAATGCCACCGACAGCAGTGGAGGGGTTGAACTGTGGAAGAGTGATGGTACTGAGGCTGGTACTGTCCGCGTCAAAGATATCTTTTCTGGTACGACTGGCTCTTACCCCCAAAATCTGACGAATGTCAACGGCACGCTGTACTTTGTTGCCACCGACACTATTGGGGGGACTGAACTGTGGAAGACTGATGGCACCCAGGCTGGTACCGTCCGCGTCAAGGATATCTTCTCTGGGATGAGTGGCTCTTACCCAGCAGATCTAACGAATATCAACGGCACGCTGTACTTCAATGCCACTGATAACACTGGCGATGGAGAACTGTGGAAGAGTGATGGCACTCAGGCTGGTACTGTCCGCGTCAAGAATATTAATAGCACGGGTAGCTCTAACCTGGCATATCTGACGAATGTCAACGGTACACTGTACTTTGTTGCCACCGACAGCAGTGGCGATCGCGAACTGTGGAAGAGTGATGGTACTGATGCTGGTACTGTCCGCATCAAGGATATTAATGTCACGGGTAACTCTAACCTGGCATATCTGACGAATGCTAACGGCACGCTGTATTTCACTGCTACCGACAGCACTGGGGGCAATGAGCTGTGGAAGAGTGATGGTACTGAGGCTGGTACTGTCCGCGTCAAGGATATTTATACTGGCACGACTAACTCTAACCCCCGAAATCTGACGAATGTCAATGGCATCCTGTATTTTAATGCCACCGAAAGTACTGGGGGGGCTGAACTGTGGAAAAGTGATGGCACCGAAGCTGGTACTGTCCGCGTTAAGGATATTATCTCTGGCGTCGTTGGCTCTGACCCGCAAAATCTGATGAATGCCAACGGTATGCTGTACTTCAGTGGCTTTGAGAGCAGTGGAGGTCGGGAATTGTGGAAGAGTGATGGCACAGAAGCTGGTACTGTCCGCGTCAAGGATATATTTTCTGGTACAGGTAGCTCTCATCCACAAAATCTGACGAATGTCAACGGTATGCTGTATTTTGTTGCCACTGATAGCACTGGAGGTTATGAACTGTGGAAGAGTGATGGTACTCAGGCTGGTACCGTCCGCGTTAAGGATATTTATACTGGCACGGGTAGCTCTAACCCAACATATCTGACGAATGTCAACGGCACGTTGTACTTTGTTGCCACGGACAGCACTGGGGGCAATGAACTGTGGAAGAGTGATGGCACTGAGGCTGGTACTGTCCGCGTCAACGATATCTACCCTGGCTTACCTGGCTCTAATCCCACCAACCTAACTTACGTTAATGGCAAACTCTACTTTGTTGCTGACAATGGTAACACTGGGTTGGAACTTTTTCAGCTTGACCTCAACAGTACCCCCACTGACCTGAGTCTCAGTGCCACTAGTGTTAACGAGAATGTTCCTGGCAACACAGTAATTGGCAACTTTAGCACTGTTGATGCCGATGGAGACAACACCCACACCTACACCCTAGTTTCGGGTACTGGCAGCACCGATAACAGCGCCTTCACAATTGTGGGTAACGAGTTACGGATTAATAGTTCGCCGGACTACGAAACCAAGAATAGCTACAACATCCGTTTACGCACCACAGATCAGGGTGGCTTATTCTACGAAAAAGAAATTGCGATCGTAGTCAACAATATTAACGATGCCCCAACAGTGGCGAATAGCATTGCTGACCAAATAGCGGCAGAAGACACCACCTTCAACTTCAGCCTACCAGCAAACACCTTCGCTGATGTGGATGCAGGAAATAACCTCACCTACAGTGCCACCTTGGAAAATGGTGACCCACTTCCCAGTTGGTTGACCTTCAACGGCACCACCTTCAGTGGTACTCCCACAAATGACAACGTTGGCAGCTTTAACATTAAAGCGATCGCCAGTGATGGAACGGCAACTGTCAGCGATGTTTTTACACTGACAGTGGTTAATATCAATGATGCTCCCGTAGCTGTTAATGACAGCATCACCACAAACGAAAACACACCTATTATCATTAACGCTACTACTCTCCTGAGCAATGATACAGATGTGGATGTCAGTGACGTATTGAGCATTACTGCCTTGACTCAACCTAGCCAAGGAACCTTAGTTAACAATGGTAACAGTACTTACACGTATACCCCTTTTCAAAACTATTATGGGTCTGATGGCTTCACTTACAGCATCAGTGATGGGCAAGGAGCCAGCAGTACTGCCACTGTCAACTTGACCATTAATCAAACAATTAATGTGATTAATGGCGCTTTAAGTGCAAACAACCTAACTGGTACGGAGAATAGGGATATCATCTCCGGATTCCAGGGCAATGACACCCTCAAAGGGCTAGGTAATAACGATACTCTGGATGGCGGTGATGGAAATGATTCCTTGGATGGTGGTGCAGGAGATGACAGTCTCATCGGTGGTAAAGGCAATGACATTTATACTGTAGACAGCATCGGCGACACTATTATTGAATCCGCCAATGCAGGCACAGATTTAGTCAAGTCTTCTGTGAATTGGGTGTTGGGAGCTAATCTAGAAAACTTGACCCTGATTGGAACCGAGGCGATCGATGGTACTGGTAACAGCCTTAATAACATCCTCACGGGAAATACTGCCGCTAACATCTTGAATGGAGTTGATGGCAATGATAGCCTGATTGGTGGTGACGGCAATGATACCTTGTTGGGGGGTTCTGGCAATGACACGTTGGATGGAGGTTTGGGAGCTGACAGTCTTAATGGTGGAATCGGTAATGACACTTACATCGTAGACAACCCGAACGATGCGATCGCTGAAGGCTTAAATGCAGGCACAGATTTAGTCAAGTCTTTCGTCAGTTTTGTGTTGGTAGATAACCTGGAAAACTTGACCCTAACTGGAACAGACGCAATCAATGGTACTGGTAACAGCTTCAATAACATCCTCATCGGAAATACTGCCGCTAACATCTTAAATGGAGTTGATGGCAATGATAGCCTGATTGGTGGTTCCGGTAATGACACCTTAATTGGTGGTTCTGGTAATGACACCTTAGATGGTGGAGTCGGTAATGATAGCCTTAATGGTGGAGTCGGGGATGACATTTACACCGTAGACAGCCTCAGCGATACGATTACTGAAGGCTTCAATGCAGGCACAGATTTAGTCCAGTCTGCTGTCAGTTGGGTGTTAACAGACAACCTAGAAAACTTGACCCTGACTGGAAGTAAGGTAATCAATGGTACTGGTAACAGCCTGAATAACATCATCACAGGAAATAGTGCCGCTAACATCTTAAATGGAGTTGATGGCAATGATAGCCTGATTGGTGGTTCGGGCAATGATACCTTGCTTGGTGGTGCAGGTGACGATATCTTAGATGGAGGTGCGGGAATTGACAGCCTTGATGGTGGAGTCGGCAATGACACTTATACTGTAGATAACCTCAGCGATGCGATCACTGAAGGCTTCGATGCAGGGAAAGATTTAGTCCAGTCTTCCATTAGTTGGGTGTTGGCAGATAACCTGGAAAACTTGACCCTGACTGGAACCAAGCTCATCAATGGTACTGGTAACAGCCTCAATAACATCCTTACCGGAAATACTGGTGCTAACATCTTGAATGGAGTTGATGGCAATGATCGCCTCTTTGGTAACTCAGGCAATGATACCTTGGATGGAGGTACGGCTGACGATGTACTCAGCGGTGGAATTGGTAAAGATGTGCTGATTGGTGGAACTGGTCGGGATAGCTTCAACCTGGCTGATACCCGCACCGGAGGCTACGATACTATTACTGATTTTACTGTTGCAGATGATACAATATTCATTTCCAAAGCAGAATTTGGACTGAGCCAATCTCAGGATACTACACTCAATGAAAGCTTGTTCCGACTTGGGACTAGTGCAACAACATCTGGCGATCGCTTCATCTACAATCAAACTACTGGTAACCTGTTCTTTGATAAAGATGGGGTTGGTGGTACGGCACAAGTTCAAATTGCCCAATTCTCGAATCTGGTAGTGCTTACTAGTACAAATATTACTGTGATTGCCTAACTTTTCCAGACTACAATCACCATTTCCTATGGAAACTGCCATGTCTTCCCTAAAGCCGCATTCCCAAACACTCTATGGAATTGACTATTTGCAATGGATAGAAACAACTGTGGAAAAATTGCAAAGTCAAGACTACGCGAATGTCGACTGGGAGAACCTCATAGAGGAAATTGCCGACATGGGAAGGAGTGAACGCTGGAGTCTCAAAAGTAATCTGATTGTAATTCTAGTGCATTTGCTCAAATGGCAATTCCAACCGGAAAAGGGAAGCGGTAGCTGGGAAGGAAGCATCATTGAACATCGTAGACGTGTCAAAGAAGCTCTAGATGATTCCCCCAGTCTCAAATCCTATCTTGAGAGCATTTTTACGGAGTGTTATACACAAGCAGTTAAGCAAGCAAAAGCTGAAACTGGTTTGTCAGTGGAATCCTTTGCTGTGAACTGTCCATATCAACTGCCAGAAGTCACAAATGATGAGTTTTTACCTCCGTAACCACTGAATCCAACTGCATGTTTTCACTTAATCTACCGCCTTGACTTGTACTTGAAATAGATGTACAATCAGACTCGCATAGAAGGGGAGTAGCTGCTGGCAAAAAATTTCAAAGCCAGTACACCTGAGTCAACATACTGGCGATGAGCCTGGTTCAGGTGGCAAGTAATAAATATTTGAAAGCGAGACCTTCACTAAGTTCACACCGAAAAGTGTAAACTTGGTGAGGTCTTTTGGTTCTCATCAAGCTTCACATCGGTAAACGATTCTTCAGGAGCTTGAGAGAGTGTTAACAGCTTTTACCGCAGGTTTGTTATTAATTACAGTTTCAGAACTAGGCGATAAAACATTTTTTATTGCTGTGATTTTGGCAATGCACCACCCCCGGAGGTTGGTATTTGCAGGAGTGACAGCTGCTTTAGCCGCGATGACAATCCTTTCGGTGCTATTTGGACAAGCAGCGTCTTTATTGCCAAAAGTTTATATTCATTATGCGGAAATAACTTTGTTTATCGCCTTTGGTCTCAAACTGTTGTACGACGCGAGTAAAATGTCTGCCTCTAGTTGTGATACTGAAGTTGTAGAAGAGGCGGAAGCTGCGGTGAAACAGGCAGATTTGCAGCTACCAAAGCAGAAAAGTTCCTTAGCAATTTTAATAGAGGCTTTTGGATTAACATTTATGGCAGAGTGGGGCGATCGCACTCAAATTGCCACCATTGCCCTAGCAGCTGGGAATAACCCAATTGGAGTGACCATAGGTGCAATTTTGGGACATGCGATTTGTGCAGCGATCGCTGTTATCGGCGGCAAAATGATCGCTGGTCGCATTTCTGAGCGTCAACTCACCCTAATTGGTGGATGCCTGTTTTTGGTCTTTGGTGTCGTTGCTGCCGTTGAAGGAGCGTGAGGGAACTGGGGACTGGGGACATGAGGGAGCAGAGGCGAGAATAATAACTCCTCACTCCTCACTTCTCACTCAGCACTCCCCATGCCCCATGCCCCATGCCCCATGCCCATTACTTAGGTTTACTTTCTGGTGAAGGTGCGCTAGGTGCAGCAGGATTAGAAGCGGAAGGAGCAGTTGCAGCTTTGTTAATTTCGTCTCTGTATTGAGCAGGTGCTAAAGCTGCGGCACTATCAAATAAAGGTTTTGCTTGTGCGTTTTTGCCCTGTTGTTTCAGGAGCATTGCTTTTGCCACAACGGGGCGAAAATCCTTAGGATCTTTCTTAATTGCTTGGTCATATGCAGAGGCGGCTTGGGCGTAGCGTTTCTGGGAGGCGTGAACAGAACCTAACAGCACTTGCACAGCAACTGTGTCGATGCTTCCAGGCTGATTTATATTTGTTTGGCCTGCCTGAGTGAGAGTATCTTGCAACAAACCAATGGCTGCTTCGGGGCGTTGCTGACTCATCAACAGAGCTACCATTCCTTGCAAAGCTTTCAAATCACCAGGTTTCGTGTCTAAAACCGAGCGATAAGCTTGGGCGGCTCCTTCGCGATCGCCTATTTGCTGTTTGGCTTGAGCCAGCAACACTGCGTATTCTGACTGTTCGGGATTCAGTTTCGCAAGCTTTTCTAGAGGTTCAATAACAACTTGAATATCAGATGGTTTAACCTCAGCTTTTTCTTTTTGACTGAGTAATTGTAGCCGCGCCTCTAATAGGCCTTTGAGCGCAGTTTGATTTTCTGGTTCCCTTTGTAAAACCAGTTCATATCCCCGTACTTGGTCTTCTAGTTTTGATTTTTGGTCAGAGGAAGTTAAACTGCCTCTGGTGCTAGGGTTATTCTGGCTTGAAGATGGCGTATTATTAAGCGCTCCAAATATGGGAATCACCGAAACACCCACAAAAGCAAGAATTGCCAGCACCAAGATAACTTGAACTACCCAGCGATTGCGCGGTTGAGACACAGTTTTGTCTTTCTCCTGAATTCTAATGACATTATGATTTAAATTTGTTGACGCTCCTACCCCTAGAAGGAGTACGGCTCTCTGGTCAAAGTTTTGTAAAGTTAAAAATTTCCAAAACTTTGCGGAATATCACCCATTGCC
>NZ_JACJSJ010000133.1 GCF_014698115.1 Nostoc sp. FACHB-973
GGGGATGAGGGAGATAAAGAAGTATTTTCTTCCTCATCTGGTGCTAATTCTTCATCTTCCCTTGCTCCCTCATCTTCCCCTGCTTCCTCATCTCCCTCATCTCCCTCATCTCCCTCATCTCCCTCATCTCCCTCATCTCCCTCACTTTTAATATAAGTAACCAACTGCTCAGCTGCCACTTGGCCTAACTTGCGGATGGCTTGTTGCAATTGTTGGCGCTGATTCAATGACAAATGCAGGAAGCTTTCAGGATACCCTTGAGTACAAAGGTGGTAAGTAGCTAGAATCAACTGTTTTTGTACAGCTAGTCCCAAGGTGGCTAGATAACTAGCATAAGCGGTTTGTAATTCTAGTGCGATCGCTCCAATCGCTTCTTTGAGTGCTGCAATATCCCGCTCAATTCGCTCGATTGCTCTTGCCATAACTTCTCGCTCTTACCCATATCAACCATTAATAGTACAAATATACTTATTTATTTGAGGATATATAGCGGTTCCCATTCAGATGCAGTACAACATCATATCGCAAGGTGTAGGGGCACGGCAGTGCCGTGCCCTTACAGGTGTACCTCATTCAAATGAAAATCGCTATAACTTTCCTAAGCATTTTAAATTTTGAATTATATGGGAAATTTCGCTGCTCTATTAATAAAATACAGGTCAGGCTATTGGCTTGACCTGTCCTTAAAGAAGTTAGGAGTTATGAATTAAGAAGTTAGGAGTTATCAATTATGAGTTATGAATTATCAAGCCAACTCCAAACTCCTAACTCCTAACTCCTAACTAAATCTTACTTGCCGCCCATTTGTGCAGCGACTTCCTCAGCAAAGTTACTTTCTTGCTTTTCAATGCCTTCGCCCAGTACATAGCGGACAAAGCGATTTACTTGGATGTCTTCGCCTACTTGTCCCTTGACTTGCTTCAACAATTCTTCTACAGAAATACTTTGATCGCGGATGTAAGGCTGATCTAGCAAAGTCAATTCTTTGAGGCGTTTGTCAATCCGTCCCTGAACAATCTTTTCTTTGATGTTATCTGGCTTGTTGGCCAAATCATCCTTGCCCATTTCAATGTCTTTTTCTTTTTGAGCGATCGCGGTAGGAATTTGGTCTACGCTCACATACTCGACGTTCGGACATGCCGCAACTTGCATTGCAGCGTTCCGTGCCAAGGATTGGAACTCTTCCTTACCAGCCGCTGAGTCAGTTTGAGAACCCAACTCTACCAATACACCAACTCGACCGCCAGTGTGAATGTAGCTATCTACTACACCTTGCTTGTCTTCTGCTAGTGCAAATTTGATAAAGCGACGTAGTTGGATGTTTTCACCAAGTGTGGCAATAGTTTGCTTGATAAATTCATCTACAGTAACGCTTTCATTTTCAGAATAGGGTTGAGCTAACAAGGACTCAACACTGTCAGCATTTGTTGCAAGCTTTGCTAGGTTCTTAACCAAAGCTTTAAAAGCTTCGTTACGAGCAACAAAATCGGTTTGGCAGTTCACTTCTATGAGTACACCCACTCGACTACCAGGTTCAATGTAGGTGTCTACTAGACCTTCTGCTGCAATGCGATCGCTTTTTTTACCCGCCGAAGTGATGCCCTTTTTCCGTAGCCAGTCTGCGGCTTCTTCTATGTTGCCATCAGTTTCTTTCAGCGCCTTTTTGCAGTCCATCATGCCGGCACCAGTTTTTTGGCGTAGCTCTTGGACGAGTTTTGCAGATATTTCCGCCATGTTGCCTCAATTTCTAACTTGACCTCGAGTTGTAATCGCTCACCTAATTTAGTGCTGAGTGCTGAGTTTTGAGTGTTCAGTTATCAATTTTGACAACTCACAACTTACAACTTCAAAAATCAACAGATTCACCACTATGCGATTTGCTGAGTATTTCTATCTTACTCAGCAATGCCACTTGCTCCACTTGGGGAGACCCCATCGCCTTTGGCGTCTCCCCTTGGGAGAAGACCGCAGTGGCTCGTCAGCACTCAGCACTCACTACTATTCTTCTTCTTCTTCGTCGGGAATCAGGGTGTCAGTATACTCGCCTTCCTCGTAGTCTTCGTCATACTCAGTACCATCGTAGTCTTCGTAATCCTCTTCAACATCGAGTTGACCGTGACGACCTTCATAAATGGCATCTGCCAATTTTCCGACTATCAGCTTAATCGACCTGATGGCATCGTCATTTGCGGGGATGGGGATATCCACTACATCTGGGTCGCAGTTTGTATCCAGCATGGACACAATGGGAATGTTGAGTTTTTGGCATTCTTGAACAGCGTTATATTCCCGTCGTTGGTCTACAATCACCACGATATCGGGCACTTTTCGCATTGTTTTAATGCCACCCAAGTATTTTTGCAGCTTCGCCATTTCCCGACGTAGCATCGACGCTTCTTTTTTCGGCAATAAATCAAGTGCGCCGCTTTCTTCCCGCCGTTCCAAATCTTTGAGGCGGTCTACCCGTGTTTTAATAGTTGTCCAGTTGGTCAACATGCCGCCCAACCAGCGTTGGTTAATGTAATGGGAACCGCAACGGCTGGCTTCTTGGGCAATAATTCCAGCAGCTTGCCGCTTAGTGCCGACGAAAAGAAATTTCTTTCCTTGCTCTGCCTGCGATCGCATATAAGTATAAGCATTATCCATCAACTGGGCAGTCTGCACCAAGTCGATGATATGTACACCATTGCGGGAAGTGTAAATGTAAGGAGACATTTTTGGGTTCCAACGCCGGGTCTGATGCCCAAAGTGAACCCCTGACTCCATCATTTGAGCCAATGAAACAACTGGCATATATTTTTTAACTCCGATTCGGGTTAAACCTCCATCCAAGCGTATTTCCCAATAAGGAAACACCCGAATTCTCAGATGTGCGAGATTAGTTAGCCATACTAGGTTAGCATATTCGGGAAAGTTAGGGGATTGGGGATTGGGGAGTGGGGAGTGGGGAGTGGGGAGTGGGACACGGAAAAGAGGAGACCAGGTTACGGGGACGCAAGGTAAAGACTGGTTGCAAGTTGTCTCCCTATCTCCCTATTTCCTCATCTCCCAGTCCCCAGTCACCAGTCACCAGTCCCCACTCCCCACTCACCACTCCCCACTCCCTAACTACGCAAACTCGATAGTCTCAACAAACTCTAAAATATTCTCCTTGATATATTCGGCTTCTTCTTCAATGGAATCGGGAGTTTCGCCGTTAAGAAAGCTGTGCTGGCTGCTAACTATATACAAAAATTCACCACTGATAAATATCAGTAGCCCTCGATACGCATCTAATCTGACGGCAGTTCCATTATTTTCTTGCTTGGAAATCGTGGAACCTTTCGGCATATTGATTAAGACGTAGTAAGCTCCTTGTAAAGTATCTTCTAAGTATTCAGTATATTCTACAGTGGCATCTGGTACATTTGCCAAAATCGCTTGGGGCACGTACTTGTCTACTAAGATTGATTGTAAATATTTTTGTTGTCCAAGAGATTCGAGTTCTTCTGACTGTTCCACGGGAAAAGGATAATAATCGATTCTCAGCAAAGTACCAATGTCATCGGAAAAGCCAACTACTCCTTCCTGACTTTGAATTCTACCGCCGTTTTCGGGATCAACTGGAACCGGCACTGTAAAATTCCCTAAGGGGGATTGATATGCCTCTTGAGCATATTCTTCTATAATTACTGTCTCATCTTCGTCATCTGTATATTCTTCCTCTTCTGCTTCTTGAAAGGCTGCAATTACCTCCTTAATGATTTCGTCTGCTTCTTCGTCTTCAAGTTCCAAAGCTGTTTGTAGCTTTTTGAGGTAGGCTTGTTTCTGTTTGGGAATGGCGAGTTCATCGTCTAAAAGCACTATCACCCCGGCGGCGAAACCATCGAGTACTAACTCATCAGAGAGAGAAATTTTAGCGGTATTAAATAAGACACCAAGTCCTTCGTCTTCTGCAATACCTATGAGTCGATCTACGATTTCGATAATTTCGTCTTCTGAGTATTCCTCAAAGACCTCGAATTCCCAAAGAATACCTGCTAAGCTTTCTGCATCGACATCTTCAATGGATAAATCAGCGATCGCTGTCACAGTTGCGATCGCCGCCACGGCTTCCTCTGGACTTAGCGATTCCTCTGATGTCTCTGATGAGTTAAAAATCTTGTCATATTTGCTCATAATTGTTACCAGCATCAATTGGTTTATAGTAATAACAGTTTGAAAGTGACAATGGTCAGTTTACCAATGGAGTGAATCTCCAAAATAATAACTTTAGTAGTGGCTTACACCAACTTTGGGTTTGAGATTTGGAATTAAAAGTCTTTACCAAAAGGCTGTTGGGTGGAATTTCCAGAAAGTCAATCACGAGAAAATCCCACTACCAATACCCCCTACTCCCCATTCCCCACTCCCCACTCCCTTTTTCATTCCCCATCCTGATTCGTGACATACAGGAAGCGATCGGCAATGTTTTCGTAAAAACTGGTATCGAACCAGTAACCTTGGTGTCCTTGATCGCCCCAGGATGCTTGATATTTCATTTCAACGTTATCCAGGTTTTCATAATAATCTAGGTGACCGCTGATTGGATCTTGGAGATGGTAGTAATTCACCCAACGAACTCCATCGAGTTTGCATTCAACTGGATTTTTGATCGAGTATTGATTTTTCTGTGTAAATTCTGGTTTCACACGGAAGGAGTTGAGGTGTTCTAAAATCCGCTGTCTAATGTACTGTCCCTCCTGTGCTACCTCTCGGAAGAAAAAGGCGATTTTATCTAGTGGTGAACCAAAGGTAATTAACCCTTTAATTTTATCCAGTAACAGACTTTGATTCTCGTCTTGAGAAAGACTTGCTTCAACACACATCAGGTTTAATGTGTCGTAAGCAATACAGCTACCAAGAGAATGCCCAGCTATTATTACTTGGTCGTAATTTGCTTGTTTATCTTCAAGAATTGCTTTCAGTAATGTTAAGGATTCTGTCAGTATTTGCTGACGAATCATTTTATAGGGCGATTTTTGGTCAGTGATGCAGTAGATGGTGATATCACCAATAAAACTAACTATGGGTGGAGTTACAAGTTGTTTACTTAACTGCCAAGCTGATTGTAAAAAACGACCTTTGAGAAATGGTCCCGCTAACAACAGAATTAACCAAATCCCCATTCGGAACACTGGATATAAAAAGTTAAATATCCGCAGCAATATAGTGAGCGATCGCAGACGGTATGTAAAAAAAGTTTTCCTATTTTTGTTAGCCAAAAGATTATCTAATAGAGGTTGATTCTCTTTACGGTTATAAAACTTAATTGTGCCGTCAAGTGTCTGTTCTGCCCATTGCAATATCTCAGGGACAGTGATTTTATTTTCTGTATAAGCTGACCAATAGTATTCATGAATATCAATTAGCCAATCTTCATTGTTATCAGTTGGCTTCAATCTGATAAAGCTTTCTGTCCAGAAAGAGCCGTTTGATAGTCTGCGCTTAGCAATTAGGTGCTCTAGGTTGAAAGCTAAATTTTGCTTATCGAAGTATTGAAGAAAATTCTGGGTGAAAAAGTCTACAGTCTCAAAAGGATTCTGGTTGCCGATGCCGTGGATGAATAAAAATGCTGTGCGACCTTTAAGCAACCTCACCCTTTTTTGTTTATCTGTCATACATGATTACCATTTTGATAAGAAATACTTGGCTTTTAATTGTTATGAGGACTTAGCTGTTGCCACTATATAATTAGTGTTGTCAGAATTGCCAGAGAACCAAATTTATTTGATTAATTCCTATTGACTTTATTACTTTTTTTAAAAATATCGACGATAATTAGTTATTTTTTAAACGATTAATTTCATTTGAATTGTGTATAAAAATTAACAACTATGCCCCATAATGTGTCTACTTGACTCAAACACAAGGTATCTCAGTAGCTACTGTAACTTTTTGACTATGTTATTGAAATATTAATTTTTATTAAGAAGAGATTTCTATTGATAACTGCTATATTCTTTTGTTTTTATCCTCTAGCAGATGAATTATATCTATCGATAGAATTATAAACTAGCTAGCGATAGATACCTACACCGTGGGCAGGATGTCACAATACCGATGTTTGTAGTTACACAAAATATTCAAACCACGTACTCTTGAGTATACAAACGTAAATTCTGCGAGATTTTGAGTTTTTTTATGGTAAAAACCCCTCCATCCCAATTTTCACCAGATCAATACAAAGTTGATTCTGCAACAGAAAAAGTCGAAGCTTTGATTGAAGCGCCTGTATCAGATACTGAAATTGACCTAGACTTTCTCTACACTAGGGATATTGAATTTCGTCAGGAAACAATCTACTTTCTTGTAGTCGATCGCTTTTATGATGGCGATCCAGATAACAGCGAAGGTGCAAACTCAGAATTGTACGATCCAACTCGCCAAGAGTGGGGTAAGTACTGGGGTGGGGACTTGCAAGGTGTCATCGATAAATTGGACTATCTCAAAAACATGGGAGTTACCGCCCTTTGGCTAACTCCATTGTTTGAACAGGTGGAAGAGTTATTTATTAGCAATGCGGCGATGCATGGCTATTGGACAAAAGACTTTAAGCGAATTAATCCTCGGTATATTGCTGACGGAGAGAACCCTTCTTTAAACGCCACTCAAGAAGAAAAAAATACGACTTTCGATCGCTTAATTGCCGAACTCCACAAGCGCAATATGAAGCTGGTGTTAGATATTGTCTGCAACCATAGCAGTCCTGATACCAGCGGTAGCAAAGGTGAATTGTATGATGATGGCGTCAAAATTGCCGACTTCAATGATGATGTCAATCACTGGTATCACCACTACGGCGAAGTGCAAAACTGGGAAGACGAATGGCAAGTGCAAAACTGTGAATTAGCCGGTTTAGCAACCTTTAATGAAAACAATAGCGATTACCGACAGTATATCAAGTCAGCAATTAAACAATGGCTAGACCGGGGTGTGGATGCACTGCGGGTGGATACTGTCAAACATATGCCGATTTGGTTTTGGCAAGAATTCACCGGCGATATCACCAATCACAAACCAGATGTGTTTATTTTTGGTGAGTGGATTTACAGTAATCCTGCTGACGATCGCTCAGTGGAATTTGCCAACCACTCAGGCATGACCATGCTAGACTTTGGGCTATGTGTGGCGATTCGGGCAGCATTAGCGCAAGGTTCCGAAAACGGATTCGAGACAATTCAATATATTTTTGACCAAGATCATCGCTACAGTGGGGCTACAGAGTTAGTCACCTTCATCGATAACCACGATATGCCCCGCTTCCAATCGCTGAACCCAGATCCAGCGATGTTGAAGGTGGCGATCGCCCTAATTATGACCTGTCGCGGTATTCCCTGTATATATTACGGCACAGAACAGTATCTACACAACGACACTGACGGCGGTAACGATCCATATAATCGCCCGATGATGGAAAGTTGGGATACAGATACAGAGGTATATCGCTACATCAGGTTATTGTCCGGCTTACGGCGACTCAATCCCGCAGTTTCAATGGGTAGCCACTGGCAAAAATACTTAACGGCAGACGTTTATTGTTACATTCGCCGCTATCGTGATTCACTGTGTTTTGTAGCTTTAAACCGGGGAGGAGAAGTTACTTTACCAGAAGTAGACACAGAATTACCTGATGGCGAACATACTTGTGTAGTGACTCGCAATAAGTATGAGGTAAAAGACGGTAAAATTTACGACTTAGTACTCCAAGAACGGGGAGTGATTGTTTTCAGCCACGTTGGAGAACGGATTAAAGCACAAACCATAGTCCGCGTGCAGCTCAATGGCGTGCAAACTCAACCTGGTGAAACCATTGTTGTGACTGGAGACTGCCCAGAGTTAGGCAACTGGGATATCAGCAAAGCCTATCCCTTAGAATACATCAATACCAATACTTGGTTTGCGGAGATTCCCTTTAATGAGAGTGCAGGTAAGTTGATTGCTTATAAATATGCCATGTGGCGGGAAGGACAATCGCCTCTGCGGGAAAATCTCGTTAACCGTCGCTGGGTGATTGCCAAAGAAGGTACGGTTAAATGGCGTGATACCTGGGCTACCGGACGGGAATCGTAGAATTGGGACTGGGGACTGGGGACTGGGGACTGGGGACTGGGGACTGGGGATTGGGGACTGGGGATTGGCTATTAATTCTTATCCCTCACTCCCTCATCTCCCTCATCCCCCTCATCCCCCTCATCCCCCTCATCTCCCTCATTCCCCTCATCTCCCTCATTCCCCTCATCTCCCTCATCTCCCTACTCAACACTAAATTATAGAGACCAAAATTTTTGCGTCTGTGGTTGTTAAACTAAATAACAAACCTCACAAAAAGTGCAAAGGCAGTCCCTATGACCTCTGCAACCAATCCATCCACCGCCCTCACCCCCTTCCCAGACCACACCCAGCTTCCTGAGTCTGACGGTACTTTTGTGAAAAACTGGCAAGAGCATCCCCAAAGCATACTATTAACAGACTCCATTACACCCGTCCTCCAGCGATTAAATCCTGAAGGTCAATATTGTATCGGCCAGGACTTAGGTATTTACTGGCGTTTGACAGACCCTCTAGAAAAGGGCGCCGAAGCTCCAGATTGGTTTTATGTAGCAAATGTACCGCCCTTGCTTGATGGACAAACGCGGAGGTCTTATGTACTGTGGCGAGAATTTATTGCCCCGTTGATTGTCTTGGAATTTGTCTCTGGGGATGGTGATGAAGAACGAGACAAAACTCCTTGGAAGGGCAAATTTTGGATTTATGAGCAAGTGATTCGTCCTCCATTTTATGGCATTTATGAGGCGAATAAAGCCAGTCTAGAAGTTTATCATTTAATTGAAGGCAAGTATCATTTATTGCCAAAAAATGAGGAAGGACGTTATTCCATCCCCTACTTAGAAGTTGAATTAGGTTTATGGCAGGGAGAATATCAAAATGTGGAATTACCCTGGTTACGTTGGTGGGATTTACAAGGTAATTTGTTGCTGACTGGCTCAGAAAGAGCCGAACAGGAATCCCAAAGGGCTGAACAAGAACGCCAAAGGGCTGAACAGGAACACCAAAGGGCTGAACAGGAATCCCAAAGGGCTGAACAGGAATCCCAAAGAGCAGAACGCCTAGCTGCTCAATTGCGATCGCTTGGTCTTGAACCAGAAGCTTAATATTTTGCATGGCTGGTGTAAAATTACCATCTGTGGCTTAATTTCTTTAGACACCGATTTTACTGCTACCAGGGTAATCACGATGACAAATAGACCTCCTTCCGAACCTGAGTCATCCCAAAGAACTGCCCTTGGCTTTGATGAATTTATAGCCATTTTCGTTGCTTTCACCACTATCGGAGCAATTCTTTTTTGGTCACTGTCTCGCAGAGATTCTAGCTGGAATTTCAACGGGTTGTTGTCACCTTCCTCCACTTCGTCTGGTAGCGCTTACCCCGATCAAGTATTACCCTCCCCTACTCCCAAAGTAGAGCCAAATACATTCCCCAAATTCAACTCATCTGGACCTGAGGCTGTTGAACCCAAGACACCTTCATTGCCGGCTAGTAGTCCAACTCCTTCCCCTGAAGTGTTACCACCTGCTGAGGTAATCCCGACTCAATCCCCACAACCACAGACGCCTATATCCTCTTCATTGGGGTTTGAGCCATCAATTACATCATCAGCATTGCCTTTAGTAACTCCAGCAAAACAAAAATCAGTTATTCCGCCGCCAATTGCATTTAACGATGTGCCTAATAACTTCTGGAGTCGGCGTTTTATAGATGTTCTTTCTTCTCGTGGTATTCTCAAGGGGTTTCCGGATTATTCTTTTAGACCAAATCAGCCTGTAAACCGCGCTGAATTTGCTGCCATACTGCAAAAAGCTTTTGACCAAGAACTGTCTAAAAGTGCGATCGCATTTCAAGATGTACCAGCAAAATTCTGGGCAAATCCAGCAATTAACCAAGCCATCAGTAGCGGATTTCTCAAAGGCTACCCGAAAAATAACTTCAAGCCACAAGAAAATATTTCACGAGTACAAGTTTTAGTTGCCCTTGCTAGTGGGTTAAATTTGAAAACACCTACTTCGCCGAATCAGATTTTAAGTATTTATAAAGATGCTAAAGATATTCCGCCGTATGCTACCAGTAGAATAGCTGCTGCCACAGCCAATGGACTTGTAGTTAACTATCCAAACCCCCAAATTCTTGCTCCTAACAAAGTAGCGACTCGTGCTGAAGTGGCGGCGATGATTCATCAAGCTTTAGTCAAACAAGGTAAATTGAAGGGAATTTCATCTGAGAACATTGTGCGTAGGCCTAGCCCAACCCAGGCATCGCCAAATATATCTCCAGAACCATCACGGACTCCAAAACAAAACCCAAAAGTTAACTTATCAGCAGGTGGCTCATCTCAATAAACTACAATTTTGGTTGGATTTTAAATTTTAGATTTTGACTGGGAAAAGTCAACTATTATCACAGTAAATTTGTATTAGTATTAGTAGGGGTTTAGCATTGCTAAACCCCTACCTTAGTTGTGGTCAGAAAAAATTATCTCTGCCGCTGTCTCAACAAGTATTCAAATGTGCTTGTGGTCTTAAGCTTCTGGAATTTGTTTACCGACAACTTGTGATTTAAGAGTAGTGATTTCACTAGTTAACTCTTTCCTAGTTGAGGCTTTGAGTAAATAGCGGTAAATAAACCAAGCAGAGTACCCAATACCAATCAACTCAAAAGTAGGAGCTACCAAGGGAATATCATTCAAAGCATCTAATATTGCCAAGAGTACTTTAACCCCAACAATCGCTCCCACAATTAAACCAACGGTAACCAGGGGCTGCTTATATTGATTAAAGAAGTTTCCCACATATTCGGGCAATGATGCTAAAAAGCTAGAAACTTGCTCTGCATATTTTTGCAATTCATCTTGAGGCTGCGCGGGAGGCTGGAGTTTGGTTATAGTCCCCGTTTGGCTGTTGATTCCTGGCACTGTAGCCTCTTTGGATGTGGTTTCCGTAAATTCTTGTTCTGACATTTTCACTCCCATTAATTTGACAGTTGAGTTTTTCTAATCTGGATAATTACAACCAAAAGGCTCTTGATTAGGTAATGCACAAGTCCACCACTACAATTGGGTCAAGGGCAGAAAAAGGTTTTAGTATCCTATAACCATAATTGCCCCGTAATATCTACTGCATCAACTACAAGGTAGAAAGTCAGTAGGAGGATACAACTCAGAAGGCAGCAGAATGTATTATAATCAACTTTTTAAGTTGTATTTTTCCCATCAACTAGAATCCTCAGGTTGTAGATTATCCGATTCAGTGTCATTTGCTCATAATCGTACTAAATCTCAGTACAAATCATGCAAAAATTAATCCACCTCTCATTTATATAAGCTTAAAAGCCGATTTTATCCGATATTAAAGCTATCTTAAGGCGGGATGGTCAATCAAGCCATTGGTATTGATATTAATACGTAATATAAGTTTTTCTGTGTTTACATATACTAGACTTGGAAACTATTTTATGGTGATGGGATTGGGGACTGGGGATTGGGGACTGGGAATTGGGTACTGGGGATTGGGTACTGGGTGCGGAAGATTAGCTACAATCCAATTCCTACTCCCTACTCCCTACTCCCTACTCCCCAGTCCCCAGTCCCCAGCATAAGCTTATCCTAATTATCTGGTGAGTAATGATTTGCTCTTGCTATAAAAGAGGATAATCTAGATGTAATCACCAGTTAAAGTGTTTGCACAAGCTAGACTAATTTGGTGATGTTTGCGGGAAGGCAAGGAGGTTTGAGAAATGCCAACTCAAAAGCCAACCCCTATTGACAGCAGTTCAGAAAGCAAAAAAGTGTCAGCGTCAGAGCCATCAACAGACGAACTCCCGACCATAGAATTTCCCTCACAAGGGAAACTCAAAGCCAGTTCTTGGCGCATTCATCAAAAAATTGGCTATGGCTACTTTGTAGCTATTGGAATTGGGTTTTTTGGTTCACTGACTGGCTTGGTAATCGCCAACTATTACCGAGGAAGGGAAGTCAGGCAATTAAATCAAGCTCATGAACAAGGACAATTACTGAGTAATTATAAGGATGCAGTAGTAGGGGCACAGTTGCATAGTTCTAACTTAGTTGCTGTGTTGGAAAATTCACAACGGTTGCAAAGCAAAAAAGCTGATTTTCTGAAAAGTTTTGAAAAAGCTAAGCAACTAGAGTCAAAAATTAATGGATTTATTGACAGTAAGCCTCGAAGACTAGCTGCAACAAGTTCTAGTTTACAGACGTTATTGCAGGATTATGAAACTAATTTAAAAGCTTATGTTGAGCAAATTGAGGCGGTTTTAGAGAAAATTGATTCCCGGCCAGTACAGCCTCAGGAGATTTCCTCAGCCCGATCGCAGTTATTAAAAATCATGCGTAGTGATACAGCCATGCGGCTAGATCAGCTTTCGCAAAATTTGACTAATATCCTGCAAACTGCGGAAAATCAAGAGCAAGAAAGGCAAAAATCCTTTGAGGACGCAAAACTAGTTGAGCGATTTATAGTGATTGCGAGTATGCTGGTTTCGGTGGCGATCGCAGCTATTGTAGCTTGGCGGACTAGTCGAGCGATCGCTGAGCCAGTAATCGTTGTCACCCAAGTGGCTGAGCAAGTCGCAAGGAAATCTAATTTCGATTTGCGAGCTCCCATCACCACCGAAGATGAAATTGGTTTACTTGCCAAATCTCTGAATCGTTTGATTGAGGGAGTCTCTGAGCGAACTAAAGAACTGCAACAAGCTAAAGAATTAGCTGAAGCTGCTAGCAAGGCAAAAAGCATATTTTTGGCAAATGTCAGCCACGAGTTACGCACACCGTTAAATGCGGTGATTGGCTTGAGCCAACTTCTAGAAGATGACGCCACCGATCTTGGTTTATCGGCAGATTTCATCACAGATTTAGAAACAATTAACTCAGCCGGTAAACATCTACTGCACTTGATTAACGAAATCCTCGACTTGTCAAAAATTGAAGCGGGGAAAATGACTCTCTACCCAGAGACATTCGAGATTGCAACGCTGATTCATAACGTCGTTCTCACAGTCAAATCAACTATAGAAAAAAATGCCAATGTCTTAGAAGTGAATTTTGATGAGCAACTTGGCACCATGTACGCCGATCAAACTCGGATGCGTCAAGTGTTATTAAACTTACTTAGCAACGCTGGTAAATTCACGACAAACGGCAAAGTGATTCTGACAGTCAAAAGAGAAAAAGATGACTTGAGGCCAGATGCTCCTTTGGGCAGCATTACTTTCACTGTCAGCGACACAGGCATAGGTATGTCTCACCGTCAACAGCAGCAGTTATTTCAACCTTTCACACAAGGAGATACATCGACTACGAAAAGATACGGTGGTACAGGACTGGGTTTGGCAATTAGCCGTCACTTCTGTCAGATGATGGGCGGGGAAATTATTGTCAACAGTCAGCCAGGAGTGGGTTCTACTTTCACCATTCGTCTGCCGATGACAGTCCAGGAATAATATCATGTCCGGTTGAATACTTGTAGTTAAGGCTGACGCGGGGACGCGGGGACACGGAGACGCGGGGACGCGGGGAATTTTGAATCTTCAATCCAAAATTTAAAATCTAAAATCTAAAATTCGGTGAAAGTGCGTTAGCGTTCGCGGAGCGTCTCGTAGAGAAGCTCGTCGTAGACATCGCCACTCATTGCTACCTACTGAGAAAATTATCCGTAATACTGTAAAGATAACATGTATCTACCCTACGGAATAGTTAAATCTTAGGTGGAGCAATACCTGTGCCGATTATTAAAAGTACAAGCTTGGTTGAAGGACATTTGGTTGAGATTTACATTGAGGTAGATGAACAACCTGATGCAAATGTGTATGACGGACACGATCCCTATCAGAATACAAGAGAGAGTTATACCCAAAAGGCTGCCAAAGTTGTCCAAGACGTGGGCGATGTTTTTGGAGACGGCATCACACTAGCGCGTCAATGTGCTGCCAAAGCTATACAAAGTTTTCAACAAATGCATGATACTACCAAACCCGATGAATTAGAGCTGCAACTCGGTATAAAAGTTGGTTCTGAGGTGGGTGCAATAATCGCAAAAGCTAGTGGGGAAGCACAAATACAAGTCACGATGAAATGGAAACTCAAAGAAACTCCCCAACAATTAATAACTCAGGACACTTCTCAACAATCAGTAACTTCAGCACCTAAGTAAGTCGCCTGAAAAAAATTAAAGGTTTGTAGTAAGCGCTTTAGCGCTGAAGCGCTTACTACAAACTTGACTTTTCTTTCTAATACCAATTCTGTATGAAGATGCGCCAAACTATATGACAAACGTAGACGCACAGCGGCTTGCCACAGGCTACCGCAAAGGACGCAAAGAACGCAAAGAAAGAAAGAAGAAGCTAAGAAAATTTGGCGCAGGTTACAAGGAAATGGTATAAGTCTTCTGAATTCTGAATTCTTAATAGTAATACCAAATTGGCAGTAAAGCCTTTTAATCCAAAATCTAAAATCCAAAATCCAAAATTGCTATGAGTGTGGAATCAATTTCGCCATTAGCTAAAATATTGCCTTATTCGCTGATTGTTGGTCAAAAACAGCTAAAGTTGGCTTTGGAACTGGCATATATCGCCCCACGCATTGGTGGTGTGTTACTAAGCGGACAACGGGGAACTGGTAAATCTACGGCAGTACGGGCTTTTACTCAGATGATGTACGGTAAACTCCCGGTTACTTTACCAATTAATGCTACAGAAGACCGAGTAGTTGGGGGTTGGCAAATTGATAAATTAATGCAAAGCCAGCTGGAACCGCAACCAGGATTGCTCACAGATGCAGATGGCAGTTTACTTTATATTGATGAGGTGAATCTACTTGATGACCATATCGTGAATATTATTCTCGATGTCACCTCCACAGGAATCCTAGAGGTGCAACGAGATGGGCAAAATGAACAACTGTCGGTTTCCTTTACACTTGTGGGAACCATGAACCCAGAAGAAGGGGGACTGCGACCGCAGTTACTAGACCGTTTTGGTTTAATGGTCAGCGTTACAGCAGAAGCTAATGAAGATGAACGAGTAAAAATTCTGCAAACGGTTTTAGAGTTCGATCAAGCAGTAACTGAATTAAAATCCGGGAAATCTTCATCTTATATAAATCACGCTTTAGAAGAAGATCAAAAACGCAAGGATGTATTGGAAACAGCCAAGGATAAGTTTTCGTCGGTTAAAATTCCTGAAAACATTGCGAGAAACTGCGTGAAGTTAGCAGCAGCTGTCAAAGCCGAAGGTAACCGTGGTGACTATACTATCGCTTTGGCTGCTCGTGCCTATGCAGCGCTTCAGGGTGTGGAAGAAGTAACAAACGAACATGTGGCAACTGTGGTTCAGATGGCACTCCAGCATCGTCACCCCGAAGGCCTCCAGAACAGTCAGATGCTGTGGAATGAAAAATATCAGCAGATTGTAAGAGATATTTTAGATCTGGAAGGTGACTGAGTTGGCAGAATCATTTCGACTCAGTTTGGATGACTCATTTACGCGATCGCTTGCTTGTGCTGCCATCACTCCAGGTTTGCGAAGTATCCTGCTGTTTGATAGCTCTCTGGAAGTTTTGCAGCTGACTGCTCGAATCACAGCCGATATGCTGGAGGTTGTCGTTGGGTATCCAGTGAAGACTCTTTATATTAACAGCTTTGAGTCTGAGGAAAACCTCTGGGGTAGCTGGCAGCTGGGCGCTCAATCAAAAAAACAACTCTTGCAATGGAAACCAGGTTTACTAACAAACGATTCTGAACTTTGCTTGGCGATAATTCCAGACTTGACAAAGCTGAGTCTCGCAGCAGCACGAGCTTGTGTGGTGCTAATGGGAGCAGATGTCGCACACCTGGAACGTCACGGACAGCAAAGCCAATTCCAACCAAATATCTGCTGGTTGGCGGGTTGTGCTACTGGCGAAGTGGGAATGGTTTCTCCGCACTTGTTAGACAGATTTGCTCTGCGGTTAAAAGGACAGATAAGGAAGACGACGGACAGGGCAAAGGAAATTCTGGAATTGATTGATGACGAAGGATTAGAAAAAGCCAAGAAACCTGAACCTCTACCAATTGAAATTAGCGACAAACTTCAAAAAGGTCTGCAACATCATCCTCAAATTAGCCCGAAAGCCATAACCAGGATACTGAATTACACCTCACAACCGGAAATTTATCCACGCAGAGAAATTGCTTTAGCGCGATTGTCTTTGGCAAATGTGCGGCTGGAGGGTGCAGATGAAATGGGCGCAAATCATGTAGATATTGCTGCTCGAATGATTGGTTTGGAACCTATTAGCGAACCGATAAAAGAAACACCAAATCCGATTCCTGAACTTCCCCCAGAACCCACGCCTAAAGAAAAAAAACCACCATCAGAAAAGCAAAATCCCCAACTCCCAGGCACAACAGAGAAGATATCTGAGGCTGTGTATCAGTCGGGTAAACCTGAGCCTTTATCATCAATACCTCTGAAGCTGACTTCTAAGCTAGAAAATCCTTATCCAGAGGATACCGCTACTGTTGAACGAGAAGTAGATTCACTAAGGTTGCCTACAAGGCGTTTCCGGTCGAACGCTGCGCCTAGAGGTTCGATTATAGGCGTGGAAAAGGCAAAAACTCTGCGAGACATAGCATTAGTGCCGACATTGTTGGAAGCGGCAAAATATCAGCCAATTCGCCGCAAAAATGAAACGACGAGCGAAAAATCGTTACTGTTACTGTCTCCTACGGATTTTTATTCCTATCGGCGATCGCCCGTAGCAGAGCAAATGCTGATGCTGGTACTCGATCATACCTGCTTACAAGATTGCGACTGGCAAGAACAATTATTGCCCTACCTCAGTTGGGCGTATGTAGAGAGGGCTAGTGTGTGCTTAATCCAGGTGGGGGCGGCAAATGCCAGCAATTTGTTACAAGCTGAGCGCATCATGGCACACAATATACTTGTGCCTCGGATTAATGCGGGACTAGAAGCAGGACGGGGTAAAGCGACTCCCCTTGCTCATGGTTTGCAATTAGGGTTGCAGACCCTACGCCATGCACTGCAACACGGACGTAGTGCAGTACAGGAGGCGGTACTGGTGGTAATTAGTGACGGGCGGGGGAATGTACCACTAGACGGTTCTATTAAAAAGCCTGTGGGACGTAAAGGCGTGGAAGATGCTTTGCTGGTAGCTGAAAGTATCCGCAACTTGGATAGAGTCAAGAGAGTTTTGCTGAATCCGCAGCCCAAACAATATGCAAATTTGCCCTTACAACTAGCTGAAAAAATGGGTGCATCCGTAGTTGCGATTCCACGACTGGGGATAGTGGAGGAGGAATGATGGCTGATAAACCAAAGTCTTTGATTCAAAGAGCGATCGCTTCACCAAAAAGTCGCACTAAAGAATTACCCTTTGAAGCTTCAGAGGCAATCAAGCCAACGCCAAGCACACCGTCGATACCAAAAGATACCGAAATTCCAACAGAACGAGAATTACCTGAAGCTAAAAAACTTTACATCACAATCAAGCCACCAGAAAATGTAGCAATTTTACATATTTCTGAATATGGGGAGAATAAATATAGTGTCTGGGGAGGTCATTTATACAAAAAACTAGACCGAACTGACCCAGAAAATAAACCTGAGCTTTCTTTAGGAAAGCAAGTCACAGAGAAAGTTTATCCCGACGAAATTAAAAAGCGGATGAAGAATTTTTCCCATGTAAATCTTGAACTTCGTAAGTGGATAAAGGATCTAAGGGATGAATTTGGCGAACATTTATGTTTAGTAATAGCCGATCACACAGATTTTGAAATTCCTTGGGAGATGTTAGAATTATCGCCTTATCAATCGCCACATCAATACATAGGTGCTTTAATTACAACAGTTCGTTGGCGAAAAGTTATTAGCATTGTTAATGATAATTATATTGAGTTGAACTTTAAAGCAGATATGTCCTGTGGTAAAACAGTTGCCTATGTACTCGATACAGAATTAGAAGGAGCAAAAGATGAACTTAAAACTTTAACAAAATTGCAAGGAACAATCTACAAAAGCAGTGAAGATAATAGTATATATAAATTCCATACTCATTTACAATACGATTATGCTGACCATAGTTTTGTTTATATCTCTTGTCATGGAACCTTTAAAAATAGCCCCAAGGAAATGGCTCTGGGATCGGGTTCAAAAGAGAACCAACAGTTAAATTTAGAAACTTTAAGTAAGTTTCCACTAAATCTGGTTCAACAATCTCAAGGAATTGTCTTTATTAATGCTTGTCATTCTGCTCGTGAGCAAATCGATCCTGTTATTCGCCACAGCTATCGTATGGGTTTTGTAGAACTTTTTTTAGCTCAAGGGGCGCGGGGTGTAATTGGTACATTAGCTGCTGTGGGTGACATTTATGCAGCGGAATTTGCTTGTGAGTTAATTAAAGAATCTTTAACTTTGCCTCAGCTTTCCGTTGCTGCAATACTAAAAAAGCTACGGTTAAAGGCAGTAGAAAATTTAGGCGATAACCCAACTGAAAAACAGCTTTTATCTTTAATATACAGATTCATGTATGTCTACTACGGCAATCCCATGACTGTACTCCGGCTCACCCGACAAGGAGAATAGCCTTATGTCTAATACTCAGCAATTAGCCCTATCTATTCAGCCTATTATTAGCTACCCGCGTCAAGCACAGGTGGGTAAAACTTACCTGATGACAATTGACTTGCAATCATCTGAGGATGAGTGGCCTTATGAGGAAGAAGAGTATCCAATTTACTGTATGTTGGATACTTCGCCGTTGTTTAGTTGTCAGCCTTTGGGTGAGTCAGCTGTGGTTTTACACCGCTTTGGCGGGAGTTATGGAGCAGCGGAGTTTTTGCTGACAGCAGCGCAAGAAGAGATGCAAGGTGAGATTACGGTAACCTTGGTGAATGGTTGGGGGGTGCCAATTAGGGTGTTAAGTCTTGGCAAAATTAGCGTTACTCAAGTGGTAACTGACAGCCGAGAAACTACTAGAAGTTACGAACGTGTAATTTCTGTTACTCAAGAATTAGAGAGAAAATTACCTTTTCGAGTTAATCTTCGCAACCCATACATTATTGGTCGTCCAATTTATGAAAAAAACAAGTTTTTTGGACGTGAAAGTTTATTCAATGTTATTGCGGATAATCTCATTCAAAATGTAAAAATTATCATGCTGTATGGTCAAAGAAAAATTGGTAAATCATCAGTACTTCAACATATTCCCAATTTCGTTCAACTTGATGAATTTGTTTTTATCCAATTTGATCTGCAAGATAAAGGCAACTTAAGTCTCAGCGAGATTTTATACAATTTGGCTGAAACAATAGCTGACACTCTGAATGATAACTCAATACTGCCACAAAGGGAATTTTTCAAGGAAGAATCAATATTTTCTGAGGTGTTTCTGCCAGAGGTTTATCAGAGAATAGAGAATAAAAACTTAGTTTTATTACTTGATGAATTCCATGTAGCAAATAATGAGAGCAATGATATAAATATTGTTGAACAACAAACATTTTTTCCTTACTTAAAAAAACTATCGAAAGAGCATCAAGAATTATTTATTATTCCAGTAATTGGAAGATATCTGGCAGATTTACCAAACTTGCTGAATTTATTTAAAGATGCACCTTACCAAGAAATTGGTTTGCTAGATGATATTAGCGCTAGACGGATGATTGTTAATCCTGCTGAAAGGATTTTGACATATGAACCAGGAGCAATACAGGAAATTCTACAACTCTCAGCAGGACACCCATATTTTACCCAAGTTGTTTGCTATACTCTTTTTCAACAAGCAAGAGAAAAAGATAAATGGAATATTGAAAGTACTGACGTAAAAAATATTTTCAACAAAGCAATTGAAATAGCTGATTCATTCTTGCAAAGTTTTTGGCAGGTACTCACCGTTGAAGAAAGAATAATTATATCAACAGTAGCTGAGGCTGAAAAAATAGCTATTGAGCAAGGAATAAGATTTCCACAAGAACCATTATATTTGCTTAAAACAAATGGTATAAATCAGACAGAACAGCTGACTCAGGCATGGGAAAGACTAATAGAAAATGGGTATTTATCTGGTAATGGACGCACGGTCATGGTCGAATTGATTCGTTTGTGGTTGCTAAAATACCATTGGCTACAAAATGAAATACAAATTTTAAAAACACAGGGATTACAAACACAGGAAAATCAAAAGATTGAAGATATTGTTAAGAACCTGATTGAAGTAGCAAACTTTTGGTCTGAACAGGGAGAACACCAGTTAGCATTACAGCATTATGAGCAAGCTCTAGAAAGAGATTCTAGTAATTTTAATATTGCAGTCTCTTTGGCTGAGGAATATTTGCAAGCTAAAGATTTTGAAAAATCCTTAGAACTTCATGAACAGCTTTTTCAAGGGGATTATCAATATTTTAAGGAGGGATATTGTAATGCACTTTCCGAATATGGACATCATTTAATAATTCAAAGAAAATACGCTCTTGCAAAGGAAAAGTATCACAAAATTTTAGAAATTGAACCAAATACAAGATCCGCTATGCAGAAAATTTTAGAAATTGAAACTTATGAAAAAAACTCACTAATTACTTTAGAAATTGAAACTTATGAAAAAAAGTCACTAATTACTAATGAAGTATCTTCTAACCAGGGATGGGTTAGCAAGGCAATGGCTTTTATTCGACGGATAATTGAACGCTAATTCTTTACGATCGCCATCATCCCCCACAATAACCCAAAACCCCTGCCTCATCACGAATTCGGTTCCCCAACCAAGACAATGGAACACTTCAATTCTTGAATCATTTGGGTTGTGACTTGGCTAACGGCTAGTCCACCGGCTGTGCGATAACGCACGGAACGTAACACCACTAAATCAAAGGCTTGAGCTTGGCGAATTACTGCTCTAGCAACATCATCACCCTTGATGGTTTGAATACTCGTATTCACCTGTAACTGGCTCTTAGAGGCGATATCAGACAGTTGAGAGACAAATTTTTCCACTAGATTTGGGCGTGTGTTGCGATCGCAAACGTGCAACAATACAACTTCTGCCTGATTTACATCAGCCAAAATCTGAGCAAATCGTAAAGCGCCTATGGTTTGGCGAGTTAAATCTCCAACTGGTACAAGAATTTTTTGGATTGTCTTGGGACTGCTCAAAAGGCGCGTGACTGCTACCGGACAGTGAGAAGACCAGAAAACACTATCAATTACATTACCAAATAAACGGGCACGTAAACCTGTTGTCCGCGACCAACCCATCACCACCAAATTAGCGTTTTGTTCTCGACTAGTGCGGCTAATTGCCAAAGCTATATCATCATCAATTCGATTTGCAGGTGACACTTCCACATCAAATTCTTGACTGATTTCTCGAGCTAAATTCAATCTTTGCCGACTTTGGTCAAGTGCTGTTACTAATTGTGGATCGTCCATTTGGATATGTGCTTTAGTAATAGCTAATGGCACAATTCTTCCAGATTCATGACTAGCCAGCAATGCTGCCATTTCTATCAGATAACGCTGGGTTTGAGGGTTGTATATTGGTACCACAACAGTAAATGAATCTTGTTTTTTTTCTGCTAATTCCCCTTCATTACCTCCCCACCAAGTAGCCAGACTATCTGTTTCAAAATCTGTTTCTTGCAGCTGTAAAGAAGAAGCAAATCTTGCTGTGATTATCGGTCCTAATATTGCAGTCACCAGCATCAGGACAATCACACTGTTTAACACGCCTTCATTGATTAGCCTTTCACCCGCAGGATTTATACTTTGATAAGCTACCAAAGTTGCTGCTAGTGTAGCTGCTACCTGTGGCAGTGACAACGACCACATCGTTAGCATTTCGGCTGTATTATAGCGGTACAACAGTTTAGCTAAGAATGCTGCGATAAATTTGCTACCAATCAAAGCCACTACAATGACTACAGTCAACCAAATTGAACTGAGGGTTTTAATAAATGCCGGAATATTAATTAATAATCCCATGTCCACAAAGAAACAAGGGATAAATAAAACACTACCAATAAACTCAATTTTTTCTTTAACTGGGCTACGTCCCAAAACATCGTTGACAGCTAAACCTGCTAAAAAAGCACCAACAATTTTTTCAACTCCAATTATCTGCGCTCCCACAGATGCCAAAAATAATGCTAGTAATATAAACAAAAACTGGTTACTTTGTTCGTCTCCAGAACGACGAAAAAATTCTTTTCCTGCCCAGTCAAAACCAAACAGAACAACAACTGAGTAAATTGCTAATCCACCTAACAACATTGCTAAACTCAAGGCGGAAAATTCTCCTCCATGAATTCCCACACAAATTGCTAATACCAGCAAAGCACCTGTGTCAGTAAAAATCGTGGCACCAATGGTCACAGTTACAGCTTCATTTGTGACCACACCCAGACGGCTGACAATTGGATATGCCAAGAGAGTATGCGAGGCTAGCAAAGAACCAATTAAGACTGAAGAATTCCAACTAAAATTGAATAAACGTCCAGTAATAATGCCAGCAATTAATGGAACTATGAATGTGAGTATCCCAAACCCAATTGAGCGATTTTTAGTTTTCTTGAACTGTTCTAAGTCAATTTCTAAACCTGCTACGAACATCAAATAAAGTTTACCGATATCCGAAAGCAGTTTCATAGTGTCAGACTCAGAGTTTAACAACTTTAGTCCGTTTTCTCCTAGAATTATCCCTGCAAGCAACAATCCCACTAACCCAGGGAGTCGCAGACGTTCAAATATAGGGGGTACAGTAAAAATTACTGTCAGGAGAATGGTAAATGCAACGATCGGACTGTCTGTTAACAAACTTGGTGGCATTTGTAATAAATAAACCTAATTTGTAAGTGTACTCTATAGAAACGAAAATTCACTTAAAATTTCCGTAGGCTTAAGTTTTTTGATTACCATTAATTAAATCTTTAACAGCATAATTGTTGCATGGCGATCGCAATTCTATCTTAAGAAGGGTTTGTTTAGATCCACAGACAGAAATATATATGGATTTGGAGATTGCAAAGATTATGGATATTTGAATAACCGTAAATAGGATTTGTGATTTGTAAATCGTGAGATTTTAGAGAAATAGAAGTTTATGTTGAAAATAATTCAAAATATTAGCTTGTTAATAAATTTAATGTAAAAATAATGCCAATATCTTGTTAAATTACAACATCAAGTTTGGTAATGTAGAGCAATAGAAACTAATCAAATCACTCATGCAAAGGTTTTACCCCACCCTAACCCTCCCCTTATAAAGGGGAGGGAACTAGATTTCTTTTTTCCCCCCTTTATAAG
>NZ_JACJSJ010000134.1 GCF_014698115.1 Nostoc sp. FACHB-973
GAAATGGTTGATAAACTAATCTCAGTTGCACTCGACTTAATAAATCCTCAACATTTAAGAAACTGGTTTGCTAGTTGTTGCTACTGTACCTCATAGCAGCCGTAAATGCTGTATAGTACCGCGCATTTGGATTTGCACACGTATGGCGGGTTTGCCTTTCATTACTTTCTCAGCAATAATTCAGATCAATTATGCCGAAATTAGCTAACTATTGGCAGCAGCAACCACCTCAAATGCGATCGCCATTGCTGCCAGTTTTTTGGTATCAATACCACGAACTCCATCTGGGAGTGCGATCCCTTCGACATTAATGCCGCCACGAGTCCCTGCATCTAAGTCATAGAGCAAACTATTGGTAACATCTAACACTTCATCGGGGATGGCAACAGGCGCACTGCGATTTTCCAGTCCCCTTGACTTAGCAATTGTTTGCAATGCTTTGAGAGAATTTCGTAAAGGTGTTGTACTAGCAATGATCAGGGCTTCTGAGATTCCTAAAGGTTCGCCAATGGTGAGTTTAAACCCGTCATCAGTCTGGGGAATTACCTGCTTTTGTTTGGCTTCTATTAACGCCGCATCATCTGAGGCTGACCAATTATTGGGAAAAATAACTGTCATTTCTCCTTGAGCATCAATTACCAAAATGCTGACGTAGAGAGGACTAGATTCGTTATTTGCAATTTGGAAAGTAATCTCAGTTCCTATTGGTAATTTGGCTACACCAGAATCAGAAGAATTGAGCGGCTGTGCTGGCGCTGGTTTATTTAGCTCTCCGGTTTCTTTTTTCACAGCACCGCGAATTGTGAAAGTTTCAGCAAACAACTCATTATTGACAGCGATATTCATGGATGCGGTGACTGCAATCCGCGAGGTGTTAGCATTTCCTAGTATTTGCTTGACAATTCTGGCTGCTAACAGTGATTTTAACTTCGGTTGCAACCGCTTTACTGCCTCAGTTGCTGTTTCATTACTATTACCAAAAGAGGCCGGAACTATCTGATCTTGGCTAGGTAAAAATAAACCAAAACTGCCTACGGTGGGTAAATTAACTATTCGTTGTTTCTGTAATTGTTGATGTTTGACCTCACTCATGCGTCCAAAAATATATTGCACCTCAAAAGTCCCTAAGGGTTTGGGTTCAATGCGATTAATTGCTCCTAACGCTTGGGTTGCCTGCTGGGTAGTATTATTATCTAAGGAGTCATCTAGCCCAATTTTTAAAGTTAGATTGTTGGGGATGCTGCGGATGCGTTCTTGTAATAAAGTTCCTGGTTGAATTGTGGTTTGTGCCCTGGCAGTTGTTAGTAGTTTACCATTGGCAATTAATCCTTGGCGATCGCCTAACTTTACTAGTCCTCTTTCACCGCCTTTAGGGTCTAAGACGGTTAAAATCATATCTTTTTTAAACGCTTCCAAACTTTGTGAATCTATGCCGCCGAGCCACAATTTTACTTGGTCTCCCTTGACTTGAGTAACCACAGCCTCTGCTGGGAGAGCCGAAAAGGAAGAGAAATAGATCGGTGCGTTGGTATTTTCTCTGCTAAAGTTTGTTTCTAATTGTGGATCTTGAAAGTTTCCTTGCTCTCTAGCTAGAACTTTCGTACTCCGAGCTACATTGACGATCGCTCTATTCACAGGTTCATTTCCACTTTGCTGCCATAGATATTGAGTTAATAAATAAGTAAAGGCTCCAGCATAAAAGTCATCAAAAGCTGCATCGGCGGCGTATTGTTCGCGTTTGGCGCTGGCGATGACAACTCCCTTAGCAACTCCTTTTCTGCGACGTTCGATAAATTGTTGTTGTGAAAGTCCGAGTTTTTTTAACCATTGTTGCTGATAATCGAGTTCCGCTTGACTCGGTTGCAGAACTGAACTACCATCACGCGATCGCACTCGGAAATTCCCCCGTGTTCCACCGCCAGAATGACAGCTATCTAACACAACAGTAACGTTATCTGTTTTCAGTGCAGACATCAGTAAAAACAGCGTGTGTCCCATAATGTCTTGGACTGCGCCACCGACAACCGGATATCCTGGCGGTAATTGGCTATCTATGGGTACAAAAGTGCTGTTGAGTCCATCTGGGGAATCGCGATCGCGATCTTCTACTTGTGAACCATGTCCAGAAAAGTGAAACACCACCACATCCCCAGGTTTAGCTTGATTAATCAAATGTTCTTCAAAGGCTGTGAGAATACCTTGACGGGTGGCTTGTTTATCCGTCAAGATGCGAATATCCTCTGATTTAAAGCCAAAGCGGTAAATTAATAACTCTTTCTGCAAAAGAACGTCATTTACACAACCTTTTAAAGCTGGGATAGTACCAGAATACTCATTTATACCCACCAGTAGCGCCAGTTTGCGGGGTGTACTTTGGGCGAGGACTTGGCTAATGCGATCGCCCTGCTGCATAATATCCAACTGGCTTAAACCCAATGTTGCAAGAGTGGAAGCGGAAAATTGCAGAAAATGACGGCGTTTAATATTAGACATAGAATTTTATTTATATTGTGGCTGAAGTCGCTTTAAAGGATTGTATCTCTGGGTTGTGTGAGGTTATGCAAAATTAGGACTTAGGCAAAGCTACGCTTTGTCTCCCTTCCCCTTATCGCCACTCACCCAAGAAGGTAAACGCCGCCCAATAATTGGGATTACGCCATTTCTCCTGACGCCACATTTTCAATTGCGTCGCCCGCAACGCCTCATTCACTGGCTTGCCTTGCTGCAACATTTGTTTGTAAAATTCCTGCATAAACACATATGTACCTTCATCGCTAACTTGCCACAACGACACCACCAACCGTTCTGCACCAGCATACATTAAGCCTCTTGTCAATCCCACCAAGCCTTCACCTTGGATTTCCTTACCTAATCCCGTTTCACAGGCACTTAGAACAATTAAATCAACTGGATAATCAAGGTTAAACAAATCTCCTAAGCGCAGATATCCGCGGATGTCTTGACCTTGTTTATCTACCAGAGAAAGTACAATACCTGATAACTCTGGGTTGGCATCGTTGACAAAACCGTGAGTGGCAAAGTGTAAGATGCGGAATTGATTGAGGCTGCTGCTAGTAGCCCAAGTGTAGTTAGCCTCAAAATCAAAGACTTGCTGACGATTGGAGTTAGGTACAAGTTTTAAAATTGTCTCGGCTTCTTGGCGAGTACCTAGCAGTCGTCCCCAACCTTGGGGATTGGAAATATCAGCAGAACGTTTGAGAGCAGAGCGCTCTAGCTCTATGTCAAGGGATTTTTGTTTGTTTTGGGCATTGTTAACTCGCGTATCGGTAGCGCTGTATACTGGGTCAGCGAGGATAGCCAAGGTTTTGGGTGCTTGTTTACGTGCAGCGAGTTCTTGGCGTTGAATGGCGATCGCTGAGGCCGAAGGTAGATTGACTATTTCATGGTTAACAAATAGCGGTTGGTAGTTAAAGTTGTTCCCTGATGCCGGAATATTTGGGATAACATCAATACCTCTTCTATCTTTATCTCCTAGAATGACCTCTCCCCCAGCCCCTCCCCTAGTAGGAGAGGGGAGTTTGTCTTTCTCCCCCTTTCCTTGCAGGGAAGGGGGTTGGGGGGTTAGGTCAGCCAACGCCGCAAAGGGAATATACTGCAAAGCCCCATCCGCAACAATAACTAAGCGTTTAGTGCCCAATTTATCTTTTACGGGTGTGAGAATGAGTTGACTGAGTTCGGTAGCTGCTTTGTCAATGCGCCGAGTTTTGATGTCTGCACAGGGGTTTTCTTTATTTGTTACCGAAGGTGGTTTAGAGGTGTTTTGGCTGATGAGACAAAATAAATTGATGGCGCTTTTTTCTATTTCTTGTTTTTTGGGAAGTTCGTAAGTGTCGAGAGAATTGGGAGAAACCACCCATAGAAAACTGCGTTCTTCACCCAAGGAATACTGTAACAGCAGGGTGTCTTTATCGAGTTGTTGCTGAATTTGCGGTAAAGTCAGGGGTTGGGGATACTTCAGGTTGGCGTATTTTGGACTACTTTGGCGGATTTTGGTTTCTAGTTCCTTTTGTTGGTTTAGGAGTTGATCGATTTCTGTTTTCAACTTGTCAGCGTTGGCTTGAGAAACGGGGTCTTTAATTTTGTTACTATTAACTATCTCAAACCGCAGTTTTTCCCTAGCATCAATTAAGGCTTGTAAGCGGCTTTCCTCTGCTAGGAGTTCCGGGTTTGCACCTTTGCGGATATTGGCGCGTGCTTCGGTTAACAGTTCTACAAGTCCTCTAGCGCGAGAGCGATCGCTTGTTTCAATTGCTTTGACATCGTATCCTTTTGATGGGTCTTTTTTGTGCAGTTCCATCAAGATGTCGATTTTGAGTCGGTAATAATCTTGTACAGTGGCAAAAAAGGAGGTTCGTAAGTCTGAACTAGCGACTTCTTGGCGGATGTTTTCGATGATTGTTATCGCTTTATCTATCTCGGTGAGGGCTTGTTGTAATTGGTTGTTTTGGCGTTGGAGTTTGGCGATATTGTAGAGACTTTGGGCTTGTTCAGCACTAAAGCCTATTTCGTTATACAGAGCAAGTTGTTCTTGATAGGTTTGTATAGCTTTCTCTGGTTGTTTCAGGGCTGCGTAAGCTTCAGCAGTTGAGCCAATCACTATTCCCTCTAAGCCCCTATAGCGAGATTCTCGTGCTGCTTTTCTGGCTTTTTGAGAGGATTCTAGAGCCTGGGAATAATTTCCTTGTTTAATCTCAACTTGAGCAAAGATATCAAGTGTCGCTGCTTCTAAAACTAATTTAGACTCATCCATCTCTAGATTACGAGATAAAGCTATAACCTGATTGCCAAAATTAATTGCTTGTTGATAATCTCCCGCAGCAAAGTGATTTCTAGTAATACTCAATAGTGAAAAGCCTTCATCCTGACAGTTTTCCGTGTTTTTGGATATAGACAAGGCTTGCTGATAATAATTCAGAGCTTGTGGGTATGTTTGCAACTTACGATAAGCATCACCAATCTTCCTCAGAGTATGAGTTTCACTGCCGCGATCGCTAATAATTTGCGAGATGGATAATGCTTGATTATAAACATTTAAACTCTCAGGATATGCCCCTAAAGACCAGTAAACATCACCAAGAGTCAACAAAGTATATGCTTCTGCTGGACGAGTTTTAATCTGACGTTGAATGTCTAACGCTTGATTGAGGCCATTAATCGCTTCTTGTTTTTTACCTTGTTCGTTGAGAATATCAGCGATATCAGTAAGTGTCTTTGCTTCATCAAGCTTACCGCCCATTATTTGTCTTAGTTTGAGTGCTTGTTGATAAACTTCAAGGGCTTGTTGATATTCCCCAACTCTGCCGTACGCTAAACCGCCAAGCATTTCTAGAAACAATGCTTCACTTCCAAGATTCTCTAGCGTGCGGTATTTTTGAACTTTTTGTTTCCAATTTTCGATATTATTGTTGGTAGCTGTGGCAGAATTAGCGTTTGCTGATTGGTTAGAAGAATTATCTAATTTCTCAATTTCAGGAGGCTTTTTTATTGATGCTAATTTCTCAGAACAACTTGAACTTTGTAACACATTAGATGTGCTTCCATCTCTCTTAAATTCTGGATCGAGATTATTAGCTTGTGTGATGTAATCAAAGCTTTTGTTGATTTCACCGAAGCCGTAGAAGTAAAGAAAAGCAATATCTTCGAGTGTTTCAGCTTGTTTGACGACATCACCTTTTTCTTTCCAGAAATCCAAAGCTTTGTTGTAATAATCAAGCGCTTTCTGTTTTTCCCCTAACTTGTGACCATAAATCTGTCCAACTGTACTAAAAACGAGAGGTGGCAAATCGAGACTTTTGGGAAAAAATGATGGCACTTTCAGAACCATATCGATCGCCTTTTCGTGTTCTCCCATCTTGTCGTAGACCAGGGAAAGTGAACCAGTGGCTGCTCCCTCACAATCGCGATCGCCTAAAGCTTGACAAATAGGTAACGCTTTCTGAGCATACTCCAAAGCTTTGGGATATTCTCCCCGAGCCCAGTATAGTTTGGAAATGCGATCGAGAGTATTGGCTTGTTTTTGGCGATCGCCTGCTAAACCCCAATATTTTAAGGCTTCTTCCAATTTAGCAATGACTTGAGTAATGGGTGTGGTTTTTAAGTCTAACTTTTTGGCTTGGGCTTCTGCTTTTTGAGCCGCAGCCCGGTTGCTGTCTTGGGTGTTGGTTTGGGTTATTAGTTGAGAGGGTGTTGGTTTGGGATAGGCGCTGGCTGTTTGTGAACATAAGGATAAGCACAGCAACAGGATTAATCTTAGGGGGTGTGGTTGAGGCGTGTTGGTGTTACCGATTTTAAGTACAAGTTTTCCCCATTTTGAACAATTTTTAGCCATTGCTGTACTTTCTCATTTACTATTTCATATTTACGTATATTTCTGGAGGAATGAGATTAAATCTCAAAGCCAGGTAGCGATCGCATTTTCACATCAATATATTTATTTCCCAGCTCAAAACCTTCGCAGTATCACCTCACATCATCGCCACTCACCTTGTAAAGTAAAAGCCACCCAGACATTAGTGCGAGAATAGTTGGGATTGGGACTTCGCCACATTTCTAATTGTGCAGCCCTCAGAGCCGCTACAGGTCGTAAATTATCTTTGAGCATTTTTGTGTAAAATTTCGTCATTAATTCTGCTGTTCCTTTATCGTCTACACTCCACAAACTGACAGCAACTCGTGGACTACCTGCATACATAAATCCTCTTGTCAATCCCACCAAACCTTCACCTTTTACTTGTTCTCCAAGTCCGGTTTCACAAGCACTTAGCACCACTAATTCTGCTGGTAGGTTGAGGTTAAAAATATCCTGAAGTTGGAGAAAACCATCTTCGGAATTTCCTTTTGAATCTACCAAAGACAGCACTACACTAGAACACTTAGGATTGTTAGTATCGAACATTCCATGAGTTGCAAAATGTACAATTTGGTATTGACTCATTTCTGGATTCGTTACAGTAGTACGATTAGCATCAAAATCAAAAGCTGATTTGCGTGATGATTCGGGAACTAAACTCAAAATGTTTTTGGCTTCTGTGTGCGTTCCTTCAAGGCGAGGAAAGCTAAGATTTGAATCACAGCTAGAACGCCTCAGTGCTAAAGCATTTAACTCAGTAGCGTTGGGATTTTTACCTCTATTTTGACCACCGTTAGCTACACTTGGCTTTAACCGATTATCATCTTTACTAAATACCGGATCTGCCAACACAGCTAATTTTTTCACAGCAACATTGCGGTTTTTAGTTTCATTCCTCACCACCGCAATTGTAGAAGCCGAAGGCGCATTCACAATTTCATGTTCTACTAACAACGGTTGTAATTTTGTTTGTGTTGGATTTGGCAACGCCGCAAAGGGAATGTATTGTAAAATGCCATCAGCCACAATTAACAATCGCTTATTTCCTAATTCTCCGGCTACAGGCTGCAACAACATTTGACTTAATTTAGTGGCAACTTTTTCAGGATTTTCAGCATTTGTTCCAGGTTGAACTGTAATTCCGCCTCGTGAATATAATTCTCCTCTGGCTTTTATATTTTGATAAAACTTCTTAGCTACAGCTTCAATATCTTCACCTTTGGGTAATTCATAACTTTTCATTCCCGTCTTTGTCACTAACCAAAGATAACTGTGTTCTTTACCAAGGGAATATTGTAAAAGAATAGTGTTGTCATCAAGAACTGAGGATTGAATTTCTGCGAGTGTCAGGGGTTGGGGTTGGGTGATTGCTGCATAATTCGGACTTTTGGCGCGGATATAAGCTAGGACTTGCTGATATTTCTCTGAAAGTTCCTCAATTTCTTTATTTAATTCATCTACTTGTTCTGGGGGTTTTTTACTTGATAAGAGTTCAATACGGATTTTCCTTCTAGCGTCAATTTGTTGCTGTAAACTACGTTCCTCTTCTAACAGTTTTGGATCTACCCCTTTACGGATATCTGCATGGGCTTCAGTGAGGAGTTCTAGCAGACTGCGGGCGCGGGAACTTTCGCTGGTGTTGAGGGCAAGGGCGTTGTATCCTTTTGATGGGTCTTGTTTGTGTAGTTCCATCAAAATGTCGATTTTAAGCTGATAATAATCTTGTACAGTGGCAAAAAAGGAGGTGCGTAAGTCAAGACTTACGACTTCTTTGCGGATTGTTTCGATTTTTTCGATTGCTTTATTTATCTGGGTGAGAGCTTCTGGTAATTGGTTGTTTTGGCGTTGCAATTTGGCGATATTGTAGAGACTTTGGGCTTGTTCAGAAAGTAAGCCCATTTCACCATAGAGAGCAAGTTGTTCTTGATAAGTTTGGATAGCTTTTTGGGGTTGTTTGAGGGCTGCGTAAGCTTCAGCAGTTGCAGTCATCATCCTACCCTCTACATCACTAGAGCCTGTTGCTTGTGCCACTTTTCTGGCTTTTTGCGAGTCTTCTAGAGCTTGGGAATAATTTCCTTGTTTAATCTCAACTTGAGCGCGGATATTAAGTGTCACTGCTTTTATGGCTGATTTAGACTCAACCACCTCTAAATTACCAAATAAAGCTAGAGCCTGATTGCCAACACTAATTGCTTGTTGATAATCTCCCGAATTAAGGTAAGTTCGACTAATTTGGTTTAATGATAAAGCTTCTTGCTGGCAGTTTCCCGTTGTTTGGGATGTAGACAAGGCTTGCTGATAATAATTCAGGGCTTGTGGGTAATTTTGCAACTTTCGATAGACATCACCAATATTCATCAAAGTACTAGTTTCACTGCTGCGTTTACCAATATTTTTCCATAGGGATAATGCTTGCTCATAAGCACGTAAACTCTCAGGATACGCCCCTAAAGATGAGTAAACATCACCAAGAGTATCTAAAGTATCTGCTTCTGCTGGACGAGTTTTAATCTGACGTTGAATCTCTAACGCTTGATTGAGGAAATTAATCGCTTCTTGTTTTTTACCTTGCCTGTTTAGAATATCAGCAATCTCGGTGAGTGTCTCTGCTTCCTTGGGTTTAGCGCCCATAATTCGTCTCAACCTTAGTGCTTGTTGATAAACTTCTAAGGCTTTTGGATACTCCCCGATGATTTCGTATTGAAAGCCAATAAATATTAGCTTATCTGCTTGAAAACTAAGAAGTTCTTGTTTACGAAACTGTTCCGCTTCTCGTTTCGATTTTTCGATTAGATTGTAGGTAGCTGCGTTAGGATTAGCGGTTGCTGATTGATTTGAAGAGTTCTTTGGTTGCTCAGTCTTGGGAGGCTTTTTTAATGATGCTAATTTATCTGTACAAATTACAGATGATAACAAGATGTAAGTCAAATGGTATAAGTTTTGTTTTCTCTTAAATTCTGGATCGAGTGTATTAGCTTGCTTGAGGACTTCACCACTTTTGTTTATTTCACCAGAAGTGGAGTAAAACAAAGCAATTGCATCGAGTGATTCAGCTTGTTTAATGATATCACCTTTTTCTTTCCAAAAAGCCAAAGCTTGGTTGTAAGAATCAAGTGCTTTCTGTTTTTCGCCTAAATTAGAACCGTAAATCTGCCCAATTTGACTTAAAGAAATAGGTCGGTAATTCGGATCTTCAGAAACCCGTGATGCAAGTTGAGAGTTATCGATCGCCTTTTGATATTCTCCCAAGCTCTCGTAGATCAAGCTAAGAAACGTATGGGATAGTTCCTGACAGTTGCGATCTTCTACAGCTTGACAAATAGGTAGTGCTTTTTTGGCATATTCCAAAGCTTTGGCATATTCTCCCCGAATCCAGTATAAGCCAGCAATTTGATTGAGAGTTTTGGCTTCTTTTTTGCGGTCTTTTGCTAAACGCCAATATTTTAGCGCTTCTTCCCATTTAGCAATGACTTGGCTTAATAAGGGTGCATTCTGTTTATATAATTGGTGGGCTTCTGCTTCTGCTTTTTCAGCCGCAGCACGGTTGCTGTCTGGGGTGTTGCTTTGGCTTATTAGTTGAGAGGGTGGGGTTAAAGGTGTTGGTTTGGGATAAGCGCTGACTGTTTGTGAACATAAGGATAGGCACAGCAACAGGATTAATCTTAGAGGATGTAGTTTGGTCATATTAGCGTTATGTAATTTATCTTTTAGGAATCTCTAGCAATTACGAATTAGTTAAACTATTCAGCTTCTCCAATGAGAGTAAAAGCTGCCCAATCAACGGGATTAGGGTTATTTTTCATCGTCGTTAGCATCGCCTGCCGTAGTGCTTGGGCTTTGTCAGGAGTTTTTTGCAGATTTTGATAAAATTCCGTCATTAATAGTGCTGTAGGCGTATCTGGAACCGACCACAGCGATACTAAGACACTGGGTACACCAGCACTAATTAAAGAACGAGATAAACCAATTACCCCATCCCCAGTTAGGCGTCCGCGTCCGGTGTCGCAAGCGCTTAAAACGACTAATTCGGCATTTAGCTTCAGATCGAAGATTTCCGAGGCTGTTAATAAACCATCATCTTTACCCGATGGTGTCAAAGCAATACCGCTATTTAATCCTTGGATATCATCAAATAAACCGTGGGTTGCTAAATGCACAAATCGCGCTTCGGGTAAACGCTTGACTACAGTTGCTTCTGTGGCTTTGTTGCCGATGAGAGGTTCGGTTTTGAGTAACTTGCTAATGGCAACTGCTTCCCGTTCTGCACCAGGTAAAGGAATTAATTGTTGCGGAGTTTCGCCGATTTTTGGGGCGATAAAAGGCATTGTTGGATTACCTACAATCAGCGTATCTTTTCCCTGGATGGGTTGTGTGCCGATCCGTTGTTTCTGTTTGTGGGTTAAGTCTAAAACCTGAATTGATGGTGATGTGAGAATAGTGTGTTTTTCAATCAGGTATTTACCGTCTGCGTCTTGTAATGCGGCAAAGGGGACGAGGAATAGGCTACTTTGGGGAATGAAAATAACTTTTTCAGTTTCTTGTTTGGGAAGCAAGTCAGCGATGGGTTCAATCAGCAGTTTATGGAGTTGCTGAAATTTTTGTTTGGCTTTGGATTTATCAGGATTTTCCCTGGGAATAATACCACCGCGAAAAGGTGTACTTATTGCACCGATGGAGTTGCGGCTAGTGTTAACGAGTTTTTCCAGAGTTGTATTTTCTTTTTGCCACAGGGGTTTCAGGTCAGCTTTGCGGAAGGTAACTTCACCTGTGGGTTTGATTACCCAAATATATAGTTCTGATTCATGATTTTCTTGTTTACCCTGAATCTTAAAGTCATTATAAATAATTGAATATTCAACGAGGGTGGCGTTTTGCTGTTTGGCAATTTGTTGCAGTAGCGCTAGTGTAGGTTTTTCTGGGACTTGACTTGTATTTTTGTCAGACAAGCGTGAAGTTAATAACTCCACAAACGCTCTGGAACGCCCCCGTTCAGAAATTTCTAAGGCTTCATTGGTTTTGTTCTGAGCAATTAGGACTTCTTGAAGTGTGCGGTAAGTGCGAGCTTGTTGTTCAAAAATTGAAACTTTGTAGTTATCATTTTTACCTAACTGTCCCCTGAGAGATTCCCTTGCTTCAATTCCAGCACGGAGAGTTGTTTCTGCTTGTTTGAGATTGCCAGATTTGTAGAAAGTAGCTCCCAAATTATTCAGACTTGATCCTTCCCCATAGAGGTCTTTGATTTCTCGTGCGATCGCCAAACTTTGCTGTTGGTAATCAATGGCTTTGAGGTAATCTCCCAGGGAATAGTAAGCATTTCCTAGATTGCCCAGAGTCTCACCCTCGCCTGAACGGTCTTTGATTTCTCGGACGATTGCCAAACTTTGCTGCTGGTACTCAATCGCTTTGGCGTAGTTCCCCAAGGAAGAGTAAGCACCTCCCAAATAGCCCAGTGCATTACCCTCGCCTAAACGGTCTTTGATTTGGAGGGTGATCGCCAAGCTTTGCTGGTGGTACTCAATCGCCTTGGCATAGTCTCCCAGGGAAGAGTAAGCATTTCCCAGATTGCCCAGAGCAGCACCTTCACCATTACGGTCTTTGATTTCTCGTGCGATCGCCAATGACTTTTGCTGGTACTCAATCGCCTTGGCGTAGTCTCCCAGGGAATTGTAAGCAGCTCCTAGATTGCCCAGGGCATTACCCTCACCTTTGCGGTATTTGATTTCTCGATAAATAATTAGCGCCTGTTGCCAAGACTGCAATGCAGCTTCAAATTGACTTGTTTGGAATTGCTCAATACCTTGCAGAAACAATCGGTCTGCTTCAGCTTTGCGGTCTGCTGCTTTTTGCGCCAATACTTGCGACGCTTGGAATAGTGGAGGCAAATTTGCAATGGGTTGTGAAATAGTCAAGATGAAAGTGATCAATGCGGTTAAACTAAGTTTGCAATAACCCATAAATTTTAAAGTCAGGAGTAAAACAGGGAGTCTAAGAGGATGTTTTAAAAGTCCTTTTATCAGTAGTAAAACGTTCTAGATCCCCCTAAATCCCCCTTTTTAAGGGGGACTTTGATTCCTGTTCCCCCCTTTTTAAGGGGGGTTAGGGGGGATCTAGAAGTGCCTAAAATCACAGCCAACCACTTTTAAAACATCCTCTAAGGAGATATATCTCTCACCTGCTGAAGGATATGCAAATCAGATACGCTGTGCAAGAGTGAACAAAAGCAAGCGCCAACAGCTTAGTTTGTTACATATTGTGAGTGTATTGTAAATCAAGGTGTCTCACCCGTTTTACAAGAAAATTTAGCGATCGCAAAATGGGCAAAAGCCAATAAATACAGATGGTAAGCTAGAAAGTACATACCAGTTAAATCGGTGATGTCCCATGAACCTTGTCACACCAAAACGATTTACTATTGACGAATATCATCGGCTAATTGAACTGGAATTTCTCAAGGAGAGCGATCGCATTGAATTGATTCGCGGAGAACTAATTAAAATGGTAGCCAAAGGCACACCTCATACAGTCTGCGGTTCTATATTATGCCGCCAATTGGATCGATTGTTGGGCGATCGCGCCGTAATTCGTGGACAAGATCCGATTACTTTGCCAAATCAAAGCGAACCTGAACCAGATGTGGCGATTGCACGCGGCAAAGATGAAGATTATCTTCCCCATCATCCTTATCCTGAAGATATTTTTTTAGTGATTGAAATTTCCGACTCAACCCTAAATTATGACCAAACAACAAAGTTAGAAGTGTACGCAGAAGCCGGAATTTATAATTATTGGATTGTCAATTTAAATCTTCGCCAACTTGAGCGTTATAGCCAACCTTATCAAAATGCTCAAGGCAAATTTAATTATCTGGGCAAGCAGATATCTTTGCCACATCAGTCAGTGGCGATTCCTGGATTTGAAGATGTTTTATTAGACTTGAGTCGGATTTTTCCTCCGGTTGTCAATGCTTAGATTTGTAGGTTGGGTTGAACGTGTAAGAACCCAACAAAACCTAAAGTTTTAGGTGTTGGGTTTCGTACCTCAACCCAACCTACGAATTGAGCGATTTTTCGATTTGGCGAAGATATTGTCAAATTCAATTTTTTTAATGAACCGCCAACGCGTAGCGTCTCGTAGAGAAGGACGCCAAGGATGCAAAGAGAAGAAAGAAATGCTTAACTGAATTGTATTGTCTTATCGCCCCTTTTTCACCGCCTGCACCGCCGCATCAGCGTTGACTAATCCTTTACCAAAGAAATACTGCTGACCTTTAATTGAGGAAGGAACTGCACCTTTACTTTGTTGTGAATCATATAATTTGGCCTCTTGTGAAGACATACTCAATCCTTGATAAGTGGCTGTAGATTTCAGGATACTAACCAAGCGGTTTCTGCTAATTTCTTTATTTTCTCCTTTCATTAATGCCACTACCCCCGCTACAGCTGGCGAAGAGAAAGAAGTACCCTGCACCCACCAGTATTTACCTTTAGGATCAAGCACAGAAGACCAACGAGATTCAGGATTCGGGATACCTTGCCAAAAAGCATCCAGCCAAGTACCGCCTGTGGTGGGAATTCCACCCAATAATCCTGGTGTATTTAGGTCGCCTCCGGGTGCAACTACATCTAATCCTTTACCATAGTTACTGTAGGGCGCACGATTACCGAGAATATTAGTTGCCCCAACTGCAACTACTCCTGTGTAAGCGGCAGGAAAAGATACTTGGCTTAAGTTTTCGTTGCCAGCAGCAGCCACAATTACTAGTTTAGGATGTGCTTTGAGAACATCTGCGATCGCTTCTTCTTCTCCCGGAGTTGGCAAACTACCACCCAGACTAAGATTAATGATATCAGCACCGCGATCGGCAGCATAGCCAATGGCTTCAATGTAGGCAGAAGGACTATAACTGCCATTCAACCCAAACAACCGCACTGGTAAAATTTGAGCATTGGGAGCCACGCCTACTACTCCTTCACCATTTTCCGGTTTAGCAGCAATGGTTCCACTGACATAAGTGCCGTGAAATTCCGCGCCTATTTTATAAGTGCGAAAAACATAACGTAAAACACTAGCGATTTGTTCTAGAGAGTAATCTGGGTTGTTTTGCTTCACCTCTAAGGCTTCTTGGGGGTATTGCTGAACTAATTTGGCGTCAGATAATTGGAAGGTATCTTGAAATTTGGCAGCGAGAATAGCCAGTTCTACCGGGCTGATGCGAGTATCAGCATCACCGTTTTCGCAGGGATCGCTGCTATCATTGCTTGTAGAAAAATCCCAGCCGTGGACTTCCCCAGGACATTTATCAGCAGCTTTCACTGTATACAAATTATCTGCCAAATCGGGATGATCCCATTGAATCAAACTATCTATAACTGCCACAACTACACCGCGTCCGCCGTTGCTACGTTTCCAGGCATCTGTAACCCGAATATCTGTGCGAGGTACAGCCGATTTTGTCGCTGCATTTGGTTTTTGCAGACAAGTTTGCAGTGATTCCCAGCTAGATATCTCCTGTTGCAGACATTGTTTGAGGGGTAAGCTATCCAAATGCCACGCGAATCCTAATAAGCTGGTTTTTGGGGAAATGCTTCTGGTAGATTGGGGACTGGGGGCTGGGGACTGGGGACTGGGGACTGGGGACTGGGGACTGGGGATTGGGGACTGGGAACTGGGTAAGATTTTTCCGAATCCCCAATCCTGAGTCGCCTTCAGATTGGCAACTTGTTTACTCGCGGTTTGGAGATTTTGGTCAGTAATGGATTGGATGAAGTTGGGTGTGGCAGAAGTAACTCCCTTGACTTCGTTTAGCTGATTGGCTGTAGTGAGAATTTTTGTGCCAGTGGCAACAGTGGATTTAACTATATAGCGATCGCGATTAAAGCGCAATGGACGCACAATGGCTAAATTATTTTGCTCTAAAATTGTCTGTCTTTGAGCCTCACTCAGTTTAGCATCAAAGCTGATGATAATTTCATTAGGGATAACGATAATTTCTTGGCGTTGGCTGCGACTCAGCACCGGTAGAGTAGTTTGCACATAAGGTTGCTGTTGAATGTTCTGCTGTACAGCATCCCTAGTTCCCGTTGGCAAACTAACCACTGCATAATTTTCGCCCAAAGGACTAACCCTTGGTGGAGTAGTTGTGCGAATACTACTCTGTAAGTCTTGCTGAAGTTGGAGGTAGAGGGGTGGGGCTGCGAGATTACGAGTTGCTACTTTTTTAAAGGCAACTGCGATCGTATCTTGGCGTTGGTTTAGGGAAATGCGTTGTCCTTTATACAGGTAAAATAAATCACCATCCTCTTGGGTTTGAGCAACTGCGGTAATTTGTGGTGGCAGGGAGAATATACCCAAGCCAGACCAAACAAAACCAGTTAGTAAAATGCCAGATGTAATGCGTTTCATAAGTGTTTAGGAATTTACAAACATATATCTCTTGTCGGTGGGAGGATATGCAAAATTCAGATTGCAAAGACGCGATAAATCCCCCTTGTAGAGACGGCGATTTATCGCGTCTGTTGTTTGAAACGGCGATTTATCGCGTCTGTTGTTTGAAACGGCGATTTATCGCGTCTGTTGTTTGAAACGGCGATTTATCGCGTCTGTTGTTTGAAACAGCGATTTATCGCGTCTGTTGTCTAAGAGCGATCGCCGATTGCATTGTTCACGATTCCCCAATCAAGGTGAAAGCAGCCCAATTTAAGGGTTCGGGATATTTTTGCATTGTTGTGAGCATGGCTTTTCTTAATGCCGTAGCTTTGTCAAGCTTTTGTTGCAGATTGTTATAGAACTCGGTCATTAGAAATGATGTGGAATTATCATCAACAGCCCACAAGGAGACAATGACACTGGGGACACCTGCGCTAATTAAAGAACGAGATAAACCAATTACACCATCACCAGTAATGCGTCCGCGTCCGGTGTCGCAAGCACTGAGAACAACCAAATCTGCACTTAGCTTGAGGTTTAAGATTTCTTCGGCGGTGAGCAAACCGTTATCTTGAGAAGAGGGAGCAAGAGCGATCGCACTTCCCAATCCCCGGTTATCATCAAGTAAGCCGTGGGTAGCAAAGTGAATAATTCCAGGTTGGGAAATCTTCTGTAAAATAGCGGTTTTGCTGGCTTCTTTACCTGTCAGTACTTGAGTTTTGAGGATTGAAGCAATATCTTTAGCTTCCTTTTCCGCCCAAGGTAAATCTTTTAATTGTTCAGGGGGTTTTCCTGGTTCCAACTCCACTTTCGGCATCGTCGGATTACCTACAATCAGATACTTGGCATTTAACGTTTCTACACGTCGTTTTTGCTTGGATGTGAAATCTAATACTTGAATTGATGGTGCAGTCAGGATAGTGTGTTTTTCAACTAAGTATTTATCTTTATCATATTGCAGCGCTGGGAAAGGAACAAGAAATAACTCACCTTGAGGGATAAAGATAACTTTGTCATGGGGGTTACTGGGTAGGATGTCTGCAATGGGTTTGATTAAAAAGTCATGGAGTCGTTGTAAGCGATCGCCCTGCTTTGCCCCTTCGGCTGCTGAAACTTTGATACCACCAGGACTGCGACTCTTGATGTCTCTTACACCCATAGAGAAACGTGTTTTGTCAACTAATTTCTTCAAATTTGTGTTTTCTTTTTGCCACAAAGGCTTGAGGTCGCTACGATGAAATGTGATTTCACCTGTGGGTTTAATAACCCAAATATATAATTCTGAATCTTGAGTTTGCGGTTTTCCATCAACTTTGAATTCATCAGTAATAATTGAATATTCAATCAGGATTGCATTTTCATTTTTAGCTATTTGTTGCATTTTTTCAATATCCAATTCTGTTACTTTTGATTGCTCAGTTTGATTAGGAGATAATCGTTTATTGAGTAAATCAATAAAAGCTCTAGCACGTCCTTTTTCAGCAGTTTCTAAAGCAGCTTCGTAATTTTCCTGTGCAATGAAAACTTGTTGTAAAAGGCGATAGGCATCAGCCTGTGTCTCAAAAACAGAGACTTGATTGATATTTGTTAAATTTTCCCTTACACTTTCCCACGTATCAATCGCATAATATAGAGCCTTGACTGCTTCATCAAGCTTGCCAGATTTGCGATAAGCATTGCCTAGATTTGTTAGAACAATACCTCTTTCTTGATAACCATTCGTCTCTGTTAAAAATCTTTCTAGAAAAATTGCTGAACTTTTTTCTAAATACTCAATGGCTTTTTCATAATTACTCTCTTGAAGATAAAGATTTCCTATATTACCTAATGCCATTGCTTCCATATAAGTGTTTTGAGTTGCTTTTGCTATTTTCAAAGTTTGCTCATAGTAGTCAATAGCTTTAGTATAGTTACCCTCTAAAAGGTAAGCATTACCCAAATTAATGATTAGCAATAATTCTGGGTTTTTCAAATTATCTAATATAAAAAAATCTGGACGAGCATCTTTAATTTCTTCCTTAAATACTAGACTCTTGTTCAGAAAAGCAATAGCTTTAACTGGTTCACCCAGTTTGATATATACAATTCCTAAAAATCCCAAATTCAAACTTTCATTGTAATAGTCTTTGGCTTTTCTGGCGATAATTAAACTCTGTTGAAAATAGTTAATTGCAGCAGGAAAATCGCCTAAATCAATATATGACATACCTAAATATCGCAGAGTCTTGCTTTCTCCGTACTGGTCTTTAATTTCTCTGTATAGAGTCAGAGCTTGCTGCCAAGATTCTAATACTGCTTCAAAATTTAAATCTCGATAGAAATTAAATCCTTCTCCTATGAGTCGCTCTGCTTCAGCTTTACGATAAGCAGTAGTCTGAGCTAATGCTTGTGATGTTCTTAATGGTGATAGTAAATCAAGTACCAAAGGTTTTTGGAGATTTTTTATTAAATCTAGATACTCTTGTTTGTATGTAATTGCTATTGCATAATCACCTAAAGTCAGAGAAGATTTATACAAATTCATCAAAGCAGATACCTGCCCTTGGTAATCATTTATTTTTTGAGCAATTACCAAAGCTTGCCGATAATAGTTACGGGCTTTTTGTATATCAATCAAATGAAAATTTTTAAGATTTGTTAATGTTGTCGGCCAATAATAAAAATAAATATTACCTAAATTTTCTAGATTCCAAACCTCAGCTTGAGAATATTTTATGTCTCTTGCTATAGCTAAACTTTGCTCTTGATATTTAAGAGCTTGTTTATAATTACTAAATAAATAATAAGAATAACTAAACCCTAAATATCCTAAAGCCAAACTTTCACCTTTGCGGTCTTTAATTTCATGGGCAATAAGTAAAGATTTTTGCAGAAGCTCAATAGCTTTGTTGTAATTATTTAAATAGCTATAAGCAATTCCTAAGTTTCCTAAAATTCTCCCTTCGCTTTGAGGATCGTTATTCTTACGATACAGAGATAATGCTTTTTCCCAGTACTGTAATGCTGCTTGAAAGCGAATGTTATCAAACTGCTCAATACCTTTGAGCCAGAGTTTATCTGCTTCAGCTTTACGGTGTATAGACGTTTGTGCTAACACCTGTGGCACAAACAAAAACCCTGATAAATTTTGAGGAAATGTTGGTGCAATTGTTACCAAAAAAGCACTCAAAGCGATTAAAATGATTCTGCTTGTGCGTAGGCGTAGCCGGTCGTAGACATCGCGCATAATTTACTCACTTCACCTGTAACTAAGACTCACCAATTAACGTAAACGCTGCCCAATTTCTCGGTTCTGGATACTTCTTCATCGCAAGCAGCATAGCATTTCTCAACGCCACCGCCTTATCGGGATTTTTCTCCCACTGTCGATAAAATTCTGTCATTAATTCCGATGTTGGTGAATCAGGAACTTTCCACAATGAGACAATTACACTCGGCGCACCAGCAGTAATCAAAGCACGAGATAATCCAATTACTCCATCACCAGTAATTGTTCCTCTAGCAGTGTCGCAAGCACTCAAAACTACAAGTTCCGCATTGAAGCGTAAATCCACAATTTCCGCAGGAGTCAGTAAACCATCATCATTATTAGTAGGTGCAAGGGCTATAGCAGTTTTGATATTTTGACTAGGATCATCTAATAATCCATGCGTGGCTAAATGAATAATTCTAGCAGTTGATAATTTTTGTTTTAAAGCTGCTTTTGTCGCATCCTTACCAGTAATGGCTTTAGTTTTGAATAAATTAGCAATAGTTAATGCTTCGATTTCTGCACCTTTAAGTGGGTCAAGTTGTACAGATGGATTTCCCACTTTGGGCATAATAGGATTACCCATAACTAACACATCTTTACCCGTAACCTTTTGACGTTGTTGACGAGTCAAATCTAGAATTTGAATAGCTGGTGCAGTGAGGATAGTGTGTTTTTCAATTAAGTATTTTTTATCTTTATCTTGCAGTGCTGCGAACGGTACTAAAAACAGCGAATCATGAGGAATAAAAATTACCTTTGCTTCTGGATTAGTGGGGAGAAGAGAGGCAATAGGTTCAATTAATACCTCATGTAATTTCTGTAAATTGCGTTTTCGTACCGGTTTATCTGTTGGATCTACATTTATCCCACGCCCTCTTCCAGCACCAATAGAGAGGCGACTTTCTCTCACAAAGTCTGCTAAAGATGCATTTAATGATTTGAAGTCTACTGGTTTGAACTCTATTTCACCAGTTGGTTGAATTACCCAAATGTAGAGTTCTGAATTATCCCATACTAGCTTGTCATTGTTATTTGCATCATTATATCTAGGAGGTTTAGGAACAGCATATTCTACAATTGTGGCGTTTTGTTCTTTAGCAATTCTCTGAATCTCTGCAATTTTTGGTGGCAACACATTCGGAATTTTTAAGTTTGATTTACTCTGATTTTTGCTGCCAACTCGTAAGGCTAGTAGATTAATAAAAGCTCTAGCTCTACCACGTTCAGCAACTTCTAAAGCCTCTGAAAATTTATCCTGACTAATTAAAGTTTTTTGCAACAAACTATAAGTATTCGCCTGGATTTCAAAGATAGAGATTTTATACTTATCATCTAATAAATCCACTCGAATGGCATCAAAAACATCTATTGCTCTATATAAAGCAGTTGTGGCTTCAGGTAGGCGATTAGCAAGAAAGCCAGTTATACCAAACTGTTTAAAAACATTTGCTTCTATTAATTTTTCGTCAGCTTGATTAGCAAATTCTCCAGCTTTTTGATAATATTGAAAAGCTAAATCATATTGTTTTTGCCAGTCGTAGAACTCGCCAATTACAAAAAATATGTATGGTTTAAATTGAGGGCTATCAATTGGTGTAATGATTTCTATAGCTTTTTGAAAATATTCCTGAGCCAGCTTATATTCTCCCAATTGAGTATAAGCAGCACCAACTTGAGCCAAGTGGAAAGCGATAAAATCTGGAGTTCCTAAGGCTTGAGACTGTCGCAAACTCTCTAACGCTTCTTGTAATTCTTTTTTTGCTTTTTCTAAATCTGCCGGAGATTTAGCAGCTTTATTTAAAACTGTTCCTTTGTTTGATAAACTTTTGGGTAAAGGATAATTTAGTTCAATAGACTTACTATCCTGACAAGCTTTTTTACTAGCTTCAGGTTGTCCAATAAGTTTGTATACTAAACACAAACGCAGATATGTTTGTTTCATTCCAACTTTGATTGATTCTGTTAGAAACTGTTTAGCAGGGGTACTAATTTGCTGGGATTCTTGAAGGGATAATTCCAAGATTTCTAATGCTTTTTTGTATGAATCTAATGCTTGATCATACTTACTAGCATCAGCATTAATATTACCAAAATTGATTAATAGCCATCCTCGTTGTGCATCCTGCTCGAGCTTATTGAAGGGAGAAGTAGGGACTTCTGTTTCGATAATTTGCAAAGCTTGCTCATAGGCATCCAATGCCTTCTTTTTGTTACCCCATCTGTAGTAAACATCACCTAACTTACTGTAGGCTAATCGTGCTTGAGAACGAAAATTTTTATCTGTTGCAAAAATCTTTAATGCTTGTTCAAAACTTTCTATAGCTTTGGCAGATGCTTGCTGAATACCTTCTGTTGATTGAGTATACTGACTATTCAGATGGTATAAGTCTCCCATGCCCAAGAGAGCTTTTCCTTGTCTGGGGCGATCGCCTATTTCTTGAGCAATTTTTAGACCCTGTTGATAATATTCAAGAGACTTATTTAATAATTTCTTTGCTGCTGGGTCGCTATTCATTCTTTTAGCTCCACCAAGAGAGTAATAAAAATTACCCAGATTAATAATAATACTCGCTTTAAGTTTATTTTGACGGAGTTTATCTTCAGCAGTACCACTAGCTTTTTCTAGAACAATTAAAGATTGTTCTAGAAAATCAAGTCCTTTTGAACTATCAGAAACAATATAGATTGCCCCTAGACTTTTGAGGGCGATCGCTTCTGTTTCATAGTTATTATTTTGTCGCGCTATTGCTAATGCTTGCTCGCAGTATTCAACTGCACGCCGATAATTTTCTAAATGTAATTGAACCAGTCCTAAATTATTTAAAACTTTCGACTCTAAAGTGCGATCATTAATTTTTTGAGCAATTTTTAAAGCTTTTTGATAATAACTAACGGCTTGGCTATATTCCTCAAAATTATCATTGTAAATATTGCCAATATAATTAAGTGTTTTACCTTCTCCCTGTTGATCTTGAGTTTCACGATATATAGATAAAGCTTTCTCAAAAGCTTTTAAAGCAGCTTGGGGTTGATTATTTTCATCGAATTCATTACCTTGTTGAAGTAGCTTATCTGCTTCAGCTTTTCGGGGATTTGGATTCTGCGCTAATACCTGTGATATCCCCATTAGCTTAAACTCAAATGTAGCTAAAGGAAATGTTAAGTAGGTAGGCACAAAAAAACCTAACTATGTAAAGATAAATAAATACGGAGAATGCATCTACCGAGGTAACTTAAAGCATGGGCGCTCGTCTAAGAGTATTTTTGACTCGT
>NZ_JACJSJ010000135.1 GCF_014698115.1 Nostoc sp. FACHB-973
CATCCCCCTCATCCCCCTCATCTCCCTCATCTCCTCCAAAACCCCATCCTTTACCACCTACACTCGCACAGTGGCAAGATAGCACCAACAGCGGTGACTACTTTTCCCAAGTCACAACAACTCAAGTTGGTTATTTAGTTTGGTCACAATTTCCTATCAAAGTTTACGTAGAAACACCAAAAGCCGTTAGCGAAAAACAAGCTCAAACATGGGTCAGCAGCGTCTTACAGGCTGTGCAGGAATGGAGTGCTTATTTGCCTTTAACAGTAGTCCAACAGCCAGAAGTTGCGGATATTACGATAGTGCGAAAAGCGCCACCTCTACAAATTTCTCCAGGTAGTAATATACCTCGTGCGCGATCGGCACAAACTACTTACGAGTTATACACCAACAACAAAGTTTTATCCCACCGCTTCACCATCTTACTCAGCCCCAGTCAAACAGGTGAGTATATCCGAGCAGCAGCCCGGCACGAACTTGGACACGCTTTAGGAATTTGGGGTCATAGTCCGCTACAAACTGATGCTTTATACTTTTCCCAAGTTCGTAAACCGTCGCCTATTTCTGTTAGGGATGTGAATACTTTGAAGCGAGTTTATCAACAGCCGACAACTTTGGGATGGTCTTTAGTGGATAATTCAAATAATTAGTTAGGGACTTCCAAAAAATAAATTATCCCAAATTTTTTGTAAATTTGTAGGGGCGCACAGCTGTGCGCCCCTACGATGGGATATTTTTTTAATTGGAAGTGCCTCAGCATAAATTCTATGACTAACTTAAATGTACAGATACCCGAATCTTTATATAAACAAATTGAAGTTTTAGCAGCAAGAGAAAATATTTCTATTGAACAACTTGCGGCCATTGCCTTATCTGCACAAGTTTCCGCATGGATGACCAAAGACTATTTGGAACAAAAAGCCAAAAGCAGTAGTTGGGAAAAATTTCAGCAAGTTTTGAATAAAGTGCCTAACGTAGAACCAGAAGAATATGATAAATTGTAGCGACTTAATTTTATGATGTTGTTGAGTTAAAATATGAATATATTTCGCGCAAAGAATCAAAATTTCAGATTAAGGCAACCAGTTTTTATCCAAAATTTGCTCTAAGGTATAAGTACATAATTCAGGTAAATTGGTCAGCTTCGTTTTAGCCTTAATATAATCTAAGGCATTACTGTAAATTATACTGAAGTTATCCTCTAAATGGCTGCGTAAATTGGCGCTTAAATCTTCATTTATTTGATTACGAAAACTAATAATTTCGGCAGCCCAATGATTAGCATTTCTTGGTTTTTCTAAATCCCAATATTGATAAAGCAATAAATGTCTTATAATCTGTTCCAACAGACTTCTGACTCGCCTTTTTTAGTTTTTCGCCAAATCTTCCAGTTCTTCTATTAAGTTTTCATAGTCAACCTCTTCTAATTGCCTAGCTTTGAGACATTTGATATTTTCCTCTAACCATTGCAGGTAATTGGATTCATATAGTGTTTTTAGGTCACTAATTGCAGTCATTTGTTGATTTTGTAGCTTTAATTTACTGTCTCGATCGCACTCATTAGCATCTTATAATTTACAGTGCGATCGCACTTTTTCCCTTTCCCTATGCTCTGCGACTAACTGGTAAAGGTCGCTGTGTTAAAACTTCTTTATAAAGTTCTTCCAGCAGAGTAACATTCTTAGTGAGCGTATAGCGGTCTAATACACGCTGTCTGGCTTTTTGCCCCAGTAGGGTTGTTAACTCTGGATGGTCTTGTAACACTGGTAAAAGAGTTCTCAATTGCGATCGCACTGTTTTGGTATTAATAACTATACCCGCTCCCTTTTCCAAAACTTCTCCATCTGCACCGACATCTGTTGCCAAACAAGCCAACCCAGATGACATTGCTTCTAACAAAGACAAAGATAGTCCTTCTACCAATGAAGGCAAAATAAATACATCCGCGCCCCGCAAAATTTCGATGCGCCGATTTTCATCAGCAACAAATCCTAACCAATTAATGCCGTATTCCCAACCATAAAACGGCTCTAAAGAAGACTTCAAAGGCCCATCGCCAACAATCAAAAGCTTGCTATTACGATCCATTTGCGACTGCTTCCAAGCTCTCAGGAGGGCTTCCACATTTTTCTCTGGGGCTATTCGACCTTGATAAACAAACAAGCGTTCGGCTTGAAATTCTGCTTTGAGTTTAGAAGCCCCTGGAGAATACTTAATGGGATCAACACCGTTGGGAATGATCGCAATATTTTCTTCCCTTACGCCCATACGTGCCAATAATTCCCGCTGAATTTGGGAAAATACAATTACGCGATCGTAGTTAACCAAAAAAGGCGCGTAGAGTTGATAAGCCAAAAGCTGTGTTCCTGATATCAGCTTTGCTCCCTTCCCAGCAAACGGTGTATGAAAAGTAGCAACTAAAGGTAACCTCAGTTCCTCACAGATTTCCGGTAGAACAAAATCAAGAGGAGATAGGGTTAAGGAAGCATGTACAACATCTGGCTTAATTTTCCGCAGCGAGTCAGTTAAAACTTTAGTCGCCTTAAAAGTGGGGATTGTGTAAACCTGTGATTTGTAAATAAAAGGTAGGGGAACTTCTTGGAGATTTGGCCAATTGTCAGGTTCTGATTCTTCTTGAGCGAAGTGGAGAAAGCTAACTTGATGTCCCTTGTCTAGCAAGGCATTTGTAATTTCTCTACTGTAGGTGACATTGCCGCAAAAGGGCGATTTTTTTCCAATCCAGGCTATACGCATTCTTTATTTAGCTGTAAGAAAAGCGGGTTTGATGTATTAGTTTTGCGTACTTTGTTGCTTTTATCGTGGTATACTTGCTGGTTTTTAGTTTTTAGTAGTATATGCCAAAAATTAGTTCAAAAAGCTAATTTTATAGCTAATTAAACTGGTGAATTTATGGCTTTATTGATTCAACTTATAAGTTGTTAATTTCTTATATTTAAACAACTTATTCTGGCTAATGTCAGATTGATATCCGGCAAGTATGCGATAAATTTTGACTGACCTTAGTTTAACACGAAGACAAAAATTTTAAGTAAATTAGTAATTACTTCAAGGTCATGAATAATAGTTCCTGTTGATAACTACTGATGTGAGTTATACCAGGTTAATATTCCTCCTGAAAAAACGATCGCTGCTAATCCCAAAAAAACTGCCTGTAACCCCACAAAGGTTTCTGCTACACCAGCTAATGCCAAAGGTAAGGAAAGAGCAATGTTAATGACATTGTTCTGTAGACCAAAAACTTTACCACGCATTTCTGGAGGTGTTTCTGTTTGAATCGCTGTTTGCATGGGAATGCCTACTAGTGCCCCAAAGACACCTAATGACGCAATTAGTAATAATATTAACCACAGTTGTGTGGTAAATATTGACAGACCAATCAGCGATGCTGTCATACCCAGACAACCGCACAAACTTAGTTGGGTGTAAGAGAACCGTTGACCGAATTGACCGAGAATTGTTGCTCCAGCTGCAATGCCAACACCACCTGCTGCAAGTAAAAAGCCGAATTGGGAGGCTTTCATATTGGGAATTATTTCTGCCATGCGAACAGCTAAAACAGTTAAAGCTGCGAAGACAGAAAACAAGATAATTAGCTGGAGTAAAGCATTACGGACGCGATGATTGGCTTTGAGGTAGGACAGACCATCCCGTAAGTCAGAGAATACGTGAGGGAATTCTGTTTCGGGTGGGTGAGGTTTTTCGTTAGTTCTCAGGAGGAACAAAATTATTCCAGCGATCGCATAACTGCCACCGACTAAAAGTTCTTTGCCCAAACCACTACTACCACTAAATTGCGACCAAAGTCTATCGGCGATCGCTAACAACGGTTCACCAACAGCAAACCCAACAATTACCGATGCCATCATCGTTGTTGTGTAAAGCGAATTAGCCGAGAGTAAATGCTGTTCTTCTACTACTAAAGGAATTGCCGCCTGTTCCGCTGGGGCAAAAAACTGCGTCAGTGTGGAAACTAAAAAAGTCACACCCAGAATGATTAAAAAACCTACTGGTAAGACTCCTATGGGTTTCCAATCATGAGTCAACCACATTAGGAAGGGAATTGAGAAAACCAGGATACCGCGCCAAACATTCGTTGCCACCAACACAGCCTTTTTCGGCCAGCGGTCTACAAACACACCAGCGACAGAACCAAACAATACTGCTGGAATAGTGAAAGCCATCATCAAGGCTGACACCCATCCACTAATACTCTGATTACCACCCTGAAACTGAGTATTAATCAAAGCAATCATCAGCACCAAATAAACTTTATCTGCTAGTTGGCAGAAAACTTGACCGCCCCAAAGAGCCAGGAAATTAAAGTTTTTTAATACTGGCACAAACCCCCGCTGTTTTGCATTCTCTGAACCAGGCTCATGTAATTTCGCTGGTTCTGTTTTTGGAATAGTGGTTACTGGCAAATTTTTACCATTGCTTAGGTCTAGTCCGTTGCCGTTATCATTATTTCTGTCTGTTTGTCCAGTGGTTAATTGTTCTTGGGTTGATGTTTCTGATTGGCTTGTAACATGATTTTTTGGTATTTCTGTCCAACTTTGATCGTTTTTAGAAATGTCTTTTGGGGACATTTCTTGTCCATTGATTTGATTAGGTGTAGACTTAGAGACGGCACTCAGATGATTAGTTACTGTATGATCTGATGCTCTATTATGTTTTTTGACGAGGCTTGGTGATAAAGGCAGGATTTTTTTATCCAAATCAGACGATTGCATCATGGTTGGCAGCAAAATAAGAGTCGATCAAGGTAGCAGAGCGAATAGGGCGGGCTAATTGATACTGAGCATACTGGCGTAAAATCTGCTCAACAGATAACCAGTTATGATCTCTTGCACCATCAATTTGCACGATTTCTGGTTGCGATAGATTCTGAAGCAGAGCTAGTTCCATTGCACCAGGACGACTGGAAATCACAGGTATTTCTTGCCGATGGACAACAACTGTTTGGGCATGGGGCATGGGGCATGGGGCATGGGGCATCGGGGATTCATTATTAATCTCCCTCATCTCCCTCATCTTCCTCATCTCCCCCTCTCTTCGCAAACGTTCCCAAGCTTCTAAACAAACAATTCCACCCGCAGGGATGCTAAATCCTACCTGCCAGTTGGGGTCTGTAAAATCTGGCGTGAGGGGTCGCCCAGACAAGCAACAAACTTGCACTTGCGGTGTCAGTCCTGCTAAGGCTAAAAGGTGAAAAACCCCATGAGCCAGATGAGCTAAAACACCAGATGTATTTCCACTAGACAACACCTCCAATCGATGGAGATGTTCATTGAATAACTCATAAAGTTCTTCTTGGGGTTGTTCACTTAAAGCTTGACACAGTACTATTTCTGCTAAATACTGGCCAGCAGCTAATTTTCCCAAATTTTTAGCTAGACCTGGATAAGTTTTTAACGTCTGTGCTTGAGTAATTTTATCAAGCGATCGCCCCTTGGCAATCAATAGTTCATTAACAACGAACATACCGCTCCTGCCGCCCAAACTGGAGTTGTGCTTGCGCGCCCCTGGAGCCACTGCTCGAATTAGACCGAATTCTGGTGTCAAAATTGTCACTATTTTATCCGATTCCCCGAGCGCCTGGGTTTTAAGATTAATTCCGGTTGCTTTATAGGTTCTACTCATTAGTCATTAGTCATTGGTCATTAGTGAACAAAAAAGGACAAAGGACGAAGGACAAACGACAAATGACAAATGACTATTCACCCTTTTCCAGGTTATCGCGCTGGCGGATCAAATCGATACCGCGAGATGTGCCTAATCTAGTAGCACCCGCTACAATTAAGTCTAGAGCTTGATTGATAGTACGGATACCACCTGAAGCTTTAATTCCCAACCTTTCTTTCGCCAATTCCTTCAAAAGTCGCACATCAGCCACAGTGGCACCACCATTCCAACCAGTACTGGTTTTTAAGAAACTTGCTCCCGCTTCCATAGATATTTCAGCAGCTATTTTTTTCTCCGCATCTGTCAACAGATTGGTTTCCAAAATTACCTTGACAGTTTGTCCAGTCTCCTCGCAAATTTCGGCAATCTCACGATGAACTTCTTCTGTTTTGCCAGCTTTCAACCAGCCCAAGTTGATTACCAAATCCAACTCAGTAGCCCCGCTTTCCGCCGCTTCTTGAGCCTCATACAGCTTGACTGCTGAAGTAGTCGCACCAGCAGGAAAGCCAATCACCGTACAGACTTTCGGGTTCTTACCGTGGAGGAGTTCAACTGCTTGCTTGACATAGGCGGGGTACAGGCAAACCGCCGCAAAATTGAATCTATATGCTTCTTCACACCATTGCTCAACTTGCTCTGGAGTAGCTGTTGGCGTTAACAGGGCATGATCGATGAATGGCGCAATATCAATGTCCGGATAGTCTGCTGCCATCGTGTTTTGTACCAGTGATTGATTATTAAAGTTTATAAAAAATTAAAACATTTTTTATATATATATTAAACCACATTTATTACGAGTTTATTCTGAAAATAAGCTGCTAACTTATCTGGGATATCAGCTTTGCAGATGTCTCAGAATTTATGTAAGTATTTAAGTTGACATTAAGTGCCAGTAAGGTTATGAATATCAACAGTATTCTTAACGTCAGTTACTAAGAAGTTAATAATAGTTTGAGCTAACGCCTTTGATGCCAAGTATGGTACGCCATTACCAATAGTTTTAAACATATTTGTAAGTGACATATTCTCTGGAAGCACGAAATTTGCAGGTAAAGATTGGATAGCTAAAGCTTCTGCTACAGAAATTCGTCGGATTTTATAAGGATGTAAATGTACTTCATTATTTCCATAGCAAGCTGTTGGAGAATAACGCCATCTATGCAGACGTTTAAAAGATTTTTTAGAATCATCTCCTTCATCAACAGCAGCAAATTTTGTGATACCTGCCCTTGGTTGAAAGTAATGTTCAGCATTGGGATGCTTGAGGACATTATTTTTTCTAAACCAGTATTCAACTGTTAATTTTTGAGGAATATCAAGAGGACAAGGAATAATGGAATTTTCTTGAAATGGATCGCATTTACGCCAAGGGTAAGAAAAAACATTTTTCTTCTCGTATAAAATCTGATTTTGCCAAGGAAAAATATGTGCATTTAGTAATTCTTGTCTACTAAACTCTCTATCCATCTCTTTGATAAAATTCTTTTGGAATCCAATCAAAATAATTCTTTCCCGATCTTGGGGTACGCCATATTCAATTGCATTAATTAACCGCTCTGTTAATATATATCCTGCTTGCTGTAATTGTTGCTTTAGGTATTCAAAAAATAAACGGTGCTTCTTCGTCTTCCACAAACCCTTAACATTCTCAAATAAAAAAAAATCTGGGAGATTTTGACAAATTAATTCCACATAGGAAGCCGAAAGCTTGCCATTATCTCCTAAATTGCCTCTGTTTTTTCCCCCAATGGAAAAATCAGGACAGGGAGGCCCACCAATAAAGCCAACAATATTATTAAATTTACGGCAATCTTTGACTAACTCCCAAATATGTTGTGCTTGTGAACCTTGGGTAAGTTTACTTACGTCTCCTGCTTCACCATCATAATATCCATATTCTGGCAACCCTAGATTGAGAGCCTGCCGTGAATAGCGGTATGCTGCCATGAATGGGGAAAAAATTTCATTAACATAAACAATGTTAAAACCACTGGTTTCAAAACCTAAATCCAGGAAACCTGAACCAGCAAAAAAAGAGAAAATACAAGGGCGATCGCTCATTCAATCACTGTTATTGTGAAATACTAGTATGAATATCATAAATTCCAGGGTTTTTACTTACGTACCAATTATAAATAAACATTTTAAATTGTGTATTAAATAGTCAATATTATTCGCACACTCCGTAAGGATTTAATATCAAAATTTACTCAATCTTTAAGAAAAATCCCTGACATCAAGAGACTCGGAAGCCACAATTAAATATAGGATATTTCAACCTCCCAGAGATATTTAAGACAAGTATTGTCATTAAATAAAAAACCCGGGCACTTGAGACTAATTTTCTATGCGAATTTTAATTTACTCCTACAACTATCATCCAGAGCCAATTGGTATTGCCCCACTAATGACAGAATTAGCAGAGGGACTAGTAAAGCGGGGACACCAAGTGCGCGTAGTTACTGCTATGCCTAACTACCCTGAACGTCAAATTTACCAGGAATATCGGGGCAAGTGGTATCTCACCGAATACAAAAATGGCGTTGAAATCCAACGTAGTTACGTTTGGATTCGTCCACAACCCAATCTACTAGATCGAGTGTTGCTAGATGCTAGTTTCGTTGTGACTAGTTTTGTACCTGCCCTCATCGGTTGGCGTCCAGATGTTATTCTCTCAACCTCGCCATCCCTACCAAGCTGTGTACCAGTTGCTCTTTTAGGATGGTTACGTGCTTGCCCTGTGGTTTTGAATCTACAAGATATATTACCAGAAGCAGCTGTTCACGTCGGTCTACTTAAAAATAAATTGCTCATCCAGTTGTTTACATTATTGGAAAAATTTGCTTACCGCAGTGCTAGTAAAATTAGCGTCATCGCCGATGGATTTGTGGAAAATTTGCGATCTAAGGGCGTAGAAGCTGACAAAATTGTGCAAATTCCTAACTGGGTTGATGTTAATTTTATCCGCCCCTTGCCTCAAAAAAATAACCCTTTCCGCACGACACACAACCTGAATGATAAATTTGTAGTCCTGTATTCTGGTAACATTGCCCTCACCCAAGGCTTAGAAAGCGTTGTCAAAGCTGCTTCTATGTTGCGCCACATCCCAGATATTGCCTTTGTCATCGTCGGAGAGGCAAAAGGTTTACAGCGATTGCAACAGGAATGTTTAGACTGCGGTGCAGATAATGTTTTGCTACTGCCATTTCAACCCCGGAAAAATTTACCACAAATGTTAGCAGCCGCGGATGTTGGTTTGGTGGTGCAAAAGAAAAATGTTATATCCTTCAATATGCCGTCAAAAATTCAAGTGCTACTTGCTAGTGGACGCGCTTTAGTCGCCTCTGTCCCTGATAACGGTACCGCAGCAAGGGCTATCAAGCAAAGTGGTGGCGGAGTTATCGTTCCTCCAGAAGATCCCCAAGCTTTAGCAATGGCAATTTTAAACTTGTATCAAAACCCCGAAAAAGTTAAAACTCTAGGTTATAAAAGTCGCCAATATGCCGTTGAGCAGTATGCTTTTGAGCAAGCTTTAAATCAATATGAATCCTTGTGTTACTCATTAATAGCAGATCGTAGAGCAATTCACTCGACAATAATTACCAAACAAGAAGTGTAATCTACGACAGTGCAGTTAGGTTCTATATTTGCGCTTTCAGTAGAGTGGATGTCAAAATCTCAATCACAGAAAATTTGATTGTATTCAATCTTACTTAAAAAATAACAATACTGAAGCAAGCTTTTAGCTGAATTGGTATTGAATCAAAAATCCCACGGCTTCACTTCATTCAAGGCGTGGGAATATGAATTTTTTTACTTAATATAATAAGGTTGCTTTAGTATCCCCAAACACCTACTGGTACATTTATGCCAATCAGACTTTTGGCAGATCGGGCACGAGTGCGCTCTCTTGTATCGTAAGTTGTAATAGCCAGCCTAAAGTCTAGTCCTGCAAACCAAAATTCCGAATATCCCCATAAAGGCGAGAACGAATCGCGCCGTAATTTCTAATTCCTATTTTCAAGCTAGACGATCGCATCAGCAATCACACAACGATGGCATGAAAATATTCTTTTCCCAGTCCCCAGTCCCTCTTTCAAGACAGTCAATCGCGGGAAAATCTTGTAACCAAACATAAAAAACGTTTCTTACCCTCCTTTCTACTCCCCATTCCCTACTCCCTTTTTCAAGCTAGCCTCCATAGACACCTGTTTTTTTGTTAGTATTCAAAAAAACCCATTGACACATTTTCAGATCAATTGTTTGTTATTTGTTAAGTAAATGTAAACAATTGTTTCAAAAGGAAGAAAGCACCTGAGGTTTAATGACTGATTATTTCCAAGGAAATTTCCCATTACAATCTGTCCCACTGACGAAGAGTGTGCTGAGAAACCCCACCCAAATAGAAGAAGCAAGCGGAAAATTAGCTGCAATGATAGCTGTTGCTGCATCAGATCGCAAAGCTGGTGATATTTTATTGCTCAGAGTAGCAGACGTATCTTATCTAGCAGATTACTTTGTGATGATGACTGGTTATTCTAGGGTACAGGTAAGGGCGATCGCTCAAGCAATTGAAGCAAAAGTCGAAACTGAATTACAACGACGCCCCTTGAGGACAGAAGGAAAAGCCGAGGGCAGTTGGGTACTACAAGACTACGGTGAAGTCATCGTTCACATCATGATGCCCAAGGAACGCGAGTTTTATAATTTAGAAGCGTTCTGGATTCATGCAGAACGTATTTCCCTTCCAGAATCTGATGAGGGTGGGGGTAAGCCAACATGATTCGGTCTTCGGTTTCAAATTGCCCAGTTCCCATAGATCAACAACCGCTCAACGAGTACGAAGAGTTGAAAGCTTCCTGGCTATTTCGTGATAGCATTTTACATTGGCGGGATTATATCACGAAGATGCTTTGGATTTGGGGTTTATCTTGGCTCGTAGCTGGGCCTGTAGCAGCAGCAAGTTTTCCCCCACAGAAATATATTGCCCATTTTATTCTTTGTGGTGCAGCAGGGGCAAGTCTGGGGGTGCTGCTGGCAGTGGTAAGGTTGTATTTAGGCTGGTTTTACGTGTGCGATCGCCTTTGCAGTCCCACAGTATTCTATGAAGAGTCAGGCTGGTACGACGGTCAAACCTGGACAAAGCCACAAGAAATCCTCAATCGCGATCGCTTGATTGTGGCATACGAAATTAAACCTATCCTACGGCGGTTGCAATTTACCTTTGCTGGCTTGGCGGGAATGTTTGTTACTGGTACTATAGTTTGGCATTTGTTGTAAACCGTCATTAGTCATTGGGCATTGGGCATTGGGCATTGGGCATTGGGCATTGGTCATTAGTAAATAAACAAAGGACGAAGGACAAATGACTAATAACTCATGACTAATGACTCATGACTCATGACAAATAATAAAAAAGTGATAAAAATAAACCCATGACAATGGGAAAACGAACTCAAGCTACAGCACTGGAAGTCCGGTTGCTGCGTGAAGGGATCATTGAATCCAAGCATATAGTCCAGGCTGTTGTATGCGACGAACGCGGACGGGTTTTAACCGTCGCTGGTAACTCCGAAACTGCTGCATTTATTCGTTCAGCGCTCAAACCATTTCAGGCACTCGCAGTCACCACTACAGGTACACTGGAACGCTATGACCTCAGCGATCGCGATTTAGCAATTATCACAAGTTCCCATAAAGGAACAATAGAGCAAGTCCGACAGGTATTTAACATCCTTTGGCGGGCTGATCTTGACCCCACTATACTCCAGTGTCCGATTCCTGAAGGCAAACGCAGTCCTCTGGAATACAATTGCTCTGGTAAACATGCGGGGATGCTAGCTGTTTGTCAGCAACGCCATTGGCCTTTAAACAACTACTTGGAACGGAAACACCCAATACAGCAGTTGATTTTGGCCAAAGTAGCAGAATTACTACGAATGCCAGCAGAGGAATTCATCAGCGCCCATGATGACTGTGGCGCACCGACTTATTTGATGCAACTCGGTCAAATGGCCTCTTTATACGCCCTGCTAGCTTCTAGTACCAACTTGGATATGGAGCGCATTGTCCGTGCCATGACTCATCACCCAGCAATGGTAGCAGGAGATGGAGAATTTGATACGGAACTGATGCGTTTAACTCCAGGGGAACTGGTCAGCAAATCTGGTGCCGAAGGAGTGCAGTGCATTGGTAGACTCGGTGAAGGCATGGGATTAGCAATTAAAGTTATGGATGGGGCAAAACGGGCAAAACATGCCGTTGCTATCCACTTACTCCAACAAATGGGTTGGATTAGTCCCAGCGCCGCCGAAAGCCTCTGTGAAAAGTTTGTCACCTTAGGAAAATACAAGCGTTTAGAAGTAATTGGAGAATTATCGTTTTTGTAGTTGCCAAACTCTTGACTTTGAGTTATGCTAGAAAAGTCAAGAGCGACGCGGGATAGAGCAGCCTGGTAGCTCGTCGGGCTCAACGGGCAAAATTAACTAGACGCTTATTAGTTAAGTTTGCTGTGGGCGGCACGTAAAGAAACTTATGTGCGTTTATCTGTCAAACTCGGGGAAGCCAATAGCGCGGTAATCCCGAACCAAGCTCCAGAAGTGGAGAAGGTGTAGAGACTGGAAGGCAGACACCCTAACGCTAACGCCGAGGGTGAAGGGACAGTCCAGACCACAAACCAGTTAATCTGGGCAACGAAAGTTGTAGTTGGTAAGCATAACCCGAAGGTCAGTGGTTCAAATCCACTTCCCGCCACCAAATCAAACATAAAACAAAACCCTGTGATCTTTTAAGAAAACAGGGTTTTGTTTTATGCTGATTGTCAGCTACTTCATATTGATCTCAGTAATGGACACAAAGCTTAGAGGAGACATAGCAGAACAAGCTGCTGTTCTTCATGCTTTAAAACTTGGTTGGGGAATTTTAAAACCTTTTGGTGATAGGTTACCTTACGATCTGGCATTTGATGTAGAGGGAAGTGTAATAAAAATCCAAGTCAAATACGCGTGGTTCGATCAGCCTTCTGGCAATTACGTTGTAGATAATCGCCGCACCAAAACAAATCGGCGGCTGATGGTTCGAGAAGCATATCAGCTATCAGACTTTGATTTTGCGCTGGCATATATAGAAAAACTTGACCTGTTCTATGTTTTTCCCGTAGATGTGTTCATAGGTTATGGAAGCGAAGTACACCTTGTTGAGGCTGAAAAACGACAGCGTAAACCTCGTTCCGCACAATATCGGGATGCTTGGGAGTTAATCTCACAAGCTTCTGTAAGTAAAGAAAATTGTGTTCGATCGCCTGTTCAATTCCAAGAAGCAGGATTTTAATCTATTCTGGAATAAATAGCCATCTAAAAGGCGCGGAGAGTCATGGTTGTGAAGTTGCAGCGACCAATTTTAGTAGGAGGATTGGGACTGTCCTTTTCTCTGTGGATGTTACAAAGTTGGCACGATTCTATAGTGCAGGTGGGTGAGTTTGGTTTGTTCAGTGCCTTAGCTGTTGGTGGTGGTTTGTGGTTATTCCAACAAAATCGCCCGAAAGACGGTTTAGAGCAGCTAGATAGTATGCTTGTAGATCGGGCGACTGTGGAAAGGGCGATTTCTATTGCTGAAGTTGTAATTAACCAACTGGCACAAGAAGCAGAAAACCATCTGGCACTAGAGACACTCAGAGAACAACTTGCCCAATTGTCGTTGGAATTAGACAGGCAAGAAATTAAAGTGGCTGTGACTGGTGGAAAATCCGTCGGTAAAAGCACTTTAATTCAAGTGCTAGAGCAAAATCTAGAGGCAGGAAATTTTGTGTCTCTACAAGAAACAGCACCTTTGTTTAGAGAAGCAGGTGAGAATTCCGATGCATCTGTTTTGGCAGAAGTAGCAAAATCTGATTTTGTGCTGTTCTTGACAAACGGTGATTTGACAGACTCAGAATTTCAAACCTTACAGCAGCTAAAAGCAGCAAATCAGGCTACAATGCTGGTTTTTAATAAACAAGACCAGTATTTAGCCGATGAACGTGGTAGTGTTTTTAGTCAATTGAAACAGCGGGTGCAAGGAAATGTAGTTGCAACTGCGGCCTCTCCCATCCCCGTCAAAGTACGAAAGCATGACGCTGATGGTTCTGTGGAAGAATGGATGGAACAACCAGCACCAGATATCCAGCAGTTAACCCAGCAGTTGGGTGAAATTTTGGCACAGCAAAAACAACGGCTGGTTTGGTTAACTACCATGAGGAAAGCCGGGTTGTTGAAAGCTGAGGCGAAAAACTGCCTGAATGGAATCAGATGCGATCGCGCCACCCCAATTATTGAACAATATCAGTGGATAGCTGCTGCTGCTGCCTTTGCTAACCCAGTACCAGCCCTTGATATTCTGGCGACTGCGGCCATTAATGCTCAGATGGTAATGGATTTGGGTAATATCTATCAGCAGAAATTTTCCCTAGAACAGGGGCAAACTGTAGCTGGAACAATGGGAAGTTTGATGTTGAAACTCGGTTTAGTGGAACTTTCTACAAAGGCTATTAGTACTGTTCTCAAAAGTAATGCCGTTACCTTTGTTGCTGGTGGCTTGGTGCAGGGAGTAAGTGCAGCTTATCTGACCAGAGTAGCAGGATTAAGTCTAGTTGAATATTTCCAGCAGCAAGAAATAGCGATAGATTCTGGGACTGGTTTAAATTTGGAGAAGTTGCGGCAAACTTTGCAAAAGGTGTTTCAACAAAATCAGCAAATTGGCTTTTTGCAAAATTTTGTTAAGCAAGGCGTGAAGCGTTTGTTGCCAGAGACACAGCAGGTAGAACTAGTTAGTGTTCAGAAGGCGGTGGGATAATCCCAGTGGGATATTTTTTAGTTGGAAGTCCCTTAATCTGTGGAGTCAACTTCAGCTCAAACAGTTATCCCACAAAGGTTATACCCCACCCCTCAATCCCCTCCCCGAACTTCGGGGAGGGGAGGTTTTGTGTCAGCAAAGCCGGGGTGGGGTGACTTCGGAATAAAACTGAATTACGAATTATTTTAATCGGTTTCCGTCTTGTTTTCGATAACAGTTGGTGTTGGGAGAGTTTCTAAAGAAACTTGGCTTGATGTGCCAGTTATTACTTGATTATTGCCACGCACTAGCTGACTGATTTGACCGATTATTTCGCCTAATTTACCTTCGTCAAGTAAGGTATTTATTAAGGAAAGTCCACTAGTAGATAGTAGTAATTTGTTAATATCTTGACTGCCGTTGCTGCCATTTGCACCAGGGAATGAATAAATGCGAGTATCTCCTAAAACTCCGGGCTGCGGTGCTAAAGCTGTGACAATTTCTGGTAGTTTGTCGGCTAATTCTGGCCAAATAGTTGTAATAATTTTGGCAGTGAGATTGGCGTTGCTGATAGAATTTTCAGCAGAAATTTTTGCTCTAATACCTTCGGCTTCTGCTAAAACTTGATCGCGGTTAGCTACTGCTAGGGTGCGAATTGCTTCTGCTTCTAATTCTGCTGCTTCTTGGGCAATTTCGGCTTGACGACGGCGGCGGAAAGCATCAATTTCCACAACGTTGCGATCGCCAATACTCCGTTCTTGCGCTTCACGTTCGGCGGCAATAGTTGATAGGCGTTTGTTGCGTTCGGCTTTTTCCACTTCACTAGCTGTCTTCACTGATTCCTCGGCTTTGGCTTGTTCTGCTTGTGCAACAAAGCTTTCGCGTTTTTTATTCGCAATGGCGATCGCCACATCTTCTTGAGCTAGTTTTGCCAGCCGTTCTGACTCAGCTATCTGCACTTGTGCTTGTAGCTTTCCGGATTCTACACTTTGTTGACGTGTAATCTCTGCTAGTTCAGATTCCTGTTTTTGCAGCGCTTGTACTACCTTTAGCTGCTTATTCCGTTCTTCTAGAGAAATATCAGCTTCAATTTGGCTTTGTTGCACCGATAATTTTTTGCGGATTTCTTCTTCTTCAACTGATTTTTCCTGCAAAATTTTAGTTCGGCGTACTGTTGCAGCTTCCCGATCTTTGGATTCTTGAATTTCCCGTTCTCGCTGGGCTTTTAGTGCTTCAACTTGCAATTTTTGCTCTAATTTCGCACTTTCTTGTTCTTGGGCAATTTGTAGCGATCGCTTTTGGGCATCCAATTCTTTTTGCTCAATTGTCACTTGTGCTGCTAACTCAACTTCGCGTTTTTGTTGAATGGATCGCTGAATAATTTCGGTTCGCAAGCGCACGCCTTGGGCATCAAAAAAGTTATCTGGATCATAGGTAACACTTTCTAATATTTCGGAAATAGCAATGTTATTTAAAGTTAAGCCGACTTTTTTCAAATCCGTCCCAACTAAGTTCAGCACTTCCTGAGCAAACCCTAATTTATCAGAATCAATTTCTGCTAAATCCTTGGTTTTAGCTGCCGCCCTAATTGCATCATCTGCTCTTTTTTCTAAAGCATTTTTGATATCTTCCGGAGTAATTTTAGTACCATTTTGGGATAATCTAGCCGCTGCTGTCAAAACATCTTCTTCAGAGGCATTAATACATACATAAAAAGTCACGCGGATATCTGCTCGTAAGTAATCTTTAGTCCGGACTGCAAGTTTGCCAGTCCGTTCCACATCAATGGAAATTTCTCGCAGAGGTACGCGTGTAAGCTGATGGAATCCGGGTAAAACAATACAACCCCCATAAAGAATCACGGCTTTCTTTTTAATAAAAAGACCCCCAGTCCTGACGAAAGCTTCGTTGTTGGGTGTGACTACATAAACCCGCGTATAAGCAAACAGGCTGAATAATAGTAATAAAACTAAGCCAGCAATCACTACTGGAAATACTAATCCACCATTGACTTGAGCAAAATTAGGCATAATTTTTACTGGGAGTGTTTGGTCAATTAATGTTATTTGTTTTTTTTGTTGTAACTCAATCTGTGGAACTTCAGCTATTTTGACACTCGGTAAAGACTGGATAAAAGTCAACCAAAAAAGCATATTCTTTTCCTCTTAAGAATTTGAATCTCTACGAGATGAATTAGTTAACCAGTGTTCTTCATCGGCACTATCTTTAGCAATAACTACGTAAATTTGTGCTTTGTGTTCAATAATTAAAACTCTTTCTCCACGTTGGGGTGCAATAGTTGCCCAGTCTGGGAGAACAGCACTAACTGTCAAAAGATTACGTTTTGCATCCAGCACATCTACTTGTCCAATTCTGCCTTGATTTTCAGTTGGAACATAAGCAGATGTTACGATTCCAATACAACCTATTAAGCGATCGCTACTCACATCTTCCCCAAACTCAGCAAATATTTTGCCAATTGGTTGCGCTATCAATCCCCCCAATAATAAGCTAATCATCAGTGAGCCAAATAATATAACGCTCCCAATAAAACTCACAATATTATTATTGGCAACTCCACCAAACCAAACATTCAACATCCAGCCCAAAACGCCCCACAAACTCAAATCTGTAGCCAGTAACAATATCAATGGAGCTTTCCCAATCCCAACCCATCCCAGGAATTGCCCAAAGCCTAATTCACTATTGCTATCTGCGTCTACATCTGCATCTACATCTGCATCAATATCAAAATCTTCCCCTCCGCCGCCGGAAATTATCATAAACAAGAACAGCAAGACCCCCATCCCCAGAAAAATCCAATAGGGCAAGTTGTTTAGACTAAACAGCATAATATTTCGTTAATGATATGCACTGGTAGTTTGGTAAAATATAATACTCTTAAAACTGGCTAGGAAAAGTATCAACCCTAAAAAAAGCCGATAAAGGCCTATCAATAGGTGGCTTTAAAGCTGCTAACTTAAAAATTGCTGAATTCTAAATTTTGACTCACTACTTCAATATATTACATAAATAATACAGAAAGCTCCATATCCATTTTATGAGTAGTTGTCTATAAAAAAATGGATAGAATTATTTATCTGGTAAAATAATATAAATCTTAAGGTTTTTCAAAAATTAGTAACCTAAATTTAGGAAATCTAAAAATACTTTAATTTCCCAAAAACATCTATTTTTTCAAATATCTGGTATGTTTGCTCAAGTGAAATACTCCAAGTATCACGCTCTCGGAAACGATTATTTAGTTATTTCTCCTCAAGACTTAGCATTTGAATTAACCCCAGAAAAAATTGAGCGAATTTGTCATCGAAACTTTGGAATTGGCTCAGACGGCATTTTGTTTGGTCCTTTACCGTCCAACAATGCCAGATTTGGATTGCGAATTTTTAACCCAGATGGTAGTGAGGCAGAAAAGAGCGGTAACGGGTTGAGAATCTTTTCTCGCTATTTGTGGGATAACCAGCTTGTTCAACAAAAAGAATTTGATATTGACACCCTTGGCGGACGAGTCAAAGCGCGGGTAGCTCAGTCGGGTAAAAGTGTTGAAGTAGAAATGGGTCGTGTGAGCTTCCAAAGTGAAAAAATTCCCGTGACAGGACACTCCAGAGAAGTTCTCAGGGAAAGTATTACAGTTGCCGACCAAACCTTTAGCTTTTGTGCAGCCACCATTGGAAATCCACACTGCGTTATCCAGTTACCTGAAGTCACACCCGAAATTGCCAAGCAGTATGGTTGTTTGCTAGAGGTTCATCCTTACTTTCCCAACCGTACCAACGTTCAGTTTATGAAAGTTAAAGATCGCCAAAATATTCAAATTGAGATTTGGGAAAGAGGAGCAGGTTACACCTTAGCATCTGGCAGTAGTAGCAGTGCCGCGGCCGCTGTTGCTCACAAATTGAGTTTGTGTGATTCATCAATCACAGTTCACATGCCAGGAGGACAAATTGCGATCGCCATTAGTAATGATTTTATGATCACAATGACCGGTGCCGTCACCAAAGTAGCTGACGGCTTAATGTCGCCCGAAGTCTTCGAGTTTTGATATATCCTTGAAAGCTTTGCAATCTCAGATGGAGAAAGCTATGGCAGGTATTGAGTTCAAGTTAGAGATTTTGTGAGAAGCTGACCATCCAAAACCAGGCTAAGTTGCCCATTGGCAAGAATGCTAGTTCCTTGGATATAAGCAGGAATAGGGATTGCTTCCCCCAGAGGATGGATCGCAGCGGATTGCTTGCCGATGATACAATCTACTTCTAAAGCACATCGTTTGTCTAAGTAACTAAATACTAATAAAGGCTTATCCTGCTTGAGGGCATTTAGTGTATCTGTGCTGTAAGTGGTAACTGAGGTGGGAAGCTGGTTAGGACAAATCAGCACATCAGTCAATAAGTGGATAGGGACGAGCATTTCTGTTGTTACATGCTCATCAGTACAACCAAGGAAGCCACTGGTACCAGAAGACTGCAAAAATAACATGCGTCCCGCTTGAGTTTGGATAATTTGTTCGGACTGCGATAGACAAATCTGCTCTACAGAATCGGCAATAAATCCATAGACTCTTGAGTTAACTTGACAGACGATAAGTTGAGCAATTTTTTGATCGAGGGGAATTTGGAGTGAGAAGGCTGTACCATGTCCAGCTTTAGACTTCAATACTATTCTTCCCTGAATAGCTGTTAATTGCTTGCAAACTTCAGTTAATTCTACTCCTAACTCTAAGGCAGCACGATCGCATAAAACAGATGAAACCTCTGGTTCAAGTACCAGTTCTTGTAAAATATCCCCTGGTTTTGTCAGATCGAGTCCTTGGGCTGAAGCTTGTTGATAGATTTGAGATAAGTTAAGCCCTGCACCATCATCACAGCCATCAATAATCAGTTGATTTCCTTGCTGATAAACTTGAATTTCAATAATACCGTTGCTATTTTTACCAAGGTGTTGGCGTGTTTGGCCAGACTCAATACTTTGCTCTAGTAAATAGCAACTTATATGTAACAGGAGAGCATGGAGGCGATCGCTAAATGCCCGATCAACTTGGATATCGCTAATTTGTAAATGTAGTTTAGCAGACTTATCTTGTAGAGCTTGTAACTGAGACCAAAGCCGATGCAAGGATTCTAAGGCTACTTTTAAAGGAATAGTTGTAACTTTTTTGACTAAATTGGAAGAATGGTTAAGTAACTTTTCTTGCTGTATGAGTTCTTGTTTGAGTTGATGATGATTGTTATTCAGCGAATGAACAGTTGATGCCACCTGAGATGCTTCAGCCAAAACAGATTGCAGAGTACTGTATAATTGCTGAGAGCGAGAAGCAGCTAGAGGAGAAAGGGTATCTGAAATTGCTGCTAAACGTCCTGACCATTCCTGTAGATTATCCAGCAGGTGTTGTAATCGTTTAACTTGTCGGAGCAACCGCCCAATCGTATGTTGTTGTTCTTCTTCTTGACAGGCTTGCTGATTATATGTAGTTAATAATGTTGCAATTAGCACCTTTAGTTGTTCGAGATGCTTAATATTGATGGGTGTAGCGGCTGGAATACTTGTTGCAAGAATGGTAGAAATGGATTCTTGCAAAGAGAGCGGATGGCGATCGGGAAAAGATTTAACTAGGGATGCAACAGAAGTTTCAGTAGGCAGGGAAAAATCCCCCAACCAAGGATGAAAATCTTCTTCTCCATACTCCTTTGGGTTTGCTAGTTCCCCTACATTGATGGAAAGTTGCTCAGTATCTACGTGAACAAGGCTGCCAGACTGGGGGCTAGTTTCATCTATTAGTTCCTTATCAAGACTTTCCTTATCTTTAACCATAAATTGCTCTGGTAGAGATGTAGAAGCTTGTAGCTCGGCCAAGGAATCGCCAAATTGAATAACTGGTTGATATTCCTGCGGTTGCTCTATCGATGTCTCAAGATTTGTTTCCTGGGAATCGGCAAACTCTGCTTGTAGATGAGCAACAATGGCAGACATCCGCTCTAGAATTTCTACTTCGTCAATTTGCGAGGCTGTTAAAAATGCCATCAATAGCATCTGTAGGCAATCTAATCCTTCTGACAACAGGGAGGCGATTGGGGCGTTGACAGTTGCTCGATACTGATGCAGCAGCTGAAAAATCTCTTCTAGTGCAGCCGCAACTATGGCAATGGCATCTAGCTCGGCTGCTATGGCAATGGAATGCAGAGAACGAGCAGCTTCCATGAGAGCCAAAGCTGTACCAGGGTTACTGTCTTTTGTATAGTTAGGCAACTCCTGCTCCAAGAACAGTAACAGATCGATCGCTTCTTCTAGGAAGCGATCGTCGTTCTGCGGTTGGGGGACAAAATCGGTACTCATGAAAACAACTCTCAGTTTCTATGGGGTTTGTGACAATTCTATGGCTTCGACATTGATTTGAGGGTACAAGCAGCGATGTCGGCGATCCCTCTGAATTGCTCGTGGATTTGCGCGATTGACTCCAGCCCAGCGCTGATTTGGCGATCGCACGGTTCGATAGCAGAAGCAACGTCTGCTGCTGCCACCTTTAGTTCCTGGAACCATTCCTCTATATTTAGCGTGCTGTCGCGGGCTTGACGGGCGAGAATTTCCACCTGTTCGGCAGCAGCTAGCAAACCTCGTTCCTGCTCGCTAGCTTTTGTTGCTTCAATAGCTGTATTCAGGGACAAAATCTGAATTTTGCTACTCAAGCCTTCCACAAGGCGAATAAAGTCAGAAGCTTGCTGGCAAAATTCACCAAGGTATTCCAGCTGTTTATTAGTAATAGCAACAGTATCTTGAATAGACATTAAATGCTCGCCGGCAAGCTCGGCGATTCTTGCTCCTGCTTGTACAGCCTGGCTCACCTGCTGAAATGGCACTAGTAACTCAGAGCAATCGCAGGATTCAGCCTTTTGCTGTTGAGCAGGTGGAGCTACTATTTCAGCCCAGCGCAAGTTAATTGTCAACATCATTCCTACTTGCTGTAGCAAACTGCGCTCTGCTTCCTGCCATTGTCGGGGTTGGAGGCAATGATGAATAACTAACAAACCCCAAGGCTGTTGTTTGACAATCAAGGGCAAGCACAGGCTAGCTTGCACCTGAAAGCGTTGCCAAAACTGCTGTTGGCGGGGAGTTAATTCTAATACTTCAGTTAGGTTGTTGAGCAAGTGTTGTCCGTCGCCAGCATTGGTAGTAACAAATACATTTATCGGTAGGGATTGGTTGAGCAAGGATGTCCAACCCGCTTGTATAGCTTCAGCGATCGCTCGACTGCGATTATCTTCCTCAAAACGATAAATCAGGACGCGATCGGCGTTGAGAGCATCTCGAAGGGCGGTGGCTGTAACCTCCAAAAGTGCAGTTAGACCTTTTGCGTGCTGCATTTGCCGATCGATGGCCGCAAGTTGTTCTCGCTGGAGCTGAAAAGCCCCTCGAACATTTTCATCATTGTCACTGGGCGAATCCTTAGCCAAAGCTTGGATAAAAGCTTCGATTTGACTTACCTTCTGCTGCAATTGAGCGACCTTTGGCCCCTTAGCAGATTGAAAGACTGCTTTGATTACAGCCACATTAGCCAAAATTTCTTCTATCTGGATTTCATTTTCAACAGGCTGGGTTTCAGAATTAGGGTCTAAGGTTGCGATCGTCACAGAAAACTCCTTGGCAGCATCAAGTCAAATCAGTGGGGGGAGCAATGCGATTTTGTGAGGTGGGGAGGCAGGGGAGGCAGGGGGGG
>NZ_JACJSJ010000136.1 GCF_014698115.1 Nostoc sp. FACHB-973
TACTACTTATTCCTTTCTTTCTTCTGCCTTCTGCCCTCTGCCTTCTGCCTTCCCCCACCCAAGATCACCAAAAGTTGCCAAGAACCGAAAAGTTTGCCGTAATGGCAAGCTTATACTGGGAGCAATGCGATTTTGTGAGATGACCCCACCTGGAGAGCGATCGCTAATCAAATTTTACGTATGCAATGAATATTTAATACAACAATCTAAATAATATTTTTTAGAAGACACCTCAGTTTCGGAATTAATCACAACATCGACTCCCGATTGCTGCACTGAGTTGCGATCGCTATCCCGTCGTACTGTTCCCAGTACCGCAATCCCTTCCACTTGGCAATCTGTGTCGCTGTACTGCCTACCCCTCCCGTTGCACCAATGACAAGCAAAGTTTCGCCCGCTTGTGCTTGGGCAACTTCCATAACACACAGCCAAGCAGTCACATAAGTTACCCCAACCGAGGCAGCTTCCTCCATACTCAAGATTCTCGGTTTTGGTCGAACCGCAGCGATCGGCAACAACAGAAATTCAGCTTGCAGTATGCAGAACGATATAGCCCATCTTCCGCACCCAGTACTGTCACAATCGGTTATTACTGAGGTTGATTCATCAATAGAGAATTAAATAACACATTAAATGAACAAAAAAGATATATTAACAAGTAAAAGTAGCATTAAGTCTATTCTCAATAAGAAGCAATAAAAAAATAAAGTAATTTGAGAGTGAGTTAATAAGAAAATACTAGAGTTTTTATCTAGCTATTAATTCGAGCTTATATAAATTGGAAAATAAGTAGAAAGTCAGCATAATAATTTAGGACTAATAATAAAATTAGATAGTCAATATCAACATACTTGCATATTCATAATCTCAAAAAAACTAAGTTATACATGTGTAGTAAAGTCGGCAATCTTCTGGTAATAATGTGAGAATGAAATTTCGCTGTGGAGTTAAATTAGAAATATCTTTTTCCTGGTTTAACATCACAAGATCAATTGATTGAAAGCATTGAAATATCCACAACCATATCAGTTAAAATTTTCACATTTTTGGTCAAAATTTGTGCGGGAAATTTGAGTTGATTATACAAAATCAAATCATTATCGAATTACAATCATAGGAAAAGAGGATGCTATTAGCAGCCTCTCCTACACGAGAATAATTATTATTTTTATTAGTTGTCCACCCAGCCGAACTTAAAAGGAATTATTCTTATTTAGCTCTAATAAACTCTCACGGAAGTTAGTTCTTCTGTACTAGATAGTTCCATTTAATTGCGGTGTGACAGTTCTGGGTGCGGAATCAGGGTTCTAATGTACCCGTTCATTACTCGCCCAAACACGCATTATTTAAATTTCAGCCGCTTGTTTATCTGCAACTATAAGGTAAAATAAACGGTCGTTTTTTTAACCGTTATTACCACCCAGATTGCGAATCAGAAACGGAATCAAGTTTAGTAACGAAACTCGGTAATTATATCAAAGGCAACATACGCTGTTAAGTAACGAGTATATGTACTTGTTGAGGTTCAAAGTATGTTGATAGGCTATGCCCGAATTTCAACAGATGACCAAAATCTGAACCTGCAAATGGATGCTTTGCAGCTTGCTGGTTGCGAGAAAATTTACTCCGACCGTATAAGCGGTGCAAAAGCAGCAAGACCTGGACTCTCTCTAGCATTGGAGGTAGCACGAACTGGTGATGTTTTGGTGGTATGGCGGCTCGACCGCTTGGGAAGGTCGCTCAAAGACCTGATTGAAACGATGGAAACTTTAGGCCAGCGAGGAATTGGGCTTTCTAGTTTACAAGAATCCATTACTACCACAAACAACAGTGGTAGGTTGATTTTCCATTTATTTGGCGCATTGGCGGAATTTGAACGCAACCTAATCCGCGAACGCACAACTGCTGGACTAATCGCAGCGCGTAAGCGCGGTCACAGGGGAGGAAGACCAAAAGCCCTTGACCCAGCGAAACGTCAATTAGCAGTAAAGCTTTATACCGAAAAACAACACACCATTATTGAAATATGTAAGTTGATGGGAATTTCCAAACCAACGCTCTACAACTACATTGCAGAGATAAATACCTAACATGGTACATAAGCAAATCTCGACAGAGGCGCTCATCAATTTACGCCACCGCCTCGACGGTTTGCCTAGTCGTTGCCAAGAGCGTCGAATTCTCATTGAAGAAACAGCCGCACTGTATGGAGTGTCAACTGATACGTTATATCGGGCGTTGCGTAATTCATCACGTCCAAAATCTATAAACCGCTCAGATAGCGGGACACCCAGAAAGCTTTCACTCTCAGAAATGGAACGTTACTGCGAGGTCATCGCGGCGATGAAAATCCGTACCAGTAACAAAAAAGGGCGACATGTCTCCACAGTACGGGCGATTGAACTGTTGGAAGAATTTGGGATGGAGACACCTGATGGTTTTGTCCAACCGCCTAAAGGCGCATTGACTAGAAGTACTGTAAATTATTACTTGAAAACCTGGGGGTACGACACTGAACGTATGACTAGGCAACCGCCTGCGGTGCGCTTTCAAGCAGAATACAGCAACGAATGTTGGCATTTCGACCTCAGCCCATCCGATCTCAAACACGTTTTACAGCCATCATGGGTGGAACCGGGTAAGGGTAATCCACTACTGATGCTGTACAGCATTGTTGATGACCGTAGTGGCGTATGTTACCAGGAATATCACTGTGTTTATGGGGAGGATGTTGAAGCTGCATTACGTTTTTTATTTAATGCGATGACGGTGAAAACAACTGACGGATTTCCCTTTCATGGGATTCCAGAAATGATTTACACCGACAACGGACCAATTGCTAAAAGCCACGTATTTCAAAACGTGATGGATTGCCTGAGAATCAATCTTGTCACCCACATGCCTGCGGGTAAAGATGGTCGTCGGGTAACAGCTCGCTCTAAGGGTAAAGTGGAAAGACCGTTCCGGACGGTCAAAGAAGCCCACGAGACTCTGTATCACTTTCATGAACCGGAAAGCGACGTTGAAGCTAACTTGTGGTTACGCCAATATTTGTTGCATTACAACGACAAACCACACCGCATAGAACCACATTCGCGGATAGAAGATTGGTTGCGAAATATACCCAAGTCTGGTTTACGTTCAATGTGTAGTTGGGAGCGATTCTGTAACTTTGCCCGCGAACCACAACGTAGAAAGGTAGGAACGGACGCCAGAGTATCAATTGAGGGCGTAGCTTACGAGGTAGAGCCAGACTTGGCTGGTGAAACCGTCGTCCTTTGGTGGGGTTTATTTGACAACGAGCTATACGTTGAGTTTAGCGATCGCCGTTACGGACCATTTTACCCAGTTGATATTGTTTGCTAAAAGAGCAATTTCAGATTATCTCGCTAAACCTTTGGCTAAATTATCTACTGAACAGTTGGTATTTATTGATGCATTGCTAGCTGAGACTTTGAATAAAAAAGTGATTATTGAACGAGTGCGGCAGTATTTCCACTCAAATAAAGGAGGGGAACATAATGCTCACTGAAGTCATGGAACATTTTCGGTTGGTTAGGGAATTCCCCAAGGCTGGGTACTACGAGACAGACCACCAAAAACAAATGTTTAAGGATATTAAAGTCGCAATTCATTCAGGGAAGTTGGTTGCTATCACGGGAATTATTGGCTGTGGCAAGACAACCACCTTGCGACGTTTATTTGATGTTTTAGAGAAAGAAGGTAAGATTCTAGTCTCAAAGTCGCTTTCTGTAGATAAAGACCGAGCGACGCTACCAACACTAATTGCTGCCTTATTCTACGATTTATCCACAGATAAAGAAATTAAAATCCCAAAAGACGGCGAAAAACGGGAGCGGGAACTGCGCGACCTGATTAGAAAAGGTAAAAAGCCGGTGGCACTGTTTGTGGATGAGGCTCACGACTTACATTACAGTACTTTGACGGGACTCAAACGTTTAATTGAGGTAGTTGAAGATGGTGGTGGCACACTTTCAGTGGTATTAGCTGGTCATCCCAAATTGAAAAATGATTTACGCCGTCCCACTATGGAAGAAATTGGGTATCGGGCAACGGTCTTCTCCTTGGAGGGTATTGTTGGTAGCCAGCGAGAATATATTGAATGGTTGGTATCTAAATGCATTGTTGAAGATACCCAAATAAGTGACATATTGTCGGCGGAAGCCATTGATTTACTTGCCATGCGCTTGAGGACACCTCTGCAAATCGAGCAACATTTAACACTCGCATTCGAGGCTGCATACCTCTTTGGGGAAAAACCTATCACCACGGCGATTATTGAGTCCGTTTTATCTAAGCAAATTGATGACTTAGAACCCACCTTAACCCGGCATGGTTATGACGTGAGGGGCTTGGCGGAACAGTTTAATGCTAAACCTGCTGAAATTAAATTGCTGTTTCGCGGACAACTCGACCCAGCGCGATCGCGTGAATTACAGGAACAAATGCTGGCGGCGGGGCTGCCGCTTTGAGTGGATTGAAAACGCCAGAAAAATGGAAGTATTTATAGTTGCAAATAATCCTGGTTGAAACCGATGATTGCAGGTTGGTTGCATTTAATCCTGGTTTGAAAGGATCAAGGTTAGGTATTTACGGTAATCTCTTGCAAAGGGCATGACCCAGTGCTCGTTCATCTTTCTGGTGGAGATCGGAATTATAGCCCGAACCAGCCATAGAACCACCCTCTGCAAGTCAACCAAAGAGCACGTTAAACGTAGTATCGACTGGAGCAGACGCGGCAGCGGCGAGATTAGCTGGCTTGCCTTGACTTGGTAGTGTGGGAGTTGGTGGCGTCATCGCTGCTCTAGCAATTTCGGACTGGTTCCTCGGAACCCTCCCTAGAGGCAACATGTCGCCACGGCGAGCCGCCGCCGCATTCGCCATTGAGTTGATGCTCATGATATATACTTTCCTTTCGCGAGATCACGGTTGTCGAGGGTATATAGTGAACGGCGGAAGTAAACCACCATCCTTACCTCATTACTAAGTCCTCAGTTCTACCTCAGCGACGGCATGCAAACTCACGCCTTGGACTACTAAAAATACAATTACGTCTAACTATTTATTATACTGCCACTTTAAGCCGCTTGAGAACGCAATAAAAATGCCAGAATTCATTTATAGTTGCAAATAATCCTGGCTGAAACGGATGATTGCAGGTTGGTTGCATTTAATCCTGGTTCAGTTGCAATTAATCCTGGCTGAAGCGTAATTATAGTTGCAAATAATCCTGGTTTGAAAATGCTTTGATTGCAGGTTTGGGCATTTATAATTGCAGGTCGCTACAACTAGCAGGATAATCTCGTTGCAACTGACGGAGAGAGCGAATCTCCAAACCTGAAAGTGGTTGAACGGAGGGTGTCCCTTTTTTGACTCGCTTCACGTAAATTGTGCCACCATTCCAATCTATTTGCTCCCACCGCAAAGATGCCACCTCTGCCACTCGCAATCCGTGACGGTAGATCAACAAAATTAGGGTTGAGTCTCGGTGAGCGTGGCGACCCTTTGATTTTTTGATAGCCTGACGCATCGCCGCTACCTCTTCTGGTAACAAATACTCCCTAATCCTGACCTCGGAGTACTTGCGAAAGTTAGGCGATTTATGCTCTGGTTTTTCGATTTTACCAACTTTCGGTAGTTGGAGGGTTTGTGGTGTCATGACTCAACCCCCTGAAAAACTTAGGGTATGTGAGCTGATTTTACCAACTTACGCTCCAAAGTTGGCAAGCACATAGACATAAAAACAGACCAGTATTTTACGATGAATCTTCACTTACAAGTAATTAAAATCACATTGGGATATCAGATTTAAGCGACATGAGGTACTTCTTGGGAAAGCTTGCTATCTACTCTAAAACCAGGATACCATTGCTGGAATTTGCTCTCTAACTCTTCATTGAGAAGCAAAATTCTGACCTGGAGCAGAAGATGAACACCTTTAGGAGTCCACCGCATCTGCTGTTTTTTGACAAACCGCTTGCTAATGACTTGATTAACCGTCGATTCCACGAATCCAGTAGCAATGGCTTCGCCATTTCGCCAACGTTCTCCATAATTGGGGATATAAGACCCATTGTTTGAAATATAGCTCTCAAACTCCCGCACCATCTCAATACCTTAGCCAATTTACGAGGGTGAGACGATGATCCTTCAACCATTAAGTCCCATTTCTCTGAGACTTGGCAAAAACAACCAATCGTAAAAATTACTTTAGGGCTTCCCACAAGGATTTTTTGACGTATTGGCAGCAGTGTAAGGGTTTCAGATTGTAAACTATCTTTAAATCGAAACGCTTATATATATGCTTAATTTTGCCGATTTTGCCAAAAATTATCTAAGCTCTTATTTTGGCAAAGGTATTGTGGATAAAAGCAATTTGATTCTGGAGTAAGAATTGCTTCGACCCGAATTTGATGCTGCCAGTTATCACCGAAGTCATATTCGTATAAAAAACGCTCTCGCATTCGCCAGCCAAAATCTGATAATTTGACAACTTTAGGATCGTCAGAAAACCACATTCCCCCAATTTGAGCAATTCCGTAATGCTTAGAGTGGATTATGAAACGATGTAAGTGGGAATCAGTCCATCCCATTGCTATCTGGATGATGTAGTGCAAATCGGCGATCGTGCTGTCGCTCTTGGTTTTGACTCTACGCCAAATCATTGGACTAATGCCCAGGATAAAAATCTGAAGCTGGTAAATGACAAGTTGCTCAGAATCGGACATTGGGTCATCTTACCGTATTCCCAGTCCTATCTCCCCCGAAAAAAAATCGCTCTCACAAACTGCCTTTGAGTCTATTTTTCCTCATATAGCTGTGTATCTTCTTTTACTCGATATTGAACGCCTTGCTCACCTTGCACGTAGTTGTGGTTTTGACATCTCTATTTCCAGGTGCAAGAAGTGAGTAACTGCTGTATAGTCTTTCCCCCTTTGCTCCTCTGCTCCTTTGCCCCTCTGCTTCCCCTGCCCCTTCTTACCCTTGACACAACCGCGCGTCTTTTGCCTCTGGATTGGTTCGCAGATAATCTCGCACCCAATCACAACCAATCTGTTCTAGTCGATTGATGTCAATTGCTTGTTGCAAATTCCAGATAATTGCAGTCTTGTCCCAACTGCCAGATGTTAGCCACCGTCCATCTTGGCTAAAGGCTAACCCAAAAACAACATCTTCATGAGCTTTGAGGGTTGCTAACAAGTTGCCGTCTGGTTTCCAGAGCTTGATAGTCCGATCGCGGCTCCCTGATGTGATCGTTTTACCATCGGGACTGAAAGCCACCGCGTAGACTTTGTTGCTATGGCCGCTAAAGGTGTGAAGTAGTTTTCCCTCTACTGTCCAAAGTTTAACGGTGCGATCGTGACTTCCTGAGACAATGAGTTTACCATCTGGACTAAAGGCTAAATCTTGCACTTCTCCTTTATGCCCTGTAAAAGTGCGAATTAACCTGCCATCAAGATGCCAGAGTTTAATTGTGCCATCATAACTGCTGGTGGCAATCTGCTTTCCATCGGGACTAAAGCGGATGCGGCTGATACCCTTTTGATGTCCGGTTAGGGTAGTAACTAGGCTCCCGTCTAACTTCCAGAGTCTAGCTAAATTTTGGCTTGTGTTGCCTGCTGCCAATAGTTGACCATCAGGACTAAACTCAACGGTGCTACCTTCGGCTGATGCCGACTCGTTTTGGTTTGGATCGATAGTTCCAGTTGGGTGAAGGAGCGAAAATGTCTTTAACTGAGTGCCATTGGCTTGCCAGAGGTGAATAATGCCAGTGCCATCGCTGGAGGCCAGACGTTGACCATCAGGATGAAAAGCAACTCCACTGGCGATCGCTTTATGTCCTCGAAAGGTGGTGAGTAAGCGACCAGAGAGCGTCCACAGTTTCACTGTCCGATCCCAACTCGCCGAGGCAACGCGCTGACTGTCGGGGCTAAACGCCACCTGCAAAATCTGTGCTTGATGTCCCATAAGACGGGTCAGAACTGGGTTGTGCAATTGCCAAAGTTTGACTAAATTATTAGAGCCAGAAGAGGCAAGCTGCTTCCCATCCGCAGTAAACGCCACTCTCCAAGCAGCATCTCCCTGTTTCAGCGTTAATAACAATGTACTATCCCGTCGTCGCCACACCTTCACTGTTCGGTCAGCACTTGCAGAAACGAGCAGTTGTCCATCTGGACTAAAGCTAATGCCAAAAAGATCAGTAGTATGTGCCGCCAAAGTCTGCATTAAGCGACCATCAGGATGCCAGAGTTTCATCACCCCTTGCATATCTCCAGATGCTAAAATTTGACCATCCTGGCTCCATTTGACCGCGTAGACTGCTCCCTGATGCCCTACTAACGTTTTGATTAAGCTGCCATCGCTACTCCAAAGCTTAACAGTGCGATCTTCGCTAGCAGAAGCAATTGTCTGTCCATCGGGGCTAAAATCCACGCTCCAGACCACATCCTGATGCCCTTTGAGGGTGCGAAGCAGGCGACCGTTTAGATTCAAGATTTTGATGGTGCGATCGTCACTTGTCACCGCAATTGACTGACCATTGGGGCTAAAGGTGAGCTTGAATAAGAGAAACTGCTTGTGTGAATCGGGTTGCTGCTTCCAAGTCCAAAGCAGCCGTCCGTCCCGTCTCCACAGTTTCACTTCTCCTGCTTGAGTGGATGCAGCCAAAAATTGACCATTAGGGCTAAAAACCACATCAAAAACCCAATCACTGGTATTTAAAGTCTGCAATAATCTGCCATCCCTCGCCCAAAGTTTGATAGTTTTGTCGCGGCTGGCTGTAGCAATTTGTTGCCCATCTGGACTAAAAACTACACTATACACATACTCCTGATGCCCAACCAAGCGGTTAAATTCCACCGCCCCATATACTGCTTGCCGCAGAACTTCTTCTACTTGAGCGATTGTGGTTGCATTGGCAAAGCTCAACCGCTGCAATTGCTGTTTTGCCCGTAGTGCTTCTATTAAAGCATCCAGGCGTTGATCGGAGGCAAATAAGGCTTCAGAACTACGCGAGAGCGCTTGAATCTCACTTACTTTTGCAGCCTGATATTGCCAGAAAGCCATTAACCCCAAGCCTAATACCCCGATGAATGCCAGACTGATTACCCACAGTAAGTATCGTTGCAGTCGAGCCGTTTTTTTCTCCTGTACTAAGCGGGCTTCGACTTCCCTGGTGCGGGAGGCTTCTAGGGCTTGCTGTTGTTCTCGTTTTTCTAACGCATGGGAAGCGGCTAAAAACTGATAATCGCGATCGCCAATTTGTTTGCCCTCTGCCCAGACCTCGGCATCTCTCAAAGCTTGTCCTTTCAACAGACGCGATTCATCTAACCGCTCTGAACTCAGCCATGCCTTTAAATTGACTGCATAAGGACGTAGATTTGTCAATTGCTGCTCGACCCATTCGGTGTTAAACACCTCTGCATAGATGGGGTTGCGAACTCGCAAGTAGCCCTCCTCTTTGACTACTAAGCCTGATAGCAGTAACTCGGTTTGTTCGGGGCTATTGTCGATGGCAACAGTTTTACCCCGGACATCTAAAATCTGCTGATATAAACCCAGCAAGCGCCCCGCTCGCTGTTCGTCATATAGTAAACGATGGGCGATGGTTCGTAAATGTTCTGGTTCATCTTGCAGTTCCCAGTAGTCAATCAAGCGCGATCGCACTAGGTTTTCTAACCAACTTGCTTCCTGTCCGGCAGGAATGGCGATCGTGCCATCTTGCCAAGTATTCAGTACCAATTGACAAAGCTTTTGGGTTAAAAAGGGTTGTCCATTTGTCCACTCTAAAATGTGACGCAGCATCATCTCCGGCTGGTTCACTGTTGAGCGTAAACCGGGAAGTAAGGGCAAGGCTTCAGACAACCGAAATCCTTGTAAATCGATCGCCCGCCCAATATTAAAAGGTGTTCGGCTTTTATCCGCAATTAGATCGCTGGGCGTGGCTACACCCAACAGCGTGAAAGTGAGCCGTTGATAAATCGGTTCTTCTACCCGCTGGTTGTAACAGGCTCGAATCAAAGCAAAAAAGTCATCAATAGGAAAGTCTAATCCCAGGACACTATCAATTTCATCGATAAAAATGACTACAGGTTGCTGAACTTCAGTCAGTAAAACTGTTGCCAAAAAATCACCAAAGCGTTTTACAGGCGACAGATGCGATCGTTCTCGCCACCAGCTTCGCAAATTTACCCCCAGCCGGAAGCTACTGACAATACTTTGTAAGACTGAGGCATACCACTGTTCGGATGTCATCTGTTGACTACCAATGGTAGTCATGTCAATCGTGCCCGATCGCATACCCTCAGCTTGCAGGCGATCCACAATCCGGACACGCAGGCTAGACTTCCCCATCTGTCTAGCATTCAGGACATAGCAAAACTCTCCCTTGAGCAACGCCTGATATAATTCATCATCCGCCTGTCGTTTAACATAACTGGGCGCAGTCACAGGAAGGCTACCACCTGCTTGATATTTATAGAGAGATGGACTGGACATTTATAGTAAAGTGCTGAGTGCTGAGTGCTGAGTCAATGGTCAATAGTTATTCTCCCCCCGCCTCCCCTGCTTCCCCTGCTCTTTCACTACACCCCCTCACTCAACCAGCGACGATACAATTCACATCGGATCTTCACCTGCCCTGACTGCACCTCGACTAACCCCATGCGATTTAACTGAAAGAGTTCTAATGACTTGAGGTGAACTGGCTCTTGGGCTTTCATAATGGCTTTGAGGGTAGTAGCTAACGAGGGTTGCTGTTCCAAGGTAGATAACTGGCGTTGCAAATGATGATAAAATGGACTTTTGGCTGTGAGGGCACAGTCCAACAGTTCGTCCAGGGTCATGGGCGTATGAACGATATGATAAAGTGCCACTCGCACTAGATAAGGGTGTCCTCCCACCTGAAACATCAGTTGTTCTACCTCAGCGTTTGTCCAGTTGAGCTTATGCCGTTCGGCGAGGGTTTTTACCCGATCGCCATTAAACTCTGGTAATTCGATCGGAATGCCCACATTAAATGGTGATTGATTAATCTGGAGGGGAACGTAAGCTTCTGTAGAATGCACCAAAATCAGCCGCAGCATTTGCCACAATTCACTGTTCTTGGCATCTTCATACCAGGCTCGTAGCAGAGCAAAAAAGCCATCAGCAGTTACTGGATAGGCAAACAGAGTATCTACTTCATCCAATGCCAACACTAGCGGTTGCTGACATTGCGGTAATAGGTAATTTTCAAAATAGTCTTTGCAACTCGTCTTGCTGCCAAATATGTCGTCCCAATAGTCGGCTAACTGTAAGGGAAGTTTCAGTGCATGGGTAACTCTGGCGCAAAACCATTGCAGAAAGCGATCGAGGTTTTGCAGAATATCACTGTCTACCAGTTGCAGATTCAGCAAAACAGTGGAATATCCCTGTTGTTCGCTGTGGTTCAAGATGCGAGTTAGTAAAGAAGTTTTACCCATTTGTCTGGGTGCGCGGATACGTAGCAACGACCCAGGTTGAGCGATCGCTTCGTAGCAATCAGACTCTATCGGCGGGCGATCGCAATATAGGGTTGAGGTAAGTTTGACAGGCCCATCAGGAAATTCCAATGACTGTAATGCAGATGTAGCCTTATTAGAGGATTGGGCTGATTTAAGAGCAGACAAATCTTTGTAGCGACGCTCCATAACAGATCGAAAGTTTTTTTTGCCCACCCGCTCATTCAAAATCTCAGACATCAGTTCCCACAGAGCAGCCCCAACCGCTTTGACATGAGGTTCAGACCAGCGAGTCACCGCACAGATGTCTTCATAAGTTTCTCCCACCCATACTCCCTGGACGATCGCCAGTTGCAAAGTGTTTAGATGCTTACCTGTTTTAACAACAACGAACCAATTGATTACACTAATAACTGTTTCTAAATCAAAGGATAAAGGCACAAAAGGATCGATGGGCTTCATGAAACTTGATTAATTTTGGCAGTAGATTTGCTTAGTTGCATAGTTCTAAAGATAAATTAAGCTCTGACAGCTTGACTTTGATCTATCCGATATTTTCTCATGATTGCTGCCAAATCAAGCGATCGCTTTATATCCCATAAGGCGATCGCTGATTCGGCTCATGGCATTTGGGTCGAGCAGGCAGTAAGTAGAACAGCGTAAAAAAAACCAAAATATGTAACTAAAAGTAAAGTTGCCCAAAAAACCTTCCCTTCTGCCTCCTGCCTCCTGCCTCCTGCCTTGTCATAACGACAATTTTCAACATCGACCTACTTAATTGAGTCAGTTAATAAGTGAAGGTCGATCGCTGATTCTCTCTAGGCGATCGCCAACGGATGATGTGGTAAAGGCAGCTCGCTTTTGCCAGCTATCGCCGATTCAGTTTTGTCAACTAGATTGTTCTCCGGCACAAGAAAATTCCTAATAAATCATACTTCTTCAGTGCCAACAGTCAAAAAAGTAGTCAGTAAGATGGAGAAGTTCATACTTGTAAAATCAAAAAACAATACTTTTTTCTCTGGTTTAGTCTGGTATTTTTCTATATATTCTATAGAAGTTACGTAATTCTCCTGAGATTCCCATGCCAGACATCTAATGCCCGTCCAACTACTGGTTTTTAGTCGTTGCTTTTGTTAATAATCCCCTGCTACCCGACTATCAAATCACGATCGATGCACTAGCTTCTAATAAAGCTATTTACTTGCTTAACTAAACAGGCTATGAACTCAACTGGATTAGCCTGGGATTTGTAGGCTAAAGCAATATTTCATTATTAGCAAGCAAATAACCCCATGATAATTGTCAATCATACAATATCACTTGGTCATCCTTCTTAAGAAGTATTCCTTAACAGAGAGTGATTAAAAATTTCAGTTATTTACTTTAAATGAGGTTTTTCCATAAAAACCCTAGTGCCAGTCAATAAAAGCTTTTCCCCTTATTACTATCAGTTAACCGTACTACATTACTGTCAGTGCCAAGAAACACGGGCAGCAATAGATACTCATGCATCCTCTGAGCTAATTTTATCCTGTTGAGGAAAAATCATTATGTCTTCTATATCTGTTAAACTCGCTACAGTATTTGATCTTTTAGCTGATTTTGCTAACTCGAAAAATTTCTGGCAAGACTTCAATACGATTTTTGGCAGCCAATATAATTCCGCCCTTGTCAAAGATTTGAGGAGCCAATGGCAAAACCGTGACTTTAGCCAACTACCGCCCATCGAAGTCTTGAATAGTGGTATGGATGGGATCGCTGGAGCCTATGCCAGTTCTACTAATACCATCTATCTATCTCAATCTTTTTTAGACACGGCCTCCTCGTCTGAAATTGTAGCTGTGCTTCTAGAAGAAATTGGCCACAGCATTGACGCTCAAATTAACACCAAGGACAGCCAAGGGGACGAAGGGGAATTATTTTCAGATCTAGTGCGCGGTGTCTCCCTAACTTCAGAGCAAATTCAAGCCATCCAAACTCAGAATGACTCAGCCACAATTACTGTAGAAGGTCGGACTGTAGCTGTGGAGACTGCTGTTTCACTTGGTGTTGGCATCCGTAACTATGTTGCCCAGCCCCTTGGTACGGTTGATATGGGCGACTTTAGTAAGCCCGTCTTAGCCGATCTCGATGGTGATGGTCGCTTAGATCTGATTGTGGGCAAGAGTGACGGAACGATCGCTTCATTCCAAAACTATCCAAGTGGTACTCAGTTTGCCTATGCCGAACAAAGGGCTAGTAGCAGAAATATAACTACATCTGTACAAGTACCATTATTAGGCAACAATACTTTAACCATTTCTGTAGATGTCACGGTGAATGCTAATCCCTTTAATGGTATTGATGTAGGGGATTTTAGCAGTCCCGCCCTAGTCGATATTGACGGAGATAGCGACCTAGACCTAATTGCAGGTTCGGGAGATGGCATCCTCAAATACTACAAAAATACAGGTAGTGTCACAAACCCCAGTTATGTTGCTCAAACCGGCACAGCCAACCCCTTTAACGGCATCGATGTCGGTCTTTTAAGCAGTCCTGCTTTCGCGGATCTCGATGGCGATGGCGATCGAGACTTGGTTGTGGGCGACTCGGAAGGCAACCTCAAATACTACAAAAATACAGGTAGTGCTACCAACCCTATCTATGCAGCCCAAACAGGAACAGCTAACCCCTTCAATAGTGCGGCTGTGGGTGCAACAAGTATTCCCACGTTGTTTGATGTAGATAACGATAGCGACTTCGATTTACTTGTGGGAGAAAGCAATGGCAGTCTTACTTTCTACAAAAATACAGGGAGTCCCATAAATCCCGTTTTTACCCGCCAAAGCGATAGTCTTTTCTATGGGATTAATGGCGGAACTTATATCAGTCCAACCATTGGAGACTTGAACGAAGATGGTGCTGTAGATGTTATCGCCGGAACCAGCGATGGCACCCTGAAGTATTTTGTCAATGCTCCCGTTGTTCCAGCTTTCAATCAAACCGTTAGCTTCAATGGAACGGAACTTAATATTACTTTAAATAAAAGCCCTCAGGCAATAACACCCATTACCGTTAATACTGGCACTAGTCTTATACCGAACAATTTGAATGACTTTAAGTTAGTAATTAATACCGACTACATCATTAGTGATTCTTACAAAGATTTATTGAGAGACACAGACAATTCCACAGACAATTCCACAGACAATTCCACAGACAATGACAATCCCATTGTTAAGGACAATTCCATTGTTAATGATGATAACTTTGGTACTCGGTTTTTTTCGATAGGACTTCCTGTTGATTTAGGAGATTTGATTTATCGACCTCTTGATTTAGGAGCTTTGATTTCTCCAACTGTTAGTAATCGACGTTACACCGACGATTATCGCTCCTTTAAAATTCTGGCAGCACAGGCAAAAAACATAGCTTCGTCTCAGGATTTGACCACAGTTCGCTCTACCTTTTTGGGTTTATTATTGCAGACTGTTAACAAACCTGAGGCAGAACAAACTGATACAGAAAAAGGTGCATTATCTTTCCTGGCAAAACTAATCCGGTTCAATCGCATTCAAGAGAAGAGCCTAGCTCTAGAGCGATATAACTATTGGGAGAAAAACCCTAATTATCCAACCCCCCAAGGTTATGGCTTTGAGAACTATTACAACCCCTCAAGTTTAAATATAGGCTCTCTTTTTGGGTTTTCCAACCCGCCTGATGTTCGTCGGGATGCCAAGGCAGATTATTATAAAGGATTGAGTTTGAGTCCTCAAGGTCAAGTTGCCTTAGAAACGACGGGTAAAGGGCTTGCCCGCTATCAACAAGATTTGCTTGATACTTCTGGAGCGCTTCTATCCTTCAAAGCATCGGGAGCAAATGCTAGTCAAGTAGGTGTAATAATCGCAGGGGCTGGACTCGCAACTGGTGTGTTTACGGTTGCAACAATATCTGCTGTATCAACCGCGATATTGGCAACAACGGTGGTTTCTACAGGAAGTATTCTCGCATCTATCCCTGGCGTAGGCGCGATTGCTTATGCAGGTGCAATAAGTATTAGTACTGCGACAAGTAGCCTAGCATTAGCCGGGATTGGGGTCGGTAGCGCTTTAAGTGCAATTGCGATCAATACTGCACCTGTTTTGGTAGTTCTTGCATCAGCAGCAGCAGCAGCAGGCTATGGCGTGCTGCTCTTTGGTTCCAAAGAGTTTGGTGTGGAAGGAGCAGCCAATGTCAAGACGAATTTAACTAATGAACTGAATGCAGCCCGAAATGCCTCTGTCCCAGACCTCAAAACCCTGCTCCAAACCCAAGAGGGAGGGAATGAAATCTATACCGCCTTCGTCCAAGCAACGCTTCAAAACTCAGGAACTTATTTAAATAGTGCCAACAATAACTATCAAGGAACGAGTGGCAATGACCATGTTTATGGCTTAGCGGGAGACGATACCCTCTACGGGAATGACGGAGACGATTTTCTCGATGGCGGTCAAGGCAAAAACACCCTCTATGGCGGAGCAGGCAATGATGTCCTGGATGCGGGGGAGGGCAATGATATTCTTGACGGCGGTGATGGCAACGATCTGATTCAAGGCTGGAAAGGCAATGATACTATAACGGGCGGGAATGGCGATGATACCCTTTTGGGTGAAGAGGGCGATGACACTCTCACGGGTGGTGCTGGCAACGATCTTCTCAAAGGAGGTACAGGGAATGATACAGCTACCTATAGCGGTAATTACATAGATTATAAAATCCATCGGTTATTAAGCGGACTGATCCAAATTAAAGATACGGTGACGAGTAACGGTGATGATGGCACAGATACTTTCCAAGGGATTGAAAAGCTACAGTTTGCAAACGGTTCCTATCAAGTCAAAAACCTGGGCTTCCCTACCTTTGCCTTGCTGACTGACAACTTTACAGCCACGAGCAATCCTAATACGACCAATCTCAATTACAACCTAGCGGCGCGACAAACTGGTCCCCAAGAAACGAAAAACTGGGTTGGCAGGGTTAACGCCCAGGTTGGAAACACTGGTACTGCTGCTATTGATTTAGGTAACTACCTACTGGTTGCTGATGGCGGGAATGCTGCCCTAGACTATAACTTGAATAGTACAAAGTCTCGCGGTGGGCTAAGAATTAGTTTTGATATGGCCCCGAATCCCATAGGTACACAAGGTGCAGATCCAGCCGTTTGGGGCAGTTTCAGCTTAGGGTTATCTGCGGCTAACAAAACTGCCTACATCACTGACAATGTACCGCACTTTGGCATTTTATTTCGGGGTAATGGCGGCATTCAAGCGTTTGACGGTAGCACAGATATTACCAGTGCCAATCTTGTTGCCAATCCTGACAACAAATGGGGCAGTAGTGGCAATGATGCGACTCTGCAAGCGTTTAACGTTGTACTCACAGACCCCACTGACAATAATCCTTTCGATGGTGTTGGTCAAACCAATGTCGATGTTTATGCCAATGGCTCTCTGGTCTACAGCTATGTGAAGGGCAGTGGGGGTTATAAGGACAACTATATCAATTTCGGAAGTAACTACCGTTCAGGTATCGATAACCTGGCGATTGAAAACCTTAATCTCAGTAATACCGTTGTCAACCTTTTAACTGACAAGTTTACAACGATCGCCAACCCCAATACTTCTAACTTGAATTATCAGCTAGTCACTCGACAAATAGGCACTCTGAAAAACACGAACTGGGTTGGTAGTGGTAATGCTCAAGTTGGTAACAACACGGTGGGGATTGATTCAGGGAAGTATCTCCTCGTTGCCGATCGCGGAACGGCTGCCCTCGATCGCAACTTCAATGGCACGACCGCTAAGGGGGGATTGAGAATCAATTTTGGTTTAGCCCCGAATCCCACAAATAATGCAGATCAAAGTGTTTGGGGTAGTTTCAGTCTCGGTTTATCGGCTACCAATAAGAATGCGTTCGTCAATGCAAATGTGGCGCACTTTGGCATTCTCTTCCGTGGTAATGGAGGAATTCAAGCCTTTGATGGCAGCACCGATATCACCAGCGCCAATCTTATCAATAATCCAAATAACCAATGGGGAGGCAAAGGCAATGATGTAACCCTTTACCCCTTTACGGTAGTACTCACTGACCGCACAGATAACAATCCTTTCAATGGCGTTGGTGAGACGAAAATCGATGTCTTTGCCTCTGGCTCGCTGATCTATAGCTATATTAAAGGAAATGGCGGTTATACCGATAACTATTTCAATTTCGGGAGTATCTGGCGATCGGGAGTAGATAATCTCACCATTGAACAAATTAATCTCGGCACGGGTATTATTAATTTTGCCGAAAATAGCACAGGAACCGTTTTTACTGTTGCGGCGAGAGATCCAGAGGGGTCTGCCATTACCTACAGCCTTGCCCCTGGTTTTGATAGTGATTTATTTAACATCAATAGCACTACGGGAGTTGTTACCTTTAAAAATACTCCTAACTATGAAGCTCCTCAAGACCTCGATCGTGATAACGTTTACGACCTCATTGTTACCGCTAGCGATGGCGTTTTGCAAACGGATAAAACCTATAGTGTTACCGTCACCAACGTTAATGAAGCACCGAAGGACATCTCTTTAAGTTCAGCAACGATTTTGGAAAAATCTCCAATCGGCAGTTTAGTAGGAACCTTAAGCAGCACCGATGAGGATTTGGGCGATACCTTCACTTATGCCCTTGTCACTGGTGCAGGCTCAAGCGATAATTCCTTTTTTAAAATTAGTGGCAATCAACTAAAAATTGATACTGTCACTGACAGTGACATAAAATCCAGCTACAGCATTCGCGTCCAAACTACCGATCAAAATAACTTAAGCTATCAGAAAGTCTTCACCATTAACCTTACCGACTTAAATAAAGCTCCCACAAACATTTTCCTAAATACAAGTGACATTAATGAAAATATTGCTGTCGGTGGGATTATTGGAACTTTAAACACTACTGACCCTAATATCAACAATACTTTTACTTACTCCCTTGTCGGTGGCACTGGTTCAACTGATAATTCCTTGTTTGCCATTAGTGGTAATCAACTGCGAATCAACGCTTCTCCCAACTTTGAAACTAAATCAAGTTACAGCATTCGGGTCAAAACCACCGATCAAGGTGGATTATCTTTGGAAAAAGCTTTAACGCTTAACGTTGCTAACCGTAACGAAGCCCCCACCTTCGCGTTACTCACCGATAACTTCTTTGCCACGGGCAATCCCTCCATCAATGGCCTTAACTCCGATCTCAACTACAATCTTACCGGGCGCAGAGGAGGTTCTTTGTCTGCCGTTAATTGGGTTCGGTCTGGGAATGCTCAAGTTGGCAATTCCACCGGCGGGATAGATTCTGGTAACTATCTGCTGACTGCTTATGGCGGAACGGCGGCTCTAGATTACAACTTCAACGGACTTGCTTCCCAAGGTGGGCTGAAAATTAGCTTCAATTTAGCGCCAAACTCGACAAACTTACCTGACCAAACTCGATGGGCTAGTCTGAATCTGGGGTTATCTGCTGCTGATAAAAATAGGGCTATTTACAGTAACGTTCCCCATTTTGGGATTACCTTCGGTGGTAATGGAGGAATTCAAGCTTTTGACGGTAGCCAAGATGTAACTGGTTCCTATAAGAATTGGGGCGGAACTGGTAATGGTGCCACACTCTATCCCTTTACCCTGATTGCTACTGACCCCACGGATGGAAATCCCTTTGATGGGGTGGGACAAACCAATCTTTATGTTTATGCTGATACAACCTTGATCTACAAATATGTCAAAGGTAGCGGGGGATACACCAATAACTATCTCAACTTTGGCAGTTATGGAATTTCGGCAGTTGACGATCTTAAGATTGAGAAATTGGGGTTAGTCACCTTTGCCGAAAAAGGCACAGGTACAGTTTATACCGCTACAGCTACAGACCCAGATGCCGGAACGACCCTGGCTTATAGCTTGTCAGGAACAGATAGTAATCTGTTTAATATCAACAGCAGTACTGGGGCTGTTACGTTTAAAACGGCTCCAAACTATAATACCCCTGCGGACAATGGCGGCAATAACATTTATGACCTGATTGTGACTGCCTTTGATGGCGACTTAAGTGCCTCTCAAACTGTCAATGTTCTCGTCACAGATGCCAACGAAGCACCAACTAATTTGGCTCTCAGCGCCCTCAGCGTTAATGAAAAAGTTCCTGCTAACACCATTGTCGGTACATTTTCCACTACCGACCCAGATCCGGGCAATCCCTTTACCTATACCTTAGTTGCGGGAACGGGTGCAGCAGATAACAGTGCCTTTACGATTGTTGGCAATCAACTACAGATTAATACTTCTCCTAATCTGGCAACCAAATCGAGTTACAATCTGCGAGTCAGAACTACAGATCAAGGCGGCTTATTTTTTGAGAAAGCCTTTACTGTTGGGGTGAATGAGATCAACGAAGCCCCTACGGATATCGCTTTTAGCACGACGGTTATCAATGAAAATATTGCGGCGAATACTGTTATTGCCACTTTGAGCAGTACCGATCCTGATGCCAATGATACGTTTACCTATAGCCTCGTTGACGGTACTGGCTCGACCGATAATCGAATATTTAGTATTAATGGCAACCAGCTGCAAATTAATAGTTCTCCTGCTCTTAGTGATAAAACAAGTTACAGCCTGCGAGTGCAAACTAAGGATCGAGGGGGACTGACCTTTGAAAAAATCCTTTCAATTAACGTCAATAAAACGCCCAAGGATTTACTCGTTAGCACCACAAGCATTGACCAAAATGTTACAGCAGATACGGTTATTGGAACGTTGACCACTAATGACCCGAATACAAATGACAGTTTTATCTATAGCTTAGTGGATGGCTTAGGTGCCAATGACAACAGTGCCTTTACGATTACAGATAATGAACTCATTATCTCTAACACATCAAATTTAGCAACACAACCCAGTTACAGCGTGCGAGTTAGGACAACCGATCAAAATGGATTGTTCTTTGAGAAAGTTCTCAACCTGAATGTTGGCAGTGTTCCGATATCAAGTGGCGGTGCGGCCAGCTTTAGCTTCTTAGAAAACGGGACGGGGGCGGCTTATGTGATTCCTAATGGTGAAACTTTTATCGGCTTGGTAGGGCCTGATGCAGATTTGTTTAATGTTGACACCAGCACAGGGATCGTCACGTTTAAAAACGGACCTAATTTTGAAGCCCCTGCCGATAGCGATGCTAACAATAGTTATGATATCACTGTGAGGACGAGTGATGGGACTGTGAGTAAATCCCAGGGGGTGCAAATCACAATTATAGATGTCCCAGATGCGATCTCACTTCCGACTCCCCGTGCTATACCGACTCTAGAAAATGCGATCGCCGACCAAACAGCTACAGCAAATAAAACCTTTAGCTTCATCATTCCCGCAAGTACTTTTGCTGATGCTGACCCTGGCGATATTCTCACCTACAGTGCTACCCTCGAAAATGGCAATCCTTTACCAAGCTGGTTGCAATTTAATACCAATACTCGTGCTTTTAGTGGTCAGCCCACAACTGGCGATGCTGGTATTTTGAATATTAAAATTACAGCCAGTGATACTCTAGGGGCTACTGCTACAGACATTTTTGCCCTGACAGTGACAGCCTCTAACGTCATCAACGGCAATGATAGTAATAACTCCCTTACTGGCACTTCCAATGCAGATGTCATCAACGGGTTTGGTGGCGATGATTACATAAAAGGACTGGCCGGGAATGACAGTATCGATGGTGGTGCTGGTAACGATAATCTCATTGGCAATAATGGGGACGATAATCTAGTCGGTGGTGCTGGTAACGATATTCTCACTGGCAACAATGGCGCAGACACACTATATGGCAACGCAGGTAATGACCTGCTCGATGGTGGTAATGGCCTTGACATACTTATGGGTGGTGCGGGACGCGACAAGTTTGTTGTAACTCGCAGTGCTGGCAACGACACCATTACTGACTTTACCGATGGGGTGGATTTGTTGGCTTTGTCTGGTGGCTTGCGTTTTGGACAACTCAGCATTACTACTAGCAACAACAATACACTGATCGAGTTAAACAGCAAGACTTTAACAACGCTGACTGGTGTCAATTCCAGCTTGATTACTGCGGCTGACTTTATCACGATTTAGGAGATAGTGCGATCGCCAACCAACAGTCAGACAGCAGAATTAAGTTACTGTTTTAACTGGCACTAAGGAGAGCGATCGCATTATTAGTTTAGAAGGCGCAGATCCGCTGACAGGTAGTAGCGGTAACGATTAATTTGTGTATACTAAGCTGTTGCGCTTTTAATTTGCACAAATAGCATTTCCTTTATTTTTTATCTTTCTTCCCCACTTAATAATAAGCTCTCCATCATTCAAGAGTTTATTTAAAGTAAATTTTA
>NZ_JACJSJ010000137.1 GCF_014698115.1 Nostoc sp. FACHB-973
ACATCGACATAAAACCCCTATTGGTATCCAGGTACTGTGGCGAGGCTGGTTAAAATTGCACGACCTCTGTGAGGGGTGGCAGCTTGCAAAAGAGACTTAACGGGAAAAGTCAGGACACAATTGACATTACTCTCACCCCCGTGGATGACATTGCTGCCGAAGCGGCGGAAAGTCTAACTTTAACTCTGACTCTGCCTGCTGATAGTGTCTACACTGTTGATCCCATCGCCAATGCTGCCACGGTGACAATTCAAGCCAACGACACCGTAGTAACTAACACCAACGATTCCGGCGAAGGTTCTTTGCGGCAAGCGATTCTCAACGCCAATGCCAATCCTGGTGCAGATACCATTACTTTTGCAGGCAGCATTTTTACTGATGCCACTCCCGATATTATTACCCTGACTTCTGGAGCATTATCCATTACCGATGCCCTAACGATCAATGGACTAGGGGCAAGTAACCTGAGCATCAGTGGCAACGATGCTTCCTCTGTCTTCAATATAGATGATGGCAATAGTAGCAATGAAATTGCCGTAGCAATTAACCAACTGACAATTACGGCTGGAAAGAATAATGGTCTAGTTGGTGGCATCTTAAACCGAGAAAACCTGACTTTATCCAACAGCAATATCTCTGGCAATACTGGGTTCATTGGCGGCATTTTGAACTACGGCACTCTCAGCCTCACGGAAAGCATTGTCTCTAACAATACTGGGGCTCTTGGCGGCATTTATAACGCAGGCACTCTCAGCCTCACGGAAAGCATCGTCTCTAACAATACTGGGGGACGGTTCGGTGGCATTTATAACGCAGGCGCTCTCGTCAACTTAACGGAAAGCACCGTCTCTGGCAATACTGCGAATTCGATTAACGGCACTGGTGGCATTGCCACCGTTTCTGGTACAGTAAACCTGAACAACAGCACCGTCTCTAGCAATACAGCGGCATTCAGCATCGGCGGCATCGGCATCCAGGGTGCTACAACTACAGTAAACCTGACCAACAGTACTGTCTCTGGTAATACCGCCGGAACAGACGGCGGCGGTATAACTAACAATGCAGGTACACTAAACCTAATCAACAGCACTGTCTCTGGCAATACCGCCGGAACAAGCTACGGTGGCATAGTTAGCAATGGTACATTAAACTTGACCAACAGCACTGTCTCTGGCAATACCGCCGGAACAGACGCCGGCGGTATAGCTAGCAGTGGTACATTAAACCTGATCAACAGCACTGTCTCTGGCAATACCGCCGGAACAGACGCCGGCGGCATCGGCAGCTTTGGAGGTACAGTAAGCCTGATCAACAGCACCATTACCAATAACACTGCTGACTCTGACAACAATGGCAGTGGCGACGGTGGTGGTATATTCTTGTTCGATAGTACTAGCACCGTCACCGCCCAAAACACCATCATCGCTGGCAACTTTGATTCTGGAAATGAAGCCCCTGATATTTTTGGCGCAGTCACAGGCAATGCCAACAACCTCATCGGTAGCCTGGTTGGCGCATCTGGCAGCATCGGCACTGGTAGCGACATCACTTTTGCCTCGGCTGGCATTACCGATATCAACCAAGTCCTCGCCCCCCTGGCTGATAACGGCGGTGACACTTTCACTCACGCGATAGTTTCTGGTTCTCCTGCCATCAACGCCGGAGACAATACCTTCATCCCAAGTGGTGTCACCACCGACCAACGCGGTACAACTCGCACTATTGGTGGTACTGTGGATATTGGCGCTTATGAATCGCCTTTCATCCCCCCAGTTGCTGCCAACGATACTGCCACCACTGATGAAAATACCGTTGTCAACATCAACGTTTTGGGCAATGACACTGATGCTAATGGCGACAGCCTGAGTGTTGCTAAAGTTAATGGCAACAGCATCACAGTGGGTACACCAATTACCCTAGCTTCCGGTGCTACCGTGTCTCTCAAAACTGATGGTACTTTGGACTACAACCCCAACGGTCAATTTGAATCTTTGGCTGCGGGTGCCACTGCTACCGATAGCTTCACTTACACAGCTAGTGATAATAGCAAGGGCGGCATCAGTACGGCAACGGTTAACTTGACTATCAACGGCGTTAATGATGTAGCTACCATTACAGGCACAGCCACAGCATCTGTCACCGAAGATGCAACTACACCCAACCTCACCGCTACAGGTTCTCTCACCGTCAGCGATGTGGATGCAGGTCAAAGCCTATTCAACACCACAGTCACTTCAGCTAGTGGTAATCTTGGCAGCTTGACTATTACCCAAAATGGTGCATACAGCTACAGTGTTGCCAACAGTGCAGTGCAGTCTCTTGGTGCTGGTCAAACTAAGGCTGAAACCTTCACTGTCAACTCAGTTGACGGCACAGCTAGCCAAAACATTGTCGTTACCATCAACGGTGTTAACGATGCGCCAACAGGTTCACCCACAGCGACTTTAAGCAACACCCCAGAAGATACAGCTATTACCATTACTGCGGCTAACTTATTAGCAGGTTTCATTGATGTTGATGCTAATAATACCCTTTCTGTTGCTAACTTGACTGCCACTAACGGTGCATTAGTCAACAACAATAATGGGACTTATACCTTCACCCCAACTGCTAACTTTAATGGCACTGTTAACCTAACCTACAATGTGACTGATGGCACTGCAACCTTAACCGGACAAACCCGCAGTTTCTCTGTCACCCCCGTTAACGATGCCCCTGTTGCTGTGAATGACAGTGTTTCCACATTCTTTGGTACTACCGTCAACATCCCAGTTAGTAGCCTACTAGCCAATGATACCGATATCGATAGCACCGGACTCAGTATCACTGGTGTCAGCGGTGCTAGCAACGGTACTGCTGTCCTGAACAATAACGGCACAGCCAACAACACCGCAGATGATTTCGTTTCTTTTACCCCAACGCTTTTATTCACTGGTAATGCCAGCTTTAATTACACCCTCAGCGATGGTAGCCTGACTGATACTGCTACAGTTACTGTGGCTGTCGGTCTGAACATTTTAGGCACTCAGTTTGCAGATAGTCTCATTGGCAGTAGCGGTAACGACTACATCGATGGCGGTAATAGCAACGATACCATCTACGGCGGAGCAGGTGACGATAGCCTATACGGCGGCAATGGTAGCGATGTCTTGTATGGCGATGGACTGATGGATGGCGGCGCGGGTAACGATACCCTCAACGGTGGTAATGGCGATGATACCCTTTACGGTGGTGGCGGTAGCGATCGCCTCTCTGGTGGTAATGGCAACGATCTGCTTTATGGTGGCATTGGCAGTGATATTCTCACTGGTAACAACGGTAATGATACATTTGCCTTTGCTGCTGGGGAAGGTACTGATACCATTACTGATTTCTCTGACGGTAATGATTTAATCGGACTGTATAGTGGTTTGAGCTTTGGGCAACTGAGTTTCTCTGGTAGCAATATCAAAGTGACTTCCACTAATGAAATTTTGGCAACGCTGACTGGTATTAATACTACGACGCTGACCGCTGCTGATTTCGTAAATCTCTAGTATTACAGCCCTTTTTGAACCACAATCCCTTGTAGGGGGGCACAGCTGTGCATAGGTGTCAACTTAAAGTGAAACCCTTGTGAAAACGTGATATTGAGTTAATTCACTTACGGTTACTCACCGCGTCACCCCACCCTAACCCTCCCCGTATGTATTGGGGAGGGAACTAGATTCCTTTTACCCCCTTTGGAAAAGGGGGTAAAGCGTATGTGGGACAAGCGTTTAAGTTTAAGTTGACACCAATGAGTATTGCTGTGCCCTCACGACAGATGTGCTTCAAATACATGAAAACTGCTGTAATAAGCTAATCGTCATTTAAATTGCACCATTTTCATGGTAATAAAAGCTGCAAACCCTCTCCCTTGCTCCCTGCCCCCTGCCCCCCTGCGATCTCAATGTGCAAATTAAATGCTTAACAGCTTACTATTTCACTAAAACCCTGATACATATAGATTTCGCGTAGGGGCACGGCAATGCCCATTGGTGTCAACTTAACGCGAAACCCTTGTGAAGACGTGATATTGAGTTCACTCACTGACCATCACTCACCGCGTCACCCCACCCTAACCCTCCCCGTATGTATTGGGGAGGGAACTAGATTCTTTTTTCCCCCCAATATATCGGGGGGATTAAGGGGGGTAAAGCGTATGTGGGACAAAGGTTTGAGCTTAAGTTGACACCAATGAGCAATGCTGTGCCCCTACCGTGTGGTCTATTTACCTGAAAATAGCTGTAAAAAACAATGCTTAACGCCTTTGAACTATAGACTAGAATTTTCCAAGTCTGCAAGTTCTAGTTTACTGGACTTGGAGTTTCCCACCCAAGCAAGACACAACTGACGGAAATGATCGCCCCGCACCTCAAAATTTGGGTACTGATCGAAACTCGCGCAAGCAGGAGATAGCAGCACTACAGATGCTTGATACTGCTTAGCTAATTGGGCCGATCTGGGGATTGCCCTTTCCATAGTTTCCACAATTTCGTAAGTAGAATATCCTACTTCTTGCAGCCGTTGGGCAAATGCCGACGCAGCAGAGCCAATTAATAACACAGCAGCAGCTTTGTTTTGAATTTGTGCTAGCCAAGCAGTATCATCACCTGCTTTTGCTTCTCCACCAGCAATTAAAATCGCTGGACTGTTCACCGATGTCAAGCCAACTTCCGCAGCATCGTAGTTGGTGGCTTTGCTATCGTTAATAAAATCAATACCTTCCCAAGTGCAGATATGTTCCAAACGATGAGCAACCCCAGGGAAGTCACTAATTGCACGAGCGATCGCATCGCTATTAATTCCCGCCAACCGCGCCGTTGCTACCGCCATCAAGAGATTTTGCTGGTTATGTTCTCCCACCATCCGCAAAGCTGATACTTTCACAATCCGTTCTGGTGCAGAGGTAGCAGTTAACTTTTCCACAACCCAGCCATCGTCAATATAAAAACCTTTTTCGCTAATCAGGAAATCTTTTCCTTTGACACTCGTCCAATAAGCATTCGGCCAAGCACTCAAACCTAACTTGCTCAAGTAAGCATCATCGCCATTAAATACTTGCAATTCAGACTGCCGTAATAACTTAGCTTTGATGTTGTAATAATTCTCTAAAGTTTTATGCCGCGCCAGATGATCCGGCGTGAAAGTCGTCCAAACACCGATGCGAGGTGCAAGAGACGTTGAAGATTCTATTTGATAGCTGCTAATTTCGGCAATTATCCAATCAAGAGAATTTTGGATTTTAGATTTTGGATTTTGGATTGGAACTTCCTCCCCTGCTCCCCCTGCTTCCCCTGCTCCCCCTGCTCTTCTTCCCCTCCAAGACAAGGCGACTTCACAGGCGGCGTAGCCAATGTTACCGCAAGCTGGTGCGTCTAAGTCTGCTGCTTGGAAAATGGCAGCAATTAAAGCTGTGGTGGTAGTTTTGCCGTTAGTGCCGGTAATTCCTACCCAAGGTAGAGGTTGCAAATGTCGCCAAGCGAGTTCCATTTCGCCGATGGTTTCAATCCCTAGTTCGCGTGCCTGATTTAATACAGGAATATCCCAAGGCACGCCGGGACTAACAACTATTAATTCTGGTAAATTAGCACCATTCAAATCTGGGGATTGACCTAGTTTAACGGCTATTTGTTCGGCAGCGAGTTCTTGTTGTTGTTGCAGAAAGGTGTCGGAGGTGTTGCGTTCTGCTAAGCTCTCTGCACTAGCGGAATCGCTCAGTTCCACCTCCCAACCTTCCCGTTTCAACAATCTCGCCGCAGCAACACCGGACTTTCCCAATCCTATTACAGTAGCTCTAGGCATAGATTGCAGCAGAGGTCCCTGGTTAAGCACTCCTAATACTAACGTTTATTGGCAAAAATTACACAACTTTTTGTTGACCGATGCTACAGATTTTTGACCAAGCCCCGTTGGGGCGGGAGTAGGGAGTAGGGGACTTCCAAATAAAAAAATAATCAATCGTTTGGGTAAGCAGGGGGAGCAGGGGGAGCAGGGGAGGCAGGGGGAGAAGAAATTGAATTCTGGTGTTAGATGCAGGAATTGAGTAATTTAATTATTGGATGTCCCTAGGGAGTGGGGAGTGTGGGGAGTGTGGGGAGATGCAAAAGTGTGGAGAGATGGGGAAGTGTGGGGAGATTAGAAAAAAGCTTCCTAACCTCCCACACGTCCCACACCTCCCTCACCTCCCCATCCTCCCACACTCCCCACTCCCCACTCCCTACTCCCTACTTGTTGACGATCGCCCCAAAATCAGCCAAAACACGGGCGTGATTGCGAACTAATCCCAACAGATGTAATCGATTACGCTTAATTTCTGGATCGGAATCCATTACTAAAACGCTATCTGGCCCGTCAAAGAAGTTACTAACTGTGGGAGCAATTTTTGTTAAGGCTGCTACTAACAGTTGATAATTTCTGGTTTCTTGTGCTGCTTGAGTTTCTGGCACTAAATCAACTAAGGCATTATACAAAGCCACTTCCGAAGGCTTTTGGAATAGTTCTTCACGGATTACGGCTGTGGGTTCTAGCTGTTTTGTATCCAAGTCACCTTGGGCAGCTAAGCGTGTGGAACGGTTAACGGTTTCATAGATGCTATCTAAAGTACCGTTGTTCCGAATTTGTTGCAGATATAAGGCGCGATCGCGTACATCCAACAAATCCTCTAATGCCCGTTCTGTATATTCTGGATCGTTTTCTCCCAAAACTGCATTTACCAAGTCGTAATCAATCTGTTTTTCTTCTTGCAACAAAGTACGGATACGTTGTAAGAAAAATTCTTGTAATGCTGTGGTTAATGATGCCAGATCCTTGTGATAGGTTGCTGCAAAATCCGTCGCTATTTGCAACAATAAATCATCTAATTTTATTGCTAAATTCGCAAACCAAGTAATTTTCACCACTGCATTGGCAGCACGGCGCAAAGCAAAAGGATCGGAAGAACCGGAAGGAATTAAACCTAAACCAAAGATACTCACCAAAGTATCTAATCTATCTGCTAAACCGACAACTTGACCTGTGAGTGTTTCAGGTAAATTATCACCGGCTCCTGTTGGCAAGTAATGTTGAAAAATTGCCTTTGCAACTTCGCTATCTTCACCACTGGCTAAGGCATATTTTTCTCCCATGATGCCTTGCAATTCGGGAAATTCATACACCATTTGGGTGACCAAATCGGCTTTACATAATAAAGCAGCACGGTGAATTTTTTGGCTTTGATTTGCTGCTAATTCTAATTGGTTAGTTATTTGCTCGGCAATCTTAACTACTCTATCTACCTTGACACGCAAAGAACCTAATTCTTCTTGGAAAGTGACTGTTTCTAACTTGGGTAAAAAGCTATCTATTGGCTTCGTTAAATCAGCTTCGTAGAAAAATCTGCCATCAGCTAATCTGGCACGAATTACCCGCTCATTCCCTACCGCAACAATATCTGATTTTTGGGGATCAGCGTTAGAAATGGTGATGAAATTTGGCAATAATTCTTGTTCTAAACTACCTGATTTGAATACAGGAAAATAACGCTGATGAGTGACCATAACTTCTGTAACTACCTCAGTCGGTAATTCCAAAAATTCTGGTTCAAATTTACCGACAACTGCGGAGGGATATTCTACCAGGTTGGTTACTTCTTTTAGCAAATCAGGGTAAATTACTGTATGTCCACCTAACTTTTCTGCTACTGTATTTACTTGTTCTGTGATTAAATTTGCCCGTTCTGCTGGGTCAACGGTAACGTAAGCTTCTTTGAGGGTGGTAACATAATCTGTAGCTTGGGTAATTGTTACAGATTCAGGATGTAAGACGCGATGACCTTGGGAAATGCGATCGCTCTGAATCCTTTTAGAACCATTCACCAACTCTAAAGGCAGCACCGTATCATCTAACAAAGCCACCAGCCAACGAATTGGTCGAGAAAACCTCGCATCGCCATCACCCCAACGCATCAATCGCTTACCTTCCAAACCCCAAATCCACTGGGGAAAAAGTTCTGTCAAAATTTCCGCCACCGGACGACCGGGAATTCTTTTTTGCACAAACACAAAATCCCCTTTATCAGTCGGGCGAACAGACAGCGCATCTACTTCTACCCCTTGCTTTTTGGCAAAGCCTACTGCTGCTGGTGTCGGCTGACCATCTTTAAAGGCAGCTTGGGCGGGAGGCCCTTTAATTTCTTCTTCTCGGTCTGGTTGCTGAGATGGTAGACCTTTAATCAATACCGCCAAACGCCGGGGAGTGCCGTACACCTCAACACTTTCGCTCTTGAGGCTGTTTGTTTCCAAACTCCGGGGAATGCGCTCTTGCCATTGCACTAAGGCATCACTGAGAAAACTTGCAGGTAGTTCTTCTGTACCAATTTCTAATAAAAACGCAGGCATAGGTCACTGTTTTCAACTTTGCGTAGCTCAACTTTATCAGAAAATTGGGTTTAAGACCCCGTGCTTCTAGCACGGCTTTAATTTACTAGAGTTACATTCTCCAGTAAATTGTGTTTTAATAGTGAAATGTTAACCATGAATTACCGCTATCGAATCTACCCAAACATCACTCAAAAACAGTCACTTTTTGAGTGGATGGATATTTGTCGCGTTGCCTATAACTACGGGCTGCGAGAAATTAAAGATTGGTGCAATAGCCGGAAATGCATGGTTGACAGATGCTCGATTAGTCATGAGTATATCATGGCGGCTGATTTGAGCTTTCCGAGTGAGGTGAAACAGCTTAATGCCCTGCCAAACGCTAAAAAGGTATTTCCGCGATTGACTCAAGTGCCAAGTCAAGTTTTGCAACAGGCAATCAAGCAATTGCATCGAGCCTGGGAAGGATTTCAAAAAATTGGGCATGGGTTCCCAAGATTCAAAAAGTTTGGGCAATTCAAATCTTTGTTGTTTCCGCAATTTAAACAGAATCCAGTACAAGGGTTACACATTGCATTGCCCAAGCTTGGGTTGATTCCAATTAATTTGCATCGCCCAATCCCAAACGGTTTTGTAGTTAAACAAGTACGGATAATTAACAAAGCGGATATTTGGTATGCTTCTATCAACATTCAGTGCAATGTGAATGTTCCCGACCCGATGCCACATGGACATCCAATTGGGGTAGATGTGGGAATAGAAAAGTTTTTGGCAACTAGCGATGGTGTTCGAGTAATTTCGCCCAAATTTCTGAAAGTGATGCAAAGCAAGCTGAAATTGCTGCAACGCAGACTTTCTAGAAAAAACAAGCGCTCTTTAAATTACGAGAAACAAAGGATTAAGGTTGCTAGACTTCACCACACGATTGACAACACCCGTAAGGATTTCCACTTCAAGCAAGCTCATGCCCTTTGTGATGCTGGCGATATGGTCTTTATGGAAGACTTAGATTACCGCACTCTGAATCAGGGTATACTTGGCAAACAAATGCTCTTATCTGGGTTTGGACAGTTCCGAACTATTACCAAGTATGTTTGTTGGAAACGTGGTAAATTCTTCGGTGAAGTTAGTGCTAGAGGGACATCTCTTGAATGTCCTGAGTGTGGTGCAGAAGTTAGAAAAGAATTGAGTGTTAGAGTACATCATTGTCGCTTTTGCGGATACAAAACAGATCGTGATGTTGCTAGTGGTCAAGTAATTAGAAATAGAGGGATAGCCCTCATTAGTACGGCGGGACACGTCGGAATCGAAAGCGCTTGTGCAGACGGTCTACCAGGGGTTGAGGAAACTCAATCTAGGCAAGTGTCGAAACCCCGCAAGGGAAAAACCAAGAAATCTAAGAAGTGATTCTTAGATGCTCCGAGGCTAAAGCCTCGGAGTCATGTCACCAGTTATTCTCAGGCGATGATTCGTGATTTTTAGTTTGAGACGTTCTTTGCTTGCTTTGACACCTGAAGATCGGCGAACAATCTATAATGAGAGGCTGTAAGCGATCGCTCAACTCAATTGCATAGAAATGTTAAAGATTTTGCCTTTTTCATCACAAAGTGCAACGGTCTACCATAGAGACAGTGGCAGAAAAAGTAAAACCACGCTTGGATGATTAAAAATAAAATCAACAAACGAAAGAGAACAGGTAAATAAACAAGGATGTTGCGTGAGTTACAAAGTTAAATTTTCAAAGGTTGCGAAAAAGCAGGCTACATCTATGCGACAGTTGTTGCAGTCTTCTCTAACTGAGGTGATGTAATTTCCAGTAGAAATTGTGAAGCGATCGCCAGGTTGAATAATGGCTAGAGAACGCTGTATTGTGAAAAAAGTCGCTGTCTGTGCTGCTTTTAAGGGATTTCCAAAAAATAAATTATCCCAAATTATTTGTAGATTTGTAGGGTAGCACAGCTGTGCTACCCTACAATGGAATCGCCTTTTCTCCAAAACTTCACAATATAAATGTTTATCTTCATTGATTTATCATATTTAATACCGTATTTTCATGCAGTATTTACCTATACATATTTCTATCGTAAAGTTAATGATGTCTGATGTATTGATATATGCATCATGGCAATTAATTTTGGAGTTATGACCATGAAAAATATTTTCGCCAAGATTGCTGCTACCACAGCAACTAGCGCGGCTCTCAGTGTTGCGATCGCTGCTGGTGCTAACAACCCAGCTCAAGCTATTGATTTCAACTTTAAATGGCTAGGTGATGCTGGTTATTCAGCAGTAGGTTCATTTAGCTACGACGAAACTACAGCACCTACCATTATTACAGAAAGTGGTGGTGGAGCCACCGACTTTTTAGAATCCTTGAGTGTCTCTTTTTTAGACCCATCTCAAAATCTTCTGGGAACTTATAACACCGTTAGTGGTGGTGTGTCACAATCTGATTTCTTCTCTTTCAACTTTGATAGTTCCACTCATAAATTGTTTGGGCGCTTTGATGTAGCAGGAGGGACGGGTATAGTCGGAGAATATTATTTCCAGGGAACCGTTGGCGACTCTTTGTTCTTACGTCAGGATATCGATCAAATATCACAATTTAGAACATTAGATCAAAATTCTGGTTCCATTGACGTAACCAAAGTTCCTGAACCTGCTTCTATGTTGGGTTTACTAGCATTTGGCATGTTGGGCGTAGGTACAACTCTGAAGAAAAAGCAAGCCTCTTGTTAGAAAGTAGGGCATCCTAGTTCGAGGTTGCCAAGTTTAGTTTAATGAATCCTTATTTCCTCGTTCCCATGTCTACATGGGAACGAGGAAATAGACCTTTTCTCGACTTGTCTACAGCACCGTAGCCTTAAAAAAGAGGGAATTAGAGCAAGCCTTTGAAGGGGAGCGATCGCGGTGTTTTGGGTTTCCACGTAAGAGCGACAGGTATGGGTTGGGGGGAGCTTCCGGGAAAATCTCACATTTAGGACTTACGCACTGTACAAAAGAATCATCTTGTGCGTCAAGATAAGTACGTAGTTTCAAGTTTTTACTAATCATTTTTTGATGGGAAATAGACCTACACTGTAGGGGCACAGCAATGCTGTGCCCCTACGACAGATGTGGGGTTTTTCAAATGATTCATATTTTGTCTTTCTTGTCAATGCGTAAGTCCTAACATTGTTGAAGAAGAATTCAGAATCCAGAAATCAGAATCAAAACTCTAGCAAGTCCGCGAGTCGCGATCGCGCGGCTTCTAGTCATACGAAGTTCAAAAAGTTGAGCTTGGGTTTGTTAGATAGATTTGGCATTTTCTCCAAAACTTCACAATATAAATGTTTATCTTCATTGATTTATTAAATTTAACACCGTATTTTTATGCTGTATTTACCTATACATATTTCTATCGTAAAGTTAAGAAAGACTGATGTATTGATATTTGCATCATGGCAATTAATTTTAGAGTTATGACCATGAAAAATATTTTCGCCAAAATCGCTGCTACCACAGCAACCAGCGCATCTCTAAGTGTTGCGATCGCTGCTGGTGCTAACAACCCAGCTCAAGCTATTGATTTCAACTTTAACTGGCTAGGTGATGCTGGTTATTCAGCAATAGGTTCATTTAGCTACGACGAAACTACAGCGCCTACGATTATTACAGAAAGTGGTAGTGGAGCAACCAACTCTTTACAATCCTTGAGTGTCTCTTTCTTAGACCCATCTCAAAACCTTCTGGGAACTTATAACACAGTTAGTGGTGGAGTGTCCCAATCTACCTTCTTCAATTTCAACTTTGATACTTCCACTCATATATTGTTTGGTCCCCTAAATATAGGAGGAGGAACAGGTGTAATCGGAGAAAACTTCTTTTCTGGAACCGTTGGCGAATCTTTACGATTACGTCAGGATGTCAACCAACAGGGAACATCAATAACACTAGATGAAAATTCTGGTTTTATTCAGGTATCCAAAGTTCCTGAACCTGCTTCCATCCTGGGTTTACTGGCATTTGGCATGTTAGGTGTAGGTTCAACTCTGAAGAAAAAGCAAGCCTCTTGCTAGAAAGTAGAGCATCCTAGTTCGAGGTTGCCAAATGTTAGTTTAATGAATTTCTATTCTAACTCCAATAGTTCAGTGAACCAATGAATCTATCATTGAGCCTTATCAGCTAGTTTGCGTAGGCAAGCAAAAACTAGGCATCGCTACAATACTTACGTGAATATTGGGGCGATAGGTGGGGTGGGCTACGCCCACGGAATCAAAAGATTTTCGCTAAAATCGCCTCTAACACAGCAATCAAGACTCTTTTAGCTTTGCGTAGACTAACAAAAACCGGAGGCATCTCTGCTAATGCGAAGAACCTAGCTCAAGGTGTTGATTTCAAGTTTAACTACCAAAGTGATGCTGCAAAGTATGGCAGTTTTTTCTTTGGTAACAGCTTCAAACACGAAACTAGTCAAGAAACCAGTGTTAAAGTTAGTGCCTTTAAACTACTGAAAAAATTGGATGCTTCCCAAAGAATGCAATACTGATGACTTGGTTAAAAATACTTCATGTGCCAGTTTAAAAGGCGGAATGTAGGCTTCATACACGAGATTAAATATAATGCTACAATCCCCTAAGTGTAAAATTAAGCATCAAATTCCCTTTTAGATGAATAAACGGTTATCATGCGTATAAACAGTGACTTAAATTCAGTTAGCAGTAAACATTTATTAATGAACAATCGTAACTTTTTAGTGTGTGCTGGAGAGACTTTATCCAAGCCAAAAAACTAATAATTGATAACTAAATAACTGTTAAAATCCACATAGAAAATTTATTCAGAGTATTGATTGCAATTATGATTTAAAAAAATCATAACCTGTTCACAACCTAAATTAAATAATACAAAGTAGCAGCCCCTACTGGAATTAGCAATCAATCCGCTCATCTGTGGCTGTCTTTACAAACTTCACAAATAGCTCATGCACATTCTGATCTATTCCTACAACTATTATCCAGAGCCGATTGGAATTGCTCCCTTAATGACCGAATTGGCAGAAGGACTAGTAAAGCGAGGTCATGAAGTGCGAGTGATCACTGCAATGCCCAACTATCCTGAGCGCCAGATTTACGATGAATATCGGGGTAAGTGGTACGTTACTGAACAAAAAAACGGCGTCACAATCCAACGAAGTTACGTGCGAATTAAGTCTAAACCCAATATCGTAGATCGGCTGTTATTGGAGTTGAGTTTTGTTTTCACCAGCTTACCGCAAGCTTTTAAAGGGGAACGTCCAGATGCGATTATTTTAACAGTTCCGCCTCTACTAGGTATTTTACCAGCAACAATACTTAGTTGTTTATACAATTGCCCACTAGTTCTGAATGTGCAAGATATTTTACCAGAAGCTGCCGTGCGTATTGGGCTACTGAAAAACAAGTGGATGATCCGAATTCTTGCAGCCTTAGAGAAATTTGCATATCGGACTGCACACACAATTAGCGTCATTGCCGATGGGTTTACTGAGAATTTAGTGAATAAGGGAGTACCTGTTAATAAAATTGTTTGTATTCCCAATTGGGTGAATATAAATTTCATTCGCCCTTTATCAAAAAATAATAACTCCTGGATATCTAGACATCAACTAGATGGGAAATTTGTAGTACTTTATTCCGGAAACATTGCGCTCACACAAGGTTTAGAGACAGTTATACAAGGAGCAGCTTGCTTGCGTCAGATTAAAGATATTGTTTTTGTGATTGTTGGTGAATCAAGAGCGTTGCAAAGGTTGCAAGAATATTGTCTATTAAATGGAGCGGATAATGTCTTGCTGCTACCTTTGCAGCCGCGAGAAGAATTACCAGAAATGCTAGCAGCATCAGATGTGGGGCTGATTGTACAAAAACACAATGTTATTTCGTTCAATATGCCTTCAAAAATACCACTCCTGCTGGCGAGTGGTCGCCCGATTGTGGGTTCAGTTCCGGCCAGTGGTACTGCTGCTAGAGCGATCGCACTTAGTGGTGGTGGCATAATTGTGGAGCCAGAATCACCCCATGCTTTAGCAGATGCAGTAAAAGATTTATATACCAATCCGACTCTAGCAGCAAAGCTAGGTCACACAGGCAGACAGTTCGCCGAAGCAAACTATTCCTTAGAGCAAGCACTCGATCGCTATGAGTGGCTGTTATCTCAGATTGTTACCAATCAACAATCAATCGGGGGTATTTTACCAAAATTGCATTCCAAGAAATCTGTTGTGGATGGTTGAAGGGCATGGAGAGTGTGGGAGGAGGGGGAGGTGTGGGAGGTGTGGGAAGTATAACTTCGGGAGCAACGCGAAGAAGTGAGATCATCGTCAAAAGAGCAGGGGGAGCAGGGGGAGCAGGGGAAGCAGGGGGAGTAAAGAGGAAATTTAAGTATTTTTTGATACTAAATATCTGATAAATACACTTAATTTCTTCCTCTCCCCCTGCCTCCCCTGCCTCCCCTGCCTCCCCTGCTTACCCATCTCACAAAATCGCGTTGCTCCCTATAACTTCTCTTTCTCCCCACACTCCCCACCTCCCCACACTCCCCACTCGACAGACAAAGCCCCAATGAGGAAAAAATAAATCACCCGATCGGGTGACCTAAGTGTAGGAAGTTGAAATCGATTAGAAAGACGATTCTAGATCAATAACACTATAAAAAACACTGATTGTGTTTCTTTCTTGGTGAGGATAAATCAATGAAACTCCCAATCTTGGTTAGTAGGTCTGAATTAATTTAGCGATCGCTACCCTTTTCTTCCTTGAGACCAATATTCAGTAATACTTAAGAGCGGTAAACTCATTTTTAGCATCACCAATCTTCTTTACTATGTAGTTATAATGCAACCTAATACTTACACACATATGTAAGCAAGCGCTTGCAAACACTAATGAAAAACCTAGCATCAGGTTGCACGTCCGACTTGATACGAGACTGAGAAATTGCTGGTTGAACAGCTGGTTGTGTACTAAAACAAGGGTGAGGAGAAGATTACAGTGCGCTCAGATATTGATTTGAAACCATCTTTGCATGATTTTGCGGATATGTTGCTTTGCCCCAGAAGCAGAGATCGAGTACAGGGGAGATGAGGGAGATGAGGGAGATGGGGGAGTGTGGGGAGTGTGGGGAGAAAGAGAATTTATGCTTCCCACACCTCCTACACCTCCCACACTCCCAATACCCTCCTCTTCGTTGACGTAAGTAAGATTGCTCAAGTCTAAATCCACAAGACGAGAAAACGAAAATGTCCCATTCTGAGTTCCCTGAATCTTCCTTTCCTGTTGAAATAGAACAGCCTACTGTTAATGATTCCAGTCAAGAGTCCGGATCGTTGCCAGAGCGATCGCCCAAGCCACCTCGAAAGCGACGTTGGCCTCTGCTGTTGGGAATTATTCTATTCATAGCAGGTGTTGGTTTTGGTTGGCGCTGGTGGCAAACTAGCAGTGCTAGCAATGGAGCATCGGGTAATCAGGCGGCTGCTCGTCAACCTATGGCGATTCCCGTAAAGCTAGCAACTGTGGAGACAGAAACTACCCAAGAAAGTTCCCAGTTTCTTGGCTCCTTAGAAGCTCCACGCTCGGTAATGATTAAGCCACAAATTGAAGGACGAATTACCCAAATTTTCATCAAAGAGGGCAACCGAGTGCAACAAGGGCAAGTTATTCTGACCTTGGAAAGTGATAATGCCCAAGCCCAGTTATTACAAGCTAGAGGCGCACTCCAACAAGCCCAGGCGCGTCTTGCTGAACTGAAAGCAGGTACGCGCTCTGAAGAAGTTGCCCAAGCCAGAGCGCAGTTAGCCCAAGCCCAAGCTCGTCTCAAAGATGCCCAAGCAGGAGCGCAACCAGAAGAAATTGCTCAGGCTGAGGCTCAAATTGATTCAGCTAAATCAGATCTAGAACTAGCCCAATCACGAGCTAAGCGATACGACCAATTGAGAAAAGAGGGCGCTGTTTCCCAAGATACTTTAGATGGATATCTCAAAGAACAGCAAAGTGCTGAAGCTGCCCTTGTAGTAGCCCAGAAGCGTTTAGACCAACTCAAAAAGAGCAGAAATTCTAGTATCAATGAGCTAGCTGCTGCTGTAGAACAACAGCAACAGAACTTAAGACAACTGGAAAATGGTTCTCGCCCAGAAGAAATTGCCCAAGCGCGATCGCAAGTCACTCAAGCAGCCGGTCAAGTCCAAGCTGCCCAAATCCAACTGCAATACACAAAAGTCCTAGCTCCTTTTACTGGCATTGTTGGTGATATTCCCACAAAAGTCGGAGATTACGTAGAAAAAGCAGATCAGCTCACTACACTAACTAGGAATGATTCATTAGAACTGAATATTGCCGTTCCCCTAGAAGAAGCCAAAAAGTTGCGCTTGGGATTACCCGTGCAAATGCTGGATACCCAAGGCAAAGCCATAGCCACAGGTAAAATCAGTTTCATCTCCCCAGATGCGAGTTTAGATTCCCAAACAGTTTTGGCTAAAGCCAACTTTGGCAATTCTAGAAGGCAACTGCTTAATCGCCAGTCAGTACAAACCAAAGTGATCTGGGAGGAACGCCCAGGAATTTTAATTCCAGTGACAGCAGTATCTCGCCTGGGTGGCGAGACATTTGTCTTTGTGGCTGAAGCGCCGGCAGAAAACTCGAAACCCGGAGCGCCAAAACTAGTAGCTCAGCAAAAACCCGTGAAGTTGGGAGTTATTGAGGGCAATAATTATCAAGTTATGGAAGGACTAAAACCTGGCGACAAAATTGTTGTTTCAGGTATTCTCAACCTCACCAATGGCGCCCCCATCACTCCTGCACCTGAAACAGTCGGTAGTCGGAATTTTTAGGAAAAGAGGGGAGTGGGGAGTGGGGAGATGGGGAGGCAGGGAGCAGGGAGCAGGGAGCAGGGAGCAGGGGAGAAAATCTTCCCCTCTGCCCCCCGCCCCCTGCCCCCCTGCTTCTTCCCACGCCCAATGCCCCATGCCCAATACCCAATGCCCAATGCCCAATGCCAAATACCCAATGCCCATTTTCTAAACTATGTTTGTTGACTTTTTTATTAAGCGGCCAATCTTTGCATCGGTCTGCGCCATTCTTATCCTTTTAATAGGATTAATCAGTATTGCAACACTCCCGATCGCCAGGTTCCCAGAAATTAGTCCCACTCAAATCAGTGTCACTTCCAACTACAGCGGAGCTAGTGCTGAAGTTGTAGAAAGCGGTGTTACCAATATCTTAGAAAGGCAAATCAACGGGGTTGAAGGACTGAGATATCTCACATCCAGCAGCAGTAATGATGGCACCAGTACCATTACAGCCACCTTTGATTCATCGCGGAATAAAGATATTGCGGCGGTGGATGTGCAAAATCGTGTTTCTATTGCCCAACCGCAATTACCAGAGTCGGTGCAACGCACGGGAGTGCGAGTATCAAAAGAGTCTAGCAACATTCTCTTAGCAATTGGTTTATTCGCGGAAAATAATGAATACGACAATATATTCTTAAGCAACTATGCTGACCTTTACTTAGCAGATGCCTTAAAAAGAGTCAAAGGTGTCAGTAATGCCCAAGTTTTTGGCGAACGCCGCTACGCTATGCGTCTGTGGTTAGATCCGAGTCGGCTTGCTAGTCGGGGATTAACAACTCAGGATGTGGCAAATGCCTTATCGGAACAAAACCTTCAGGTGGGTGCAGGAAGAATTGGACAAGAACCGGCTCCTGAAGGACAAAGGTATCAACTTGATGTGCGTGCTTCCAGCCGATTAACAGAACCAGGGGAATTTGGCGAAATTGTCCTGAGAACAGAAGATGATGGCACATTAGTTAAGCTCAAAGATGTCGGCAGAGCAGAACTAGGTGCAGAAAATTACAACACATTTCTGCGATTTCGTGGCAAAGATGCGATCGGTTTAGGGATTTATCAGGTTCCTGGTAGTAATGCCTTGGATGTAGCCAAGGGAGTCAAAGACGAAATTGCACGATTGGCTCCGAGTTTTCCCCCAGGAATGAAATATCAGGTAGCTTTTGACACCACAATGTTCGTCGAAGAATCGATGGCAGAAGTGGTCAAGACTCTGATTGAATCAGTGGTGCTGGTTGTACTTGTAATTTTTGTGTTTTTGCAAGACTGGCGAACTACCTTAATTCCAGCGTTGACAATTCCACTTTCCTTAATTGGGACATTTGTATTCGTCAAAGTATTTAACTTTTCCATTAATAGTTTGACTTTGTTTGGTCTGACTTTAGGATCTGGGATGGTGGTAGACGATGCGATCGTGATCGTGGAGCAAATTAGCCGCTTTATTAAGGATAAAGGTATAAGTCCTCGCCGAGCCGCTAGCGAATCTATGGCGGAACTGTTTGGGGCGGTGATTGCAACTTCACTGGTGTTGATGGCGGTGTTTATACCAGTGGCTTTCTTCCCAGGAACTACAGGCGCACTTTATCAGCAATTTGCTCTGACCATTGCCTTTTCCATTGCGATTTCAACTTTTTTGGCTTTGACTTTGACGCCTTCTTTGTGTGGGGTCCTGCTGCGTCAAGGACAAAGAACTTCGGGCTGGCTGGGTTGGATTTTTGACCAGATTAATCGGTTTCTCGACTGGACACAGCATAATTATAAGCGATCGCTGAATTTTCTCACCCGCTTCAAAAGCGTCATCATTGGGTTGTTTATCGTCTCCTTGGGGATGACTGCTTGGCTGTACACCACAGTACCGACAGCCTTTCTTCCAGATGAAGACGAAGGTTATTTCATCACAATTATCCAAGGACCCCAAGGCGTTTCGCTGCAATATACCAGCGATGTGATTGCCGAAGTAGAAAAAGAAATCCTAACAATTCCGGAAGTGCTGGGGACTTTTGCGATCGGCGGATTTGGTTTTAGTGGTAGCACCGCTAACAGCGGTATCATATTTACAACCTTAAACTCTTGGGACGAGCGCTCAAGACCCGATCAATCAGTACAGGCGATAATTGGCAAATTGCAGGGTAAATTGTCATCTATTCCAGAAGCCAGGATATTTGCGGTAAATCCACCACCAATTCAGGGTTTAGGCAACTTTGGCGGCTTCGTCTTTCAGCTACAAGACCGCAGAGGTAATACTGGCTTAGAAAATTTGGTGCAGTCGATGGGGCAATTACTCGGTCGCGCCAATCAAACACCAGGATTACAAGCTGTATTCAGTACCTTTGCCGCAGATACACCACAATTACTTGTGGAAGTAGACCGCAATAAAGCCAAAGCACTGCAAGTTTCTATAGATGATGTCTTCAGTACTTTACAAACTGCTTTGGGTTCACAATATGTGAATGATTTCAATCTTCAGCAGCGCAGTTATCGCGTTTATATCCAAGCAGATCAACAGTTTCGTTCTAATCCCAAAGATATTGGGAAACTCTACGTTCGTTCCCAAAAGAATCAAATGATTCCTTTGAGTAACTTAGTCAAAGTGACGCCAACTGTGGGAGCGCAAACGATAAATCACTATAATTTGTTCCGCTCAATTGAAATTAATGGTGCCGCAGCTCCCGGCTCTAGTTCTGGAGACGCTATTAAGGCAATGGAACAAGTTGCTAAAGCAGTTTTACCAGCAGATTTTAGTTACGAGTGGTCAGGAACTGCATTAGAAGAAATTGATTCTGGCAGCTTAGCGCCTCTGATTTTTGGATTAGGATTGGTATTTGTATTTTTGGTACTAGCTGCTCAATACGAAAACTACATTGACCCTTTCATCATTCTGTTGTCAGTTCCCTTAGCTATTTTTGGAGCGCTGATAGCTCAATCTTTACGAGGTTTTTCTAATGATGTTTACTGTCAAATTGGCCTACTAATGTTAATTGGTTTGGCTAGTAAGAATGGTATTTTGATTGTGGAATTTGCTAACCAATTACGAGAGCAAGGGCTTTCCATTACCAAAGCAGTAATTGAAGCTTCACAAGAGCGTTTACGCCCAATTTTGATGACTGGCTTTTCTACTCTTTTAGGGATTTACCCCTTGGTTGTCGCTACAGGTGCAGGAGCAGGTAGTCGTCAATCTTTGGGAACCGCAGTGTTTGGCGGCATGTTAATTGCGACTTTTTTGAGTTTGTTTATAGTGCCAATTTTGTATATTGTGATTAAGGAGACGACAGAGCGTTTTATTAAACCAAAAGGGCATCAAGAAGTGCAATCATAGATGGTTGATTTGGGGGAGGGGTTGGTGAGGGGAGGATATGAATTAGTCTCACGCAGAGGCGCAGAGTCGCAGAGAGGAGGAGGTGAGAAGAGTTTCTTTTTGAATTTCATATTCAAATTCAGCGATACCTCATCTTGAATATGATTTCACCTAATTGTAGCGACGGTTAAAAGGTGATTAACTGTCGCTATTTATCGTAAGATGAGACAATATGGCAGGCTAATTTTAGAGGGGAAGGCATGAAAATCGCTATTGGCAGTGATGAACGCACTAACCTTACCGACACAGTACTCGAAGAACTTAAGCGGCGTGGGCATGAAGTTATACCTTTCGGTTCCCTAGCGGAGGATCATCGAGATGTTGATTGGCCTATCAGTAGTAGTAAGGTTGCTTTGGCAGTAGCAACTCAGAAAGTAGATGAGGGAATTGTCTTTTGTTGGACTGGTACTGGTGCATCTATTGCGGCCAACAAAGTCTCTGGGATACGTGCTGCTTTGTGCCATGATGCTGAGACGGCACGGGGTGCCCGCATCTGGAATCATGCCAATGTCCTAGTATTAAGTTTACGTGCAACTACAGAAGCGATCGCCAAAGAAATATTAGATGCCTGGTTTAGCACGCCCTATTCTGAAGATGACTGGAATCTCCTACAAATCAAACGCATTGGACAGTTAGAGAAATGATATCATGTCCGGGTAATTAGTTATGATTTCCACAGTCATTGCACCCCACCCCTTAATCCCCTCCCCGCCTGCGGGGAGGGGAGACAAAGCGCAGCTTTGGCGGGGTGG